>DATDCV010000044.1:0-4380 GCA_036524155.1 Verrucomicrobiia bacterium
GGCCTTGCCGGTTGGGGCGCGAGCCTGGCGGAGATTTCGAAGCGTGTTTGACCTGGTGTGCCTTGGACCAGCGCGACGTATCGCGTTGCCGGGTTTTCGCTCCCGAACAAATTGGCCAGCGCGACGAGGGTGGGCTTATCGCGGGCCACGAGCAACACGCCGCTGGTTTCGAACTCCAGGCGGTGCGCGTTCATCAGGTAGGCCAGTTTGCGTTCGACGGCCCAGGATTTGGACTGGGCGATGCCGTCATGCAGCAACCGTATCAGATTTGGCCGTTGGGGGTCGCAGCGGTCCGGCGAACTTAGCAGCCCGCTGGGCTTGTTGACGGCCAGCAGGTGTTCGTCCTCGTACAGCACGGGGATTTCCCAGAACTCCCGTGTGGCCGGCGAGGAGAGTTTGATGGAACCGGTCAAGAAGCGGATGCGGTCTTCGCCCCGATCTTGGGAGGCGGCTGAGGCCGTCCGAGCGGGGTGTCACGCAGGCCGGTTTCGGATTCGCGGCGCAACCATTCGTCGAAAGCCTCCTGCTGGCGTGTCCGGCGCAATTGCGCGAGATACGCAGGCAATTCGGTCTGCTCCTTGCTGGTGTCGAGCGGCAATTTGGCTTTGACAAACAACAGCATAGCACCCGCGCGCGTTGACAGCACCGGCGTCGGTTTGCCCGGTGGGGTTCCGAAAGCGGCCTGCTTGAACTGGCTCAACGGGACGAGGTCTTCGACCTCCGGCAAGCTTCGCGTGCTGATCGAGAAGCGCGGCAAAGACAGCGGCTTAATGCCCAGGTCAGCACATAGGTTCGTAAAGGTTTTCCCTTGCGCCAGGCTATTGGTCAGGGACTGCGCGAAAGCAGTTGCGCTCTGGTAGGCCATGCGCATGGCTTGCCCGCGCTTGTAATCGGCCAGAACTCGATCACGAATCTGGTCAAGAGCCGGTGTTTCGCTCGGGAGGCTCTTATCCAACGCCATCACGTAAGCACCGTCCTGACCGATGATGGGAGCGCTGAACGGTTCGTTGGTGGTCAGGGAGAAGGCCGCTTTGGCGAAATCGGCACCGACTTCGAGGCCCAGGGGCACACTGTCACGGTCAAAGGGCTGACTCACCTGCACCGGCACTTGGTTGGACTCGGCGAGTTGCCTGAGGTTTTCCGGTCTGGGTGGGTTGAAGGCGAACAGCACATTGGCGAAATCCAACGCTTTGGCGCGCGCCAGGTTCAAAGCCTGCTGCTCGATCACCTTCTCCCGCAATTTGAGTTTCTTCTCCTCGGGAGTCTTGGCTTCCGGGAAAGCATTGGTATCCAGCCGCTGAAAATTAAGATCCACAATCTCGTTCAAGTTGGTGAGCTGTGACTGGGCTTGCGCCAGGTAGTTCGTCAATTCGAACCGCACGTAGCTGACCTGCAACCGATCGGGAATCCTGTATCTGGCAAGCTGGTTCGTATAGAACTCGGCCAGGGCTTCCGGCGGGGCCTGAACACTGGCTTCATAATTGGTGGTCCAGAAAAACACAGCCTCCGTCTCCAACTCCCGGTGATCGCGTTCGTACAGGCTCCTGGCCTGATCCGGCGGGATGAGCTTGCCGCTAAGACCGACCGTAGTGATCAATTCCTGGATCCCGACGAAGTGGCGCACGAACCGCTCAAAGTCCTCCACCTGATAACCCCGGGGCAGGAGGATCTTGTCGAAAAACACTTGCGGAGAGCTGACCCCCATCCGCTCAAAGGCACGGAGCATCTGGCGGGCCACCTGTTGCGCCGCCTGGTCCCCAACATGCACACCCAGATCCTGTTGTTTCTGCACGATCAGCAACCACTGGTAGGTTTCGCGTTCGGGCTCGAACCCTGACCGCTTGTCCTCATCCGGCCACCGCCCCGACATCATGAAATGGTGCAAATGGACCTCGCGATACGCGTCGATGAAATCCTGGTCGGTAATCTTTTTGCCATTAATGGTGCCGTGGTTGGCAGAGCGGACGCTGGAATCGACTCTTGACTGGGGGCCAAAGTAAATGACGAAGGTGACAATCGTCACCGTAATGATGACAGCCCAGAGCCAGGTTTGATGTTTTCGTATCGTCCCAAACATAATTTCTTTCGAATCGAGAACTCGCAACCTAACCTCCACAGCCGAGGCGGGTCAAACGCAAAAACGTCCTGCATCCTGCGCTTGCATTCCGGGGAGCCCCAATCCATGCTGACAGAACGGCAATTGCGAGGCGCGCCGTATTTGCGCCTGACGTGAAGTGATGAGCACATTACCTGACAACGATTTTGATCTGGAGAAACTGTTTTTGCCCGCCTGGGCGCAGGAGGAGCCCTCCTCAGCCAAGTACGCCAAGTACGAGGGCCCGGTGGAACCGCCGGACCGGCGCGAAGGCCGGCGCGGGCCGCGGCCCCAGCGGCGCGAGGGCTGGCCCGGAGCCGGACGTGAGGGGTTCGGGCGCGGGCCGCGAAGACACTTCGGCGGACCCGGAGGAGACCGCCGCACGGAAGGCGGCCCTGGCGGACGAGGTGGCGAGCGCGACCGCGGACCAGGAGGGCGCCGCGACCAACCGCGCGAGCGCCGCGAACCACCTCCGCCTCTGCCCGAGGTCAATGTCAGCCTGGTCCCTGAAGAAAGAGGGGTCGAGTCGCTGGCGCGCCAAATCAAGATGACGGGCCGGGCGTATCCGCTCTTCGACATCGCCCAGATGATTTTGCAGAAGCCCGAAAGGCATGCGGCAGTTTTCGACATCAAGAAGAATGCCGAAGGCCAGCCAGTCCAGCCGCTGTTCGTCTGCGCCCTGGATGACACGCTCTGGCTGACTGAAGACGAGGCGGTGGCGCACGTGTTGCGCAAACACTTCGGCACGTTCTATCAAACCGATCGCACTGCCACAGAACCGCCCAAGGGCAAATACACCTTCGTGGCTCAGTGCGGCATGAGCGGCGTGGTTCTGGGCCCGCCCAATCATCACGACTATCAGAACCAACTGCGCAAGCTGCACAGCGAACGGTTTTCCCGCATGCCGTTCGAGGTCTACAAATCACGGGTCCGGATCGTGAGGGACGAGGAAGTAGTGAAGAAATGGGTTGACGACCAGAGCTGGAAAACCGAGTACGTGTGTCTGAATCTGCCCGAAGCATTGCGCCTGGGGAACATGGAGGCGGTCGAGAAACATTTCCGCGAGACCCACAAGGAGAACATTATCAAGAAGGTTGAGTCGCACACTTTGAGCGGAACGGCTGCCCGAAATCTGCGCAGTCCGGAGCTGGTGCGACTGGTGCGTTCGGTCACCGAGGACCAGCGGCGTTTCCCATTGCAGATCGCAACGGTGTTGAGCCAGCAATTCGCCACTCACGGGCTCCAGTTCTTCAAGGTCAACAAAACGATCACCCACGTGGCGGTCGCTCGCCCGCATTATCTCGACTTGGCGCTGACGCCCGTATCGGAGGGCGTGAAACGCATTGTGGAGTACATCGACGCCCATCCTAAAACCAATCGCCGCCACCTTGTGGAGGCCCTCGCCCCGACGCCGGTGGAGCCGATCGTTGTCCCGCTTCCGCAACCTGCCGCCGAAGGTCAACCTGCCCCGGCACCACAACCGGCGGCTCCCACGCCGGAGCAGACTGCGGTGATTGCGGATCTCCATTGGCTCATCCACCAAGGACATGTGATTGAGTTCGCGACCGGCCTGTTGGAAACGGCGAAGAAACCGGTTCCGAAACCGCCCAAGCCCGAGCCAAAACCCAAACTCACAGAAACCATCGCATCGGAGGCCGCCGGCGGAGAAACCCAAGCCCTCCCGCCGCAACCTCCCAGCCCCGAAGGTCAGGTTACGCCGGCGGAACCGGCCGTCACGACCGCCACACCAGCCGGAGATGCGCAGACCAGCGCGCCGGAGCCACGACCCGAAAGCGAAGCAGTTATTGCTGCGACGTCCGAACCCGGCGTCAATCCTGCGGCGGAAGAGGTTACCGCGCCTGAGCCTGCTTCCGAAACACCGCCCGCCGAGACAAAAACAGAACCTCAGATGCCGCCACCACCATCGAGTCCAGAAGAACCGCCGGCTCCGCCCGCCCAATCCCCGCCCTGATGGCCGGCCGGCAGCCAGAAACTCCTTCGGCCAGCGTTATTGTGCTGAATTATAATGGCGCGCGCTGGCTGGAGCGGTGTCTGAAGTCACTCCGTAACCAATCGATTTTCGATCAACTCGAAATCCTCGTCGCGGACAACGCGTCGCCGGACAACTCGGCTTCGCTCGCGGCCGACTTGATGAGCGGATGGCCCAACGGCCGAGTCATACAGCACGGCATGAACCTGGGATTCTGTGTCGGGAACAACCGAGCCGCGGAGCGAGCCTCAGGAGAGTATGTCTTCTTCCTGAACAACGATACCTGGCTCGAGCC
>DATDCV010000045.1:0-64408 GCA_036524155.1 Verrucomicrobiia bacterium
GGATCGAGTTTGTGACTCTGTTGCGGTAGGGTCGCGGCTCCGGCCTAAAGCACAGGGAAGGCAGAAGATTAGGGGCAAGAAATTGACCTCCTCTTCATATTTCTGCCCCCATATTTCTGCCTTCTCCTTTCTGCCTTAAGCTCTCGCGTTTAGAACGAGGTTTTGGAGTTTCAGCCATTGGGAATTGATGTTATAGGAACCCGCGCGGGGCCGCTTGCCTGTGGCAGGCTGAGGCGCCCAATGCCCGCAAACGCCGTTGTGAAAAACATATTGGTGATTTCGATGGCCGGGATCGGCGACACGATCCTGGCAACGCCGCTCATCCACGAGTTGCGCGCGAATTTCCCCCAGGCGCGCATCGATGCGCTGGTGCTGTGGGCTGGGTCGAAGGACATCCTCGAGGGAAACCCGCACCTGAATCATATCTATCAGCGAAACCTGCTCAAACAAACCAGGCTCGAATCGCTGCGATTCTTGCTTTCGGTCAGAAAAAACCGCTACGACCTCTCCCTCAACACGCACCCGCAGAGCCGGCGTGCTTATCGCGTGATCGCCCGGATTATCGGCGCGCCGCTCCGTATCAGCCATGTTTACGATTCGTCCGGGGCCGCCGACCGGCTGCTGGTGAATCGGACGCTGGCGCAGGATTACACCAGGCACTCGGTCGATTTGAACCTGGATATCCTCCGCCGGCTCGACAAAAAACCGGTGCTGCCCGGACACCAACTGGAGCTCTATCTCTCCCCGCAGGACGAAAGCTGGGCGGCATCTTTCTTAGTCTCGCATCAGCTTCAGGGCCGGCAAATCCTCGGCCTCCACGCCGGCTCGGGTGGCACAAAGAACCTGGCGCTCAAACGCTGGCCGCTGGAACAGTACATCCGGTTGGTCGCAACAATGCGGCAAGCGCGGCCCGATCTGGCGGTGCTGCTCTTCGGAGGACCGGACGAAGAGAGCGAGATTCAAAAAGTGCTTTCCGCGAATCCGTCGCCGCTGGTGATTCGGGTGCCCAGCCGCAGCTTGCGGGAGGCGGGCGCGCTGATGAAACTCTGCAGCGTTTTCCTGAGCGTCGATACCGCGTTGATGCACATCGCCGCGGCCGTGAAAACACCAAGGCAAATCGTGATCGAGGCCTTTACGCTCAATAAGACGAACGAGCCATTCGGAAACCCGTACACGCTGATTCCGAACCCGGCCATCGCGGGCAGAAATCTCGAGTACTACAAGTATGATGGGTTGGGAATAAAGGGCGCCACTGAGGACTTGGTCCGCATGATGGGCGCGGTGACCGTCGACGCCGTCTCCAACGCGATCCAAAAGGCGCTCGGCTGCGCAGCCAGCCATTAGCGTAACCCCTCAGTCTTGAGTCGGAGCGCCGAGTTGCACTCGGCTTACGCGTGGCCGTCGGCGCGCTTAAGCCGATTAGAAATCGGCGCTCCGACCCAAGACTGAGGCGATACCCGTTAGCCGTTTTTTCTTCGTTGACCCGGCGTTTTTCCCGGCTAAGATTTGCGTTCAATTTGGATTCTAAACTTGAAATCTTATTATGGCAGTAAAAGTCGCAATTAACGGGTTCGGCCGCATTGGCCGCCTGGTTTTCCGGGCGATGGTCGAACAAGGTCTCGTCGGCAAAGACGTCCAGGTGGTTGCGGTCGGCGATATCGTGCCGGCCGATAACCTTGGCTATTTGTTGAAATACGACTCCACCCAGGGCCGGTTCAATGGCACCGTCGGGTCGGAAAAGTCGGCGCCCGACAAGACGGACGACGATGTGCTGATCGTCAACGGGCAGAAAATGCTGGTCGTGAGCGCCAAGGACCCGTCGCAGTTGCCGTGGAAACAACTGGGCGTCGATGTGGTGATCGAATCGACCGGTCTGTTCACCGACGTTGAGAAGGCCAAGGGCCACCTGGCGGCGGGCGCCAGGAAAGTGATCATCAGCGCGCCGGCGAAGGGCGATTGCCCGACGATTGTGATGGGGGTCAACGAAGGCAAATACGATCCCAAGCTGCACAGCGTGGTCTCGAACGCTTCCTGCACCACTAATTGCCTCGCCCCGATCGTTTACGTGTTGCTGAAGGAAGGGTTTGGCATCGATGAAGGTCTCATGACGACCGTCCACTCCTACACCGCCACCCAGAAGACCGTCGACGGCCCCAGCAAAAAGGACTGGAAGGGCGGCCGCACCGCGGCCCTCAACCTGATCCCCTCCACCACCGGCGCCGCCAAAGCGGTCGGCCTGGTCCTGCCCGAAGTGAAAGGCAAGCTCACCGGCATGGCCTTCCGCGTCCCCACCCCGACGGTCTCGGTCGTGGACCTCACGGTCCGCACCAGCAAGGACACCAGCTACGCCGAAATTAGCGCCGCGATGAAGAAAGCCAGCGAGACCTACCTCAAGGGCATCCTGGAATACACCGACGACGAAGTCGTCAGCTCCGACTTCATCCACTCGAAGTCCTCGTCGATTTTCGACCAGGGCTCGGGGATCGAGCTGAACAAGCGTTTCTTCAAGCTCGTGAGCTGGTACGACAACGAGTGGGGTTATAGCTGCCGAGTGGCCGACCTGCTCAAATACATGATCGGCAAAGGAATCTGATCGCAGTTCCTCCTAACCAAGGGGCGGTCCGCAACGGCCGCCCTTTTTTTGTTTCCGCGTATTCCGCGTATTCCGCGGTTTCAGCCTTCAGAGCTTACTTTCCTGTCGCCAGCTTGTGCTCGAACTTCTCTACCTTCGGCCGGATCACCGCCCGGCAGTAAGGCTGGTTCGGGTTGCTGCGGTAGAAATCCTGGTGGTAACCTTCGGCCGGGTAGAACTTCTTCAGCGGCACAATCTGGGTGACAATCGGCGCGTTGAACCGTTTCTGGGCGTCGGCCTTCGATTTCTCGGCGGCAACCCGCTGCGCCTCGCTGCTGTAGAGGATGATCGACCGGTACTGAGTCCCCCTATCGTTGCCCTGGCGATTGAGCGTCGTCGGATCATGCGCGTCCCAAAAAGTCTCGAGGATCTTCTCGTAAGAAACCCGCTGGGGGTCGTACGCGATTTGAATCACCTCGGCGTGGCCGGTTGTCCCCGTACAAACTTCCTTATAAGTCGGATTTTCGGTCGAGCCTCCGGCGTAGCCGCTGGTGACGGATTTGATGCCCGGCAGCATTTGATAAATCGCCTCGGTACACCAAAAACATCCGCCGCCGACCGTGGCGACCTCGGTTGCCTGGCTGGGATTGCTCATAGGCTTCGTCTGTGCTGCCGCCGCCACCATGCCGCCGACCAGCACAGCCAGGCATAGGCTCGTGATTCGCTTCATACCTGGCTCAACTTCGCATACTATCCCCCAACCGCCAACAGGCTCTCGCCTGGCGCCGCTGCCGCCGGCACCAGCGCCAGGCCCACTCTCCAGTGCGTGGTGGCAAACAGCGGCCGACCCACCGCTCCCTGGGAATCTGTCATTCCCGGCCCCGTCATGAGCTGAGCCTGCGCTCGGCTGAAAGCGCAGCAAGCCCAACATCGAATCCGGCTCCTAACGCAACCGGTGGAAGGCTGGCTGGGAAAGAAACTCCTCCGCTGGGAATCCCCGTCCGGATACCTGGCCTACTCCCGGCCCGGATAAATCACCTCATAGTGAAGAGCCTCGGCGGCCTTTCCCTGCATCGCGTCGAGGGTGATGAGCCGCCTCAGTTTGAGTTCTTCCATTGCCGCCAGATGTAGCCGGTCGAGGGAGCGGCAGTAAACGGCCCGAGGATGGCGATGCTGCCGGAGAGCTGTCGAGAAGACCGCCGCGGGCAGGTGCCGAAAATGAAAGGGGTCGAGATTGCGCATCGCAGCAAGTCTAACCTGATATTGCCGCCGTTGGCTTGCCCGAATATCTCCCCCGACCGCCGCCGCTTTCAACTGCACTTCCGTTTCCAACTCAGTTAAAGATGACACGACCACCTCGGCTTCGGCATCCACGGCGATTCGCACATCGGCGCTTTCCGGCTCCTCCCTGAGAAGCTTGAGCAGGCAACTCGTATCCAGATAAATCATTTGCTCCTGGTCGTGAGCGCACGCTCGGCGCGCGCGGCGGCCAGCGCCGCGTCGCTGCGCGAGAGTTTTCCGCCGGAAACCTTTCTCTGCCAGCGGGCATGTTCTTCAGGGTTCCAGCGGCGGCGGCTGGCGCCTTCTGCCGCTACCCGCACCAGTTTGGCTACCGGCTTCGAATCGCGCGTGACGATGATCTCATCCTCGATTTGCAGGGCCGCCTCCGCCTCGGGCCAGCGCTGGCGCAAATCCCGGATCGTGATCGTCTTCATGGATCAAAGCTAACATGTTTCACGCAAACCGGTCAAGGGCGAATCAAGCCCGCAGGATCTGAAACACCCTGACTTTGGATTCCGAGCTTTCTTCCTTCGGAAGATCTGATTCAGGTGTTCCATCGGCAGGCATTTGGGCCGTTTCCAGCATCCGGACCAGCGCCAGGGCCCGATCGTTTTCCAACAACCGTTGCCAGGGGGTTCGTCGCAAGCTGTCCTCCAGCAGCGAAAGATCGATCTCCTCCGGCTGATTCCCAGGCGGGTTTGTGGGATTGCGCTCAGGCCGCGTTTTCACGTTGCTCCCTGAAACATAAGCGCCCTTCTAGCCTGTGTGAAGCAGGAAAAGCCCGGCCCCGGCGTGCTTCTCCAGCACATCGCCGCCGCTGGTGAGCCAGTGGACGAAGTGGGGCAGCCGTGGCGAGTCCTTCAGAGATCCAGCCCCAGCTGGCGTACTGCTGGCTTCCGAAAACCTGCGATAGACAGCTCGGGGCCATCCTCCGCCAATCCCGCCTTGCGGCAAGCCACGTGGAACATCTGCGAAATCCGGTCGGCAGCCTTTCCTGTTCCCCTCATGCGCGAACCGAACTTGGGATCGTTTAGTTCGCCGCCCCGTGCTGCCCGGATCGAGTTCAGGGCTTTCTCCTGCTTGAGCGGGAAATGCCGCCCAAGCCAATCTTCGAACAAGGGAGCCACCGCATGCGGCAGTCGCAGCAATTCATACCCGGCGAAGCGCGCGCCGGCGTCCGCAGCCGCTTCGAGCAGGGACGGCATTTCATGGTCGGTCAGGCCGGGGATCGTAGGTCCCAGCAGGACGCCGACGGGGATGCCGCCTTGCGCCAGCGTTCGAATGGTCGAAAGCCGCGCCGCCGGAGGCGAGGTCCGCGGCTCCATCACCGCGCGAAGCTCCGTGTCCAGGGTAGTCAGCGAAATGAAGACCACGCACGCCTGCAGCACCCCCAGTCGCGTCAGCAAATCCAGGTCCCGGGTCACCAACGAGTTCTTGGTGATGATCCCGACCGGGTTCTGGAACTCGACCAGCACCTCCAGGCAGCGCCGGGTCAGCTTCAGCCGACGTTCGATGGGCTGGTAGCAATCGGTGACGCCGCTCATGCCGATGGGTGTCGGTTTCCATTTCGGGGAGGAGAGCTCGTTGCGCAGCAGTTCCGGGGCGTCTTCTTTGACCATGATCTTCGTCTCGAAATCCAGGCCGGAAGAGAACCCGAGGAACTCGTGAAACGGCCGCGCGTAGCAGTAAATGCAGCCGTGCTCGCAGCCGCGGTAGGGGTTGATGGTGTACTCGAACCCGACATCCGGGCTGTCGTTGCGCGTAATCACGGTAGCGGTCCGATCCCTGAAGAACTGTGTTCGCGGCAAGGGATCCTGCTCCGGGTCCCAATCTTCGTCCCGTTCGAGCGAGATGTGTTGAAACCGGTTGGGCGGGTTGCTGGCCGCGCCGCGCCGGGGTGGAAGACTCGTGCCCACAGCACCCTGAATATACACGATCGCTGCCGACGCAGCTAAACCCTAAACGCCACCAGGTTTGGGGAGAGCTTCACTGCGTTCCGACGCACACGTTACAGCCCGGAACCTTACACACAATAAGGGCCACCTCTCCCCTGTCCCCTCTCCCCCAAAAGGCGGAGAGGGGCGCCAGGCGCGGCGCTGACTCCCCCTGACTCTGCCTGCTCGTCGGTCCACTGATTGATGGAGGAGAGCGAGTGGCACGCGCGTCCCGTCTCCGTCTCCTCCTCGGGATGAGAGGGTCGGGGAAAGGAGGCGCTTTCTTTCACTTATCCTGCGGGGTTCGTGGGTGGGAGGCCGTCTTCATCGAAATTTCGCCGTCGCAGTATTCACGCGCCGGTTTGACGGTCTTGGCAAGCGGTGCGATGGTTGGGATAAGAAACCCCTCACCAGGAATGGCCGCGCGCGTTCGTGTGGCCGGACTCGCCCGGAGAGGGCAGACCCAATCAGTCCCGAGAACAGCGGAGGCACTTATGAAGCTAAAGATTACCCGAGCAGAGGTTTGGGCCGCGACGATTGAGGATCGTCCGGGGGGGCTATCGGAAAAACTCAGCGCACTCGCCAAGGCCGGTGCGAACCTCGAATTCATTATCTCGCGGCGCAAACCCGACCGCCGGGGCGAGGGAGTGGCTTTTGTGACGCCGGTGAAGGGAGCCCAACAAGTCAAGGCGGCGAAAGCCTCCGGCTTCAGCAAAACGGATAGCCTTCACTCAGTCCGGGTGGAAGGGACCGACAAACCCGGCCTGGGGTCGGCGTTGTCGAAGGCTCTGGCCGAGGCGGGCCTGAATCTGCGCGGCCTTTCCGCGGCGGCATTTGGCCGGCGTTTCGTGGCTTACCTGGCCCTCGATACGGCGGGGGCCGCCGCTAAAGCGGTCAATGTCCTGAAGAAGCTGTAGGCCTGGTTTCCTGCGGCCAGCCGACCGCCTGGGCCATGATGATGTGCTGGTCGGGCCGGAGCTTCATCGCGGTCGTGAGCGGGCCGCGGTCCAGGTCGTGGACAACAGTCGCCAGTCCTTCGGAAGCGCAAAACAGGTACACGTTCTGGCAGATGCAACCGGCATCGAAATTGGCGTAAATGAGGCGAGTCTCCGCCCGGGCTTTGTCGAGGCGTGAGAGGTCGGCGACAAAGATCAGCGTGACCGGCGCGTTGGTGCCGAAGGCCTGGCCGCTGGTCCGGCGGCGGAGGTCGGTTGCGGCGACGGGTTTCAGAGCATGTGGCTTCGGCTCATACAGGTAGAGTCCATCGCCCCTCGCGACGTAAACATCGATTTCCTGGGAGTTCATCGCCGAGGGGGCGGTGCGATGGCCGTTCTCTGGCCGGTTGATGCCGAAGGCTGCCCAGAGGAGATCGCCGAGCACCGCATCGGGAATGGGATCGGTCTTGATTTCGCGGATCGTCTGCCGCTGGCGCAATGCTTCCATGACCGGCTTTCCGCCCGAACTCGCCGCGGGCGGCAGGACGATAGCCTCCAGTTCCGCGCCGGAAGCGGGAACGGTCCACAAGCTCAGCAACAGCAACGTATCAAACGCAATTCGCGGGATCATAGGCTTTGACCTGCGCCGTGGCCGGGTCCTGACGCAGGCCGGCCGGCGGGGCAGGCAGCGGAATCCTACCAGTCCCGGTCGAGGGAAGCTAGGCTGCTTCGAGCTCGGGTTTGGCGCATTCCAATCCCCAGTAATGGGTGATCGATTCGAAGAGATGTTCGACCCCCTGGAATTCAACCGGTTTCACCATGTAGGCATTGGCGCCCGCCTCGTAGGCGCGGTTGATGTCCGCGGGATCCTCGGACAAAGAGACGATCACGACGGGAATGCGGCGTAAGACTCGCGAGTCGCGCTTCACCCAGTCCAGGACTTCAAACCCTGATTTGCGGGGCATCTTGATATCCATCACGATCAGTCGCGGCAGCGGATATTGCTGGCGGTCCCCGTACTTGCCTTCGCCGCGCAGATAACTGATGGCCTCTTGTCCGTCGGTCACCACGTGCAACGGGCTGTGGATCCGCGCAATCTTGAAGGCGCGCTTGACAAGGAAGATGTCGTTCAAATCATCCTCCACCAGCAAAATCGGAAACCTTGTGTTGTCCATACCTGATACCCGGTTCATTCGAGCTAAACTTACCTGTCAGTCGGAAAAACGCCAGTGGCGGAACGAGTCCGGGTACATGGGGTGAAGCACAGCAAAGGGAAGCTGGTAAGCCGAGTGCAACTCGGCGCTCCGGCCCCGGGCCTTCGGCCGCGGTTTACTTTGCCGGGTTAGGGTGGTACAAACCCCGGGTGGAAAACGAGTCGGCAATCTGGAGCGGCTTCAAGGCGAACCGGCGGCTGGCATTGATCGCCGGACCGTGCGTAATCGAAAGCGAAGCTCTCTGCCTCGAGATCGCCTCGGCGCTCAACCGGACCTGTGGCCGGCTGGGCGTGTTTTACGTCTTCAAAGCCAGTTTTGACAAAGCGAACCGTACGTCGGCCAGTTCTTTCCGGGGGCCGGGCCTCGAGGAGGGCCTGCGGGTGCTGGCGACGGTCCGTGCGAAGCTTCGGGTACCGGTGTTGACGGATGTCCATACGGAAGCGCAGGTCCAAGCCGCCGCTCGCGTCGTGGACGTGCTCCAGATTCCGGCGTTCCTGTGCCGCCAGACTGATTTAATCACCGCCGCGGTTCGCACCGGAAAGATTGTAAATCTGAAAAAGGGGCAGTTTCTCTCGCCCGCGGAGATGGGACAGGTCCTGGAAAAGGCGCGTGCCGCCGGCGGCAAACGGGTGCTAGTAACCGAAAGGGGCACAACCTTCGGCTACAACAACCTCGTCAGCGATATGCGCTCGATCCCCATCTTGCGCGGGTTCGGGTTCCCGGTGATTTTCGACGCGACACATTCGGTGCAACTGCCAGGGGGTGGCGGCGACAAGTCGGCCGGCCAGAGGGAGTTTGCGCCGGTGCTGGCGCGGTGCGCGGTGGCCGCCGGAGCTAACGGCCTTTTTATCGAGACCCATCCCGACCCGGACCGGGCTTTGAGTGACGGCCCCAACATGATTCCTCTCGCGCAGATGCCGGCGGTCCTCAAAACCCTGGTGCGGTTGCACCGGGCCCTGGTTCCGGAAAGGTGAATCGGAACGCGTCGAGCCGCGTCTGTAGAAGCAAGAGCATAGCACGGTCTGCCCGGCCGCCAGTTCTGACGCACGATGGGCGGGGCGGACCACGTTGGCAACGCTGAGATGAAAATCACCCGGCCATTCCGGATCAGCGCGCCGCCCCGGGAGTGGTTCCGGGGGCCGGCGCCGGTTCTGCTGTTGGCGTTATCGCTTCCGCTCACCGGCCACACCGCGCAGGGATTGGGCGGGATCCAAAAGGGCTTTAAAGCGGCCCAGTTTTTTGGCCCGCCGCGCGACACGCAGATGCAATCGCTGTTGCAGGCGGAGCGCGTGCAGCCGGTGTCAGAACGAGTTTTCCTGCTCACGGGTTTGACGTTGCAAACGTTCCGGGAGACCGGAGACCCCGAACTGCTGATCAAGGCCCCGCAATGTCTTTACGACGCGGACGCCAAATCGGCGAGCTCTCCCGGCGCGCTGCGCGTGACGACTGCCGACGGGAAGTTTTCGATCGAAGGTGAAGGCTTTTTCCTGCGGCAGACCAATTCGAGCCTGGTGATCTCGAACCGGGTTTTGACGCTGATCGACCCTGAGCTGTTGAATTCGCCTGAGGCAAAGGGCCGGGCTCAAACCCCAAAACCGGGAAGCCCGGGCATCGAAATCCGCGCCGACCGTTTCGAATACACGGGGCAAACGGGTGGCGGTCTGTATGAAAGGAACGTGCGCGTCGCCGGCACCAACGACGTGTCGCTGACGAGCGACCGGCTGGCCTTCCAACTGCCGTTCAAGGAGCGTCAACTTCAGGCTTTGCAGGCACAGGGAAACGTGGTGGCAGATCGTGGGGGCGTGCACGCGACGGGTCAATCTGCCGTATATAGCCCGGACACGGGGCTGATCCGCCTGACGGGCGACCCCGCATGGCGCAGCGAACTGCGGGAAGGACGGGGCGATCTGCTCATTATCGATCGCACGAACAGAGTTTTCCGGGCCGAAGGCAACGCCTGGGTCAGAATGCCGGCGCAAGGCCTGAGCCTTTCCGCGCTCCTGTCTTCATCCAACTCTGTCGCGGCCCCGGCCTCCAAGGCCACCAACCAATTTGTCGAAATCGCCTCCGGCTACCATGAATTTCGGACCAATCAGGCCGTGTTTGGCGAGCACGTGGCTCTCAGCGAGCGGATGGGAAACCAGCCGCGCGGCACGCTGACCTGCGGCCTGATGAATGTCACTTATACCGGCAGCAACCAACTCGATACTCTGGTGGCGCAGCAGGAGGTAGTCTTGCGCGAGGGCACGAACCGGCTCAGCGGCGGAAAGGCGGTGTTCACCGGCCGCGACGGCGTGTTGCAGCTAACGGAGTCTCCCGCCTGGAGCTCCGGCCAGCGTTCCGGCACGGGCGAACTCATTCGCGTGGACACACGGACCAATGAAATGCTGGTTCAGGGGAAGGCCCTGATGCGCCTGCCCGCCAGCGAACTGGCGCAGGCCGCCGACCCGCGCGCCGTCCCCGGCGCCGCGAGCCCGGCAGCGAATGCGGCTGTTCAATGGGCCGAGGTCCGGTCGGCGGAGTACACGCTCAGCCCGCAGCAAGCGCAGTTTCGCGGCGGAGTGGAAGTGACGCACCCGAAGATGAATTGGTCCTCGGGCACGCTCACCGTGCAGTTGCCCGCGTCGGGGGGGCAGGTCGAGAGCATCGTCGCCGAGCGAAGTGTGGTGTTCGATTTGCTGGACGACAAAGGCCAGAAAGTGCGCGGCACCGGCGACCAGGTGGTTTACACTTACGAGGTGACCGGCACGACGACCAACGACCAGGTCGTGTTGATCGGCGCCCCAGCGGTGCTGGAAGGCAAGGATGGCACCACCCGGAACAAGACGATTGTCCTGGACCGCGCGAATCACAAGCTGATCACCCGGGGGGATTACCAGATCACCAGCCAGATCAAGGGCCTGGGCACGAACGCATTGGTATTGCCAAACAGCAAACTCAGGAAATAATCGACAGCGTGCCCGACAACGATGAGCAACCGAACTCTGTGATCAACGGGACCGCGCCGGCGGTCGGCGCGGCGACGGCTCTGCAAGCACCGTTGCTGCTGACCGAGAACCTGGTGAAGGAATACCGGCAGCGGCGCGTCGTGAACGGAGTTTCGATCACTGTTGCTCCGGGCGAAATCGCTGGTTTGCTGGGGCCGAACGGGGCGGGCAAAACCACCACGTTCAATATGGTGGTCGGGGTGGTGAAACCGGATGCAGGCGCGGTCTATTTCCTGGGGCGCGACATGACCCGGCTGCCGATGCACCGGCGCGCCCGGCTGGGCATCGGTTACCTGACGCAGGAGCCGTCCATTTTCCGCAAGCTGACCGTCGAGCAAAACATCCTGGCCATCCTGGAAACGTGCCGCCTGAAGCGGTCGGAGCGGGCCATGCGCCTCAAGTACCTGCTCGAGGAACTCGACCTGGCGCGCCTGGCCGGGAACAAGGCCTACACCCTGAGCGGCGGTGAAAAACGCCGCCTCGAGATCACGCGCGCGCTCGTCACCAGCCCCCGGCTGCTGCTGCTGGACGAGCCCTTCAGCGGCATTGACCCCATCGCCGTTTACGAGGTCCAGAAAATTGTCCGGCGGCTCAAAGACCGGGGCCTGGGTATCCTCATCACCGATCACAATGTGCGCGAGACGCTGAAGCTGGTCGACCGGGCCTACCTGATCCACCACGGCGAGGTGGTCTACGAGGGGGCCGCCGAACAGCTCGTCGATGACCCGAAGGCGCGCGAGATCTACCTCGGGCCCGAGTTCAACCTCTGAACAGGAGATGCAACGAGAAATTGTAACTGTCGAACGGTTTTACACCAACCACGCCGGCTCGCTCGAGTTGAACCTGCTGGGTGGCGCCACCGGTCTGAAGCGGCATATCCGCGAACCGACCGTCAACCGCCCCGGCCTGGTTCTGTCGGGGTTCACTCGTTATTTTGCGTTCAAACGCGTGCAGGTTATCGGCAACGCCGAGGCCTTCTTTCTGAAGTCGCTCCCGCCGGCAGAACGGATGCAACGGTACCAGACGTTCTTCTCCTTCAAGGTGCCCTGTGTGGTTTTCTCGCGCAACCTGCACCCCGACCGGCTGTTGCTCCAGGCGGCCGAGGAGGCACAGGTGCCCATCTTCCGCTGCCCGCTCGTGACCATGAAGTTCATCAACCTGGCAACGCTGGCGCTCGAGATGATGTTCGCGCCGCGCGGCACCGAAATGGGCAGCATGGTGGACATCCTGGGAGTGGGCGTCATCCTGCGCGGCGAAAGCGGCATCGGCAAAAGCGAGAGCGTGCTGGCGCTGCTCGAGCGCGGCTACAGCCTGGTGGCGGATGACATCACCAAAGTCACCCTCGTCGACGGCCGCGAGGTGGTCGGCACCAGTGCCGAAGTCACGCGGAACCACATGGAAGTCCGCGGCATCGGCATCATCAACGTCGCCGCCATGTTCGGTGTCCGCAGTATCCGCCACGAAAAGCGCGTCGACCTCGTCATTACCCTCAAATCCTGGAACGAGGTGGAAGATGTCGAACGCCTGGGCATAGAGCAGGAATACGTTCAGATCCTCGGAATCGACATTCCCCACATCACCATTCCTGTCCGGCCCGGCCGCGACCTCGCGCGTCTGATCGAGGTCGCCGCTTTCCATACCAAGCTCAAAGCCTCAGGCCACAATCCCGCCAAAGAGCTCAACGACCGGCTCATTTCCCGCATGGCCGCCGCCACCAAGCTGTAGTTTTTGTTGGCTTTCATCCGGCTGGTCGGCTACCTATAGGCAGAATGCGGCATGAGCGCCAAGAAGCTAGGTGATGCCGGCTCGAATATGAGCCGGGATTTTATGGTGAGTAACAAGCTGGGCATCCACGCCCGGCCGGCGGCCATGTTTGTCAAAACCGCCAACCGCTTCCGCTGCGATATCTTTGTCGAAAAGGACGGCGAAAAAGTCAACGGCAAGAGCATTATGGGACTCATGATGCTCGCCGCGGGCCCGGGCAGCAAACTAACCGTCAGCGCTCATGGCCAGGACGCTTCGCAAGCGCTCGCCGAGCTCGAGACGCTCATCATAAGAAAGTTTGACGAAGAATAACCCCCCGGCTCGACCCCGGCGGGCCGAGGTTTTCCCCCCAGCCGCCAATGCCAGAAGTTGATCTCGACGTCAAATACGTGGCCCACCTGGCGCGACTTTCCCTCACGCCCGAGGAAGAAAAGACTATCGGCGCGCAACTCGCCGGCGTGTTGGGTTATATCGAGAAGCTCAAGGAGGTGGATGTGTCTGGGGTCGAGCCCACCGCGCACGCGTTTCCGCTCGTCAATGTGGCCCGGCCCGATGTGGTGCGCCCGTCCCTGAGCCACGAGGACGCCCTCCGCAATGCGCCCGCCCACGCCAACGGCTTGTTCATCGTGCCGAAAATCGTCGAGTAGATTCTCGAGCGCGGCCGGCGCACCGCAATCGGTCAGGGTGTTGAAAGATACGGAATCGTCAGTGGCCCTTGCGGAAGCACTGCGATTCGGGTTCCGTCCTGATTTTTGCCCCGCAAGAGCGCTGTGACCGTCGTGGAGATGCTCCGGCAGGGCGTCAAATGCGCGGCGCGAACCGTTTCATCCGGCAGGGAACTATGGAGCAGCACCCGGGCTCTTCGTTGAACCAGCGCCTGGATCTGCGCCTGCCATTGGTCGGGCACTGTTGGGCTGCCGGCCGCGAGCCGGGTCAACACCTCTTCCGGGGCGGACGCGCTCCGCAGGATACCCTCAAAGCTCGAGCCGGCCGGGACCCCTTCGCGGCATTCGCAGGCGAGGATCAGCGTCCCGCCGGGTTTGACCACACGCGCCCCGGCGCTCATGCCCTTGACCCCCTGGTACAGATTCAGGTCGAGCGGATAGCCGCTGTTGGTCGTAATGACGAGATCGAACGGCGCGTCGAACTTCTGCATCGCCGATGTCCTCACAAACTCACACCCCAACCGGTGCGCCGCCAGCAGGTCGCCCGCAAACACGCCCGTAATCTGGCGCGCTTCGTTGAGCGTAACGTTCAAGAGAAAACTCGGGCCGGGCCGCAGCGCGATGTCGCGCATTTCCTCCCACAGCGGGTTGCCCCGAGTGATGCCGAAAGTCGCGTTCGGGTCGCGGATGTTGGCGGCTCCGTGGTTGCTCATGATCGTCTGCAAACCGGCCACGCCCGGCATGATGCCTTTGGGGCCGCCGCTGAAACCGGCAAAGAAATGCGGCTCGATAAAACCGGTGACGATGCGCACGTCGGCATTGACAAAATGGCGGTTCAGGAGCGCGGGCGTGCCGTCGCGGGTCGTGCCGAGCGGGATCAAATCTTCGAGCGCCTGTCCGTCGTGGTTAAGGACGCGATGGCTGCGCGCCGCCGCGGGCGTGAGCATGCGGTCCAGCTCCGCGGGCGTATTCGGCCGGTGGGTGCCGACGGAATTGAGCAGGGTGATGTTCTCGCGCGGCACTTCCGCCAGGTAATCGAGCAGCCAGGGAATGAGGCGGTCGTTCGGCGTCGCGCGCGTGAGATCGGTGAAGACGATGCAGACCCGGTTGCCGGGCTGGATCCACTCCCGCAGCGGGCGGGCCGCAATCGGCTTTTCCAGGGCGGCCACAACCGCGCCTCGCTCGTCCGCGAGACCAGCGACCGGCGACGGCTCGATGAGCGTGGTGTTGCCCTTCGGCAAGTCCACCGCCAAATGCCCCTGACCGTATGCCAGGTTGACTTTCATTGGGTCAGGCGGTGAGGTTGAGGTTCTTTAGGACGCGCACCGTGGAGGTCGCTTTGTTCAGCGTGTAGAAATGAATCCCGGGCGCGCCGTTGCGCAACAGCTCTTCACATTGCCGCGTGGCATACTCGATCCCGAACTCAGCGACAGCGGCGTCATCTTGCCCCAGTTCGTCCAGCCGGGCCGCCATTGGGGCCGGGATGCGGGCGCCGCACATCGCCGTGAAGCGCTTGATTTGTGAGGCGCTGAGAATCGGCACGATGCCCGGCACAAGTGGAATCGTGATCCCATGCTCCCGGCGCATATGGTCGCGGAACTCGAAATAGTCCTGGTTGTCGAAAAAGAGCTGGGTAATAGCGAAATCGGCGCCTGCCCCGATCTTCTGCTTAAGATACCGCCAGTCGGCGTGTTTGCCTTCTTTGCAGGCGACGTGGCCTTCGGGGAAAGCGGCGACTCCGACGCTCAGGCCGTCGTGCTGCTCGCGAATGAACCGAACCAGTTGGCTGGAGAACTCGAACCCGCCGGGAGTCGGCTGGAACTCTCCCCCGCCCGGCGGATCGCCTCGCAGGGCGAGGACGTTCTTGACGCCCAGCGCGCGAATCTGGCCCAGCAATTCCGCGATCTGCTCGCGAGTGGCGGACACGCACGTCAGGTGCGCGACGGCCGTCAAACCGTGGCTGCGCTGAATCCGATCCACAATCATCAGGGTTTTGTCGCGGGTGCTGCCGCCGGCGCCGTAAGTGACGGAACAATAATCCGGCCGGGTCTTGAGCAACGCGGGGATTGTCTTTTCCAGCAGGTTGCGGTCCCCCTCGTCGGTTTTCGGCGGGAAAAACTCGAACGAAATCACCGGTTGGCCGGCGGCACGCTTGGCGGCGTAAATGTCACGGATGAACTGCACGGCCAGTAAGATGCGCGAAATGGCCTAAAAAGCCAGCCCCCAGCGCCAATGACCGGCTTCACCCGGCGGGGACCGGGGTTAGTCGTTGAATGGCAGCGTCCCACCACCCGCCAAAAACATTCGCGGCCTGCCAAGCGCGGAACGCATTATCACTGCAGTGGACAGCCGGATGAATCACGAGGTGTCGCTGGTGATCTATGGCCGGCCGCCATCGCCCTGAGCTTGGAGGATGCGTTGGCGGATGTCGTGATTCCTGATCTCGCTGAGTTGCGCGCCGCCTTCGGGCGCGCCAAACAGCGCGCTGAATCGACGCCGGAGGCACCGGACACCGCAGAAGACGTACCCCCTCGGTCTTGAGTCGGAGCGCCGAGTTGCACTCGGCTTACCCTCGGCCGTCGGCTCGCTTAAGCCGATTAGAAATCGGCGCTCCGACCCAAGACTGAGGCGATACCAGAAGACGAACAATCTATTTGATCCTTTGCCCCCTTCCCATCATCAATCGCGTGGTATGCTCTGGCCCATGAACTCTCCGCTGCGACCGCGTTTATTCGTGCTTTGCTTGATGCCCATGCCCCTGATCGCCGGGGCGATTCCCGATGCGCCGTTCTGGCAGGACGTCGCGATGCGCATCCACCACGCCCCGGAGTTGACCAACGCCATTTATAAGAAGCTCTGCGTCGACAAAGAAAACACTGTTTACGTGCTCACAGATAAGGGCGTCGCGCGCATGTTCGATGGCACGCTGGCCTTGGACAAAAGTTATCGGCCGCTTGCTGGTAAAACCGCCCATGATATTACCCTGACGCCGCAAGGCGACCTGGCCTATCAGTTTGACGAGGGCTGGCTATCGAACGGCGCCACCAGCAATGAAAACTTCGATCCGAGGCCCGCATGGTTGAGCCTGCCACCGGCCTTGAAGGCTCAGCCGGGTGTGCCCTGGCCGGAATTGACCTCGCGGGCAATTGTGCCGGGCGGAGTTTGGTTCGGCACTACTCGCGGAGCGTTCTTTCAGCGCGAGGGCACCAACTCCCGTTACGCGATTCCCTCGGCGCCTGGTATTGAGCCGCCGCGCTTCCGTTATTATGCAGGCAAACGCTGGCTGCGTGACGACCGCGTTATGGATATCGCGGTCGACCACGATGGCCATCTGTGGGTGCTGACGCGGACCGGGCTGAACAAAATCGATTTTCGCCGGACCACGCTCGCGGCGAAGGCCGATTGGTTCCAGCGCAAGATCCGGTCCCGGAACATACGCTACGGGTTCACGGCCGAGCGCCGCCTGCCGGTCCCGGGCGACATTGCCTCCAGCGAGATGATCGACACCGACAACGACGGCGGCTGGACGAGCTATTACATCGGGTCGCTTGCGGCACGTTACGCCGTTACCCACGAGCAGGAGATTCGCCGGCAGGCCTGGGAATCTTTCGCCGCGCTGGAACGGCTGCAGAGCATTCACACCAACACCGGTTTCCCCGCCCGCACCTTCGAGCGCAAAGGCTTCAAGGTGTCAGACCCCGACCGCTGGCGCGATGCGCCCGACCCCGGCTGGGAATGGAAGGGCCACACCAGCAGCGACGAGGTCACCTCGCAAGCCTTCGCTCATGCGGTCATGTGGGAGCTCGTGGCCACCAACACAGCCGAACGCGCCCGAATTGCCACCAATTACGTGCGCATCGTAGACCACATTCTCGCGCGTAACCTGTATTTGGTCGACGTCGACGGCAAGCCAACGCTCTGGGGCCGCTGGAATCCCGAATACGTGAACTGGTTCCCACTCACTATCCACGACCGCCAGCTCAACAGCGCCGAACTCACCGCGTTCCTGCAACTCGCCTTTGCGATGACCGGCAACAACCGCTACCGGGATAAAGCTTTCGAGATGTTCGACAAACACGGTTATCTCACGAACATTCTCAGCCCGCTGAAACTCATCGCGCCCACAACCGGATACGTGCACCAGGGCAACGACCTGGGGGACGAGTGGAACCACAGCGACGACGAGCTGTCTTTCTTCATTTATTGGCCACTCGTGCGTTTCGCGTTCAGCGAGGAGCTGCGCTCGAAATATCTCGGGGTCGTCCGGGAACACCTGGAAATCGAGCACCCGGAACGTTACCCGATTTGGAATTTCATCGCCGCCGCCTGCGGGGTGCAGAACTTCGACGCCGCCGGCTCAGTCTGGACTCTGCGCGGTGTACCCCTCGACACGATCGCCTGGCGCGTCACCAACTCACACCGGCAGGACCTGACGAAGCTGCCACCCAACTTCATGGCACGCCAGTCGAAGGAACTGCTCCCCCCCGGGGAACGTCTGATGGCGCGCATCAACACCCAGCCGTTCATTCTCGATGCGGGTGACGACGCCACAGACTTCCCGGGCGACGAATTTCTGCTGGGCTACTGGTTAGGTCGTTATGTGGGCGCGATCGGCGCGCCCGGAGTGTTGCAGGTGAAATAATCTGCCTTGCGTTTAGGGCAAAACCCGGCGTCTGTAGCGGGAGGTGGTTAGTTGACGACGTTTTGTGGTGTGCCGGCGAGGAACGCGCGAGCGTTTTCCACCGCGACGTTCAGTAATCGAGCGCGCGCGGCGCCTGTGCCCCAGGCCAGGTGCGGGGTGATGATGCAGTTCTTTGCGCGCAGCAACGGATTTTCCGGGCTCGGCGGCTCGGACGACAGAACATCAAGGCCCGCGCCGCCGAGCCGGCCGGAATTTAACGCGGCGGCCAACGCAGACTCGTCGATCAAACCGCCGCGGCCGGTGTTCAACAGGAAACCAGACGGCTTCATCCAGGAGAGCCGCTGGGCGTTCACGAGACTGGCAGTTTGGGGCGTCAGCGGGCAGTGCAGTGAGACGACATCGCTTCGCCGAAACAGAAATTCGAGATCGACGAAGGTCACAAACGGAGGGGCGCCATTGGCGGTTCGGCTGGTCGCAAGGACCTTCATGCCCAGCGCGTTGGCGAGCCCCGCAACTGAGCGGCCGATCCGGCCCAGACCAATGATTCCCATTGTCAGGCCGTCCAGTTCCACCAGCGGAAAGTCCCAATAGCAGAAATCCGGGTTGGAACACCAGCGGCCCTCGCGCACGGTGCGCGCGTGGTGGCCCGTATGATGGGTCAACTCCAGCAGCAGCCCCAACGTCGCCTGCGCCACGGATCCTGTCGAATAGGCGGGAACGTTCGTTACGGGAATGCCCCGCTCGCGGGCGGCGGCCAGGTCGACCACATTGGTGCCCGTAGCCAGCACGCCGATATAGCGGAGGTCGGGAAGTTGCTCGAGGTGCTCGCGCTGGATGATGGTCTTGTTCGTCAGGACCACGGCGGCAGTCCGCGCCCGGACGACGACTTCAGCCGGAGCCGTGCGCTCATAAATGCGGCACTGGCCAAGCGATTTCAGCGCGTCCCACGAGAGGTCCCCAGGGTTCAACGCGTAACCATCCAACACCACGATGTTGATGGCTTGGCCCGCGGCGGTGTTCGGTGCTGCCGTGCTCAACGTTCAGTGTCTGACGGACGACGGTGCGGCCCTCCGGTAGCGGTAATAGGCGGCGCAAGCGCCCTCCGAAGAAACCATCGGTGCGCCGAGCGGATGCTCCGGGGTGCACTTGTCGCCGAACGCCGGGCATTCGTCGGGGCGGATTTTGCCTCGCAGAACCTGGCCACTTTTGCATTCCATCGGTTCTTCCACCCGCAAATCGGCCAGGTGGAATCTCCGCCCAGCGTCGAATCCGGCGTAAGCCTCGCGCAGACCCAGGCCGCTCCTGGGAATCTCACCGATGCCCCGCCATTTGCGCGCGGTGACTTCGAAAACCTGCCGGATCAATTGTTGCGCGGGCCGGTTGCCTTCGCGGCGCACCGACCGGCTGTATTGGTTTTGCACCTCCGCCCGGCCGCTTTCCAGTTGCGCGACGCACATCAGCACGCCCTGCAAAATATCCACCGGCTCGAACCCGGTCACGACAATCGGCACCCGGTAAGCCGCGGCCAGCGGCACATACTCTTCGTAGCCCATCACGGTGCAGACATGGCCGGCCGCCAAGAAGCCCTGCACCCGGCAGTCGGGCGCCGCCAAAATCGCTTCGATTGCCGGCGGCACAAGGACATGTGACACCAGCAACGAAAAGTTCTTCACGCCGTTCCGGTCGGCCTGGTAGACCGCCATCGCCGTAGCCGGGGCGGTGGTCTCGAAACCGACCCCGAAAAAGACCACTTCCCTCGACGGATTCTGCTCGGCGATCTTAACGGCGTCGACCGGTGAATAGACGATACGGACGTCGGCACCCGCGGCTTTGGTCGAAAGGAGGTCACTGGCGCTTCCCGGCACGCGCAACATGTCGCCAAAGGAGCAGAAAATCACGTTGGGCGTGGCGGCGATGCC
The DNA here is from genome assembly GCA_036524155.1 of Verrucomicrobiia bacterium. GTDB lineage: Bacteria > Verrucomicrobiota > Verrucomicrobiia > Limisphaerales > UBA8199 > DATDCV01. The sequence goes on from DATDCV010000045.1 coordinate 19,914, forward strand.
GATGGCTTTGTCGATCAGCTCGAGCGGGGTCACGCAGACGGGACATCCCGGGCCATGGATGAGGGTGATGGCTTTCGGCAGCAGTTCGTCGATACCGAACTTCACGATCGCGTGCGTCTGCCCGCCACACACCTCCATGAGCGTCCAGGACCGCGTCGTGATGCGCGCAATCTCCCGGGCGTATCTGCTGGCCGCATCGGCATCCCGATATTCGTCGAGGTACTTCATCTGTCGCGCACCGGAGTTGGCGGCTTTGCTTTCATCCTTGCGCCGGGCTGTTGGCCGGCCCAGCCGGCTTGTCCTCCAGCTCGGCCAGTTCATCCATTTCCCGCAGATACTCGAAGACCTTGAGTGCTTCCTCTTCGTCAACCCGGCTGATGGCAAATCCTACGTGAACGATCACGTAATCGCCGACTCGCGCTTCGGGCACATAGGCCAGGCTGGCTTCCTTCGAGATACCGCCGAAGTCTATCTTACCAGTCCGCGTCAGCGGATCCTCGCCGCTGATGCTCAGAATTTTTCCGGGAACAGCCAAACACATCAACTAAGCTTACACGTCCCGAACGACCGGTGCAATGGCCTGCCCGGAACGCATAACAAATCTCACTCGGGTTATGTGCGGCCGTCGATAGGCTTAAGCCGACTAGAAATCGGCGCTCCAACTGTCGGCTGAGGCGGCACCGTCAGGCCGCAATTGCGCCTTGACAAACGGCCGGCTTTTTGGGACAAGGGCTGAAGTTATATCGAGAATCAAATCCTTTCATCCCCTTACCCTATGAAACGTTCCTTCACTTCGGCGGCGCGTTACCTGGTGGTTTGTTTGCCGTTGCTGGCTGGATTGCCGGCGGTGGTCTGCGTCTCGGAGGCGGCGCCGACCATCGTCTCGACCGTGCCCGCCAACATGGCCACCGGTGTTTCGCCGTCGGCGGCGATCGTCGTTACCTTCAGCGAGGCGATGGATCCGAACGCCACCTCCGCCCAGTTCATGGACGTGACCACCACTCAATTCCTCACCACGTTCAGCTTTGCCTGGAGCAGCGCCAACAAGGTGCTGACGTGCACCCCCACCACGCCCCTGCCCGCAGGACACATGATCTATTGGATGGTCGATGGGAGCAACCCCAGTGGGACACCGCTTGGCGGCACTCCCGCGGGAATGTTCACGGTCGCGACCGCCGCTGGGACCGGGTGCGACCCCAACGCGCCGATGGCTTCGTTCACGGTTTCCAAGGGGTGGCTCTATGCCCAGGCCGATGCCGGGGCGCCTACCCTCGACCCTAATTCGCCCTTTTGCTTTCTGGCCTGCACGACCTTGCCCTGCCCGCGCAACGCCACCAACGTCAACCTCCAGGCCCCCTCGGGCGCCACGGCCAACATGAGTCTCTCACCGCTGCCCGGGCATCTCACCCTCACGGAGTGCGGCTTTGCAGGCCCCGCTGCCCTCGATGCGGCCTATGCACCTGGCAACTATGTGTTCAATATTCAAGCCGTCGGATCCAACCAGGCCGTGACGCTGAATTTTCCGGCGAGCCTGACACAACCGCCGGCGCCGCACCTTGCCAATTACCTTGCAGCCCAGTCGATCAATCCCGCCCAACCGTTCACGCTTGCCTGGGACCCCATGAGCGGCGGCTCCACCGCCGACTGGATTTATGTCGAAATTTATGGCGGCGCTTTTAAGACGCCGAGCGTCGGCGAGGCCGGCGCGCTCAACGGCACCGCCACCGGGGTGATCATTCCCGCCGGCGCACTCCAGCCCAATCAGTCCTATTCCGGTTCTGTCACTTTCTACCACTACCTGCTTCTTACCAACGGGGCTTCGCATCTGGCGTTGACCTATCGGGCCTCGATCACTGAGTTCGACCTGAAGACATCTGCCGCGACGAGCACGCTGATCCTCGCCAACCCCGTTTGGGCCGGGCCCGGCCATTTCAGCTTCGAGGTCAACTGCTCCACCGGCCAGTCGCTCGTGGCGGAATACTGTGCCGATCTGGCCTCACAACAATGGGTTACTCTTTGGTCAACCAACAGCCCGTCGCAGCGCGTGCGGTTCACCGACCCGCAGGCCGCGACCAGCGGCCACCTGTATTATCGCGTGCGCACCGGCCCGTGAGGTATCGCCTCAGTCTTGGGTCGGAGCGCCGATTTTCAATCGGCTTGAGCGAACCGACGGCCTCCTGTAAGCCGAGTAAAACTCGGCGCTCCGACCCAAGACTGAGGGAGTACCCCGTGAGGCCTGCTGGTCCACCGATCCGGTTTGGCCGCAGCGTGGCGGGTCAACGCCGGGCCGGAGGAATCTGCCGCAAACCCGAGAGGTGAGGTGATGGACCCCCTGGGAAAAACCGGGGAAGAAAAGTGTTGTAATTGAGACTGAGTCTCAATATGCTGGCCCCGAATTTTACGTCTATGTCGAGATTCACCGCCAAATTGCCGATCGGCCTCGTTGCCCTCATCGTGTGTTCAGCGCCTTATTGCTGCCGGGCGAACGAACGGAATTTCACCTATACGTACGAGCCCGAGACTCTGCCGAAGGGCGGCTTGGAATATGAGCAGTGGGTCACACTGCGTGCCGGACGCAATGCGGCCGTGGGCCAGGACGACTTTAACCTCTGGGAGTTCCGCCACGAGTTCGAATACGGACTGGCCGACAATTACACCGTCTCGCTTTACGTGAACCATAGCCTCGAGAATTTCAACGAACCGGGCGGCGGCGGCCACCACTCGCACTATGCGTTCGATGGCGTGTCGCTTGAGAACCGCTACCTGGCGATGAACCCGGTCGACCATGCGGTCGGGCTGGCGCTGTATCTCGAACCACGGTACTCCGGGGACGAAGCCGAACTGGAGCAGAAAATCATTTTGGGCCAGCGCTACGGGGATTGGAAGTGGGCCCTCAACCTGACTCACGCTACCGAATGGGAAGACGACTTCCGCAGCACCGAAGGCGAAGTGGAGTTGAGTCTCGGGGTCATCCGCCGCCTGGGCAAACACTGGAGCCTGGGCGTGGAGGCCCGCGACCACAACGAGTTGCCCGAGTACAGCGTTTGGGAAAACACCGCGTTTTATCTCGGGCCGGTGGTGTCGTACCAGCGGGAGAAATGGTGGGCCACGCTTACCGTGATGCCCCAGGTTTTCGGGGCCAATTTCCAGGACAATCCCAGCCGCAGCGACCACCTCGAACTCGAAGGGCATGAGCGCTGGAATGTCCGCCTGATCTTCGGATTTGGATTCTGAGCGTATGAGGCTGACCGCGACACCAGCCTTCGGGCCGAGGCCCGGGGGGAAAGCCGGAAAAGAAACGCGAACCCGCGGGAGGCTCGCCAAGCGATCTTCATTCCATTTGCTCGGCCTGCTACTCGTCGCGCTGAGCCTGCCGGCCCCCGCAGGCCGGAGCGCGGAGATTGCTCCCGACCCGACCGAGGTGGGGCGGAAACTATACCAGAATCGCTGCGCGAAGTGCCACCAGATGTACGATCCCGCGAAATATACTGACACCCAGTGGCAGACGTGGATGACGAAGATGGGCAAAAAGGCGAAGCTTCGTCCCGCCGAAAAGCAAATGGTCTTGCAGTATGTCGAACAAAGCCTGAGGGCATCTGTGAAGACAAGCGCGCGGGTGACCAAGGCCCGGTCGCCCGGCGGTGCCGAGGCGGCAGGGAGCCGCATCGCGATAGAGGAAGGCCAGCCCTCGCCGCCAGACTGGTCCGGTCACAGTCCTGGGGGCGCCTCGCTCACGGCTCCGCGGTAATCGCCAGCAGGAAGGGCGCCGCGTCAGACATCGCCGAGACATAATCCAGCGAAACAATCTCAGTTCCCGGCAACGGATTGACCCAGGTGCTCTTGAACAGGCGCACTGAGTAACGGGCATCGTTTAACCCCCGCCAAACGATTTTGGCCCGTGGCGACGTGCTTGAGCCGTCACCGCCCTCGTACCAATCCCGCAGGTCTTCCCCATAGATGAGGGGAATGGCCTCCTCGTGCCCGTTGGCGTAGTGAAGGATGTAGGCCCCCGCTTGAGCCCCGTCACGCGCGCGATACCCGGTGCCGTGCAGAAAATGGAGCTGCCGGCAGGCTTGCCCGATCTTCATCCCGCTGATCTGCTGCGGATATCGCCCGCCGGCATCGCGGAGTTTCTTCCCCGAAAGCTGCACAATTCCCCGCACGTCGAACGCCGTGTCGCCCATCTGCAACACGCCGGTCGGCAACGTTGCCAGGTTGTTGTTCTCAACCCCCGGGTGCCAGGTTTGCCCGAAAGCGGCATTGTAGTACTCCGATAAATCAATCAGGTTGGCGGGCGTAAATGGAAGGCGGCCGGGAATGAGCCGGGCGAATTCGCGCTGAGGCGAAAGCAACTTCGCCAGGTCCGCCGGCGGCAAAGGCAATTGTTCCACCCTCTGGGCGTCCCGCGGCGCGGCGAAACCCGAATGCCCCGCGTGCGGCGCCGAATTCCCGGCCCGCGGAACGCGAAAGGGCTCGACACCAGGCGGGGGTGGGAGGAATGAGGGACCGCCACGCGGGCCTGAAGTCTGAATCGAACGGTGGATTTCGGTGATCACCAGGCTCGTGATCGGCCATTCCGGCGGAGCGCCTGCCAGTTCCTGCGCCCAATTCGAGAGATCGATTCGCATCTGCAGCACCAGGTTGTTGGAACTGTTGACCCAGGCCGTTACCGGGATACGCGCCTGGTCGGCAACCCCTTCCCGGACGCCGAGCCGCGCCAGAAACGGCTTGGCCTCATGCTCCCATTGGAGGATGCGCACGCGCTGGCCTTCAATCTCGTCGTAGCCCCTGGGCTGGATGTTGCCCGCCTCATCCAAAAACCGCTCGGCCGCCTTTCGATCCAAAAACAGGCGATACACGGGCAGGATCGCGAATGGCTCGATGGGGGGTGGCAGTTGTTCGAGATGTCCGAACAGGTTTCGCTCCAGGTCGGGAGGGAGCGCCTGGAACTGGCCGAGGGCCGGGGCATACAAAACCATTCGGGGACCATCCCGCAGAAACTGGACCTGGGTCTCGGGTGTGGTGAGGCTGCTTCGTAGCGCGAAATTCACCCGGTCGGGCGCCTCAAAAATCATCGACCCCGAGCTGGTCATCGGCGCGGTGTTGCCGCCGAGCCCGAGCTCGACTTTGGTCTCCAGGGCGTCGCGATATGCGCCCAGGCGACCATAAACCTCCTCCAATCGCCGGGCGGTCGTCACGGCCAGGTTGGCCTCGTGGTATCGCGACCACACCGGACCCAGCAGCAGGTAGCTGAACAGCAGCACCGCCGCCGCTCCGAACCCCAGCACCATCCCTCGTCGCCCAGCCTTCTTTTGCCGGCGCACTTCCGCTTCGGGCATGTTGGTCTGGATCCAGGCCAGGTCGAAAACATGCCGATATATTCGGTTCCGGACCTGGAGGAATCCGTTCACTCCCCTGGCGATGCCCGACAGGTGCAATATGCTCACCAGGGGGTTCGTTTCATCGTCAGGGACCAACTCGCCGAGGTGGATCCTCCGGTAGAGCAACAACAGCCCGGTCACGTCCACCTCGCTGCGCAAAACCCGCTCCCGGACAAAGATCAGGTTGTCGTCCCGGTCGCGCGCCTGCCGTGAAAGGAACAGCTTCTCCGCCGCGCGATCCACCTCCCTGATGGTCGGGAGCACTGGCGGGACCTGGCGCGCCGGAGCGGCCTCCAGGGCTTGCGTCGCCAGGATGCTTTCCGCCAGTTCGCGGCATAGCCGCTGCGTTAGATACGGGTGGCCGCCGGTCCAGTAAAGCACCCGCGCCAGCAATTCACGGGCGGTTTGTTCATCCGCACCCAGGCCCGCCGCCAGCGGCGAGCCCTCCGCCGCGGTGAAATCATTTAGCTCGATCCGCCGGCCGATGTTGAACGGCGTCATCCGGGTGTCGCGAATCAAGTCCGTCGGTGTCGCTACACCCAGCAACCCGAAAGCCAGACGGTTGAACGCCGGCTCGTGCGCCCGGCGATTGTAGCACTCGCGGATCGCGGCGAAAAACTCATCGGTTGAAAAGGGCAGGCTGCGGACAATGTCGATCTCGTCCACGAAAATGACCACCTCGCTGGCCAACTCCTTCAGGACGACATTTTCCAGCGCGCCGGTCCAACGCTGCAAAGGCCCAAGCTCCGGGTGCGATCCCCAGAACTCCACCAATTCGTCCTCGAGTTTTAGCTGCTGGCCCAGGCGCGAGATCAGCCCGTCGTACCACTGCTCGATCGTCAGATTCTGGCCTATCGCTGTGAGATCCAGGACCGCGACCGACACCCCTTCCTGGCGCAGGCGTTGCACGGTGCGGATCATCAGCGAGGATTTCCCCATCTGCCGGGAAGTCAGCACATAGCAAAACTCGCCGTTCAGCAGGCATTGACTTAGTTCCTTGTCGGCCTGACGCTCGATGTACGAAGGCGCATCCGGGCGCAGTGTGCCGCCCGTGACATAAAAATCGCCGCCCGTCCGGACTTCCGTGCGAGGTGGTTGGATTGGCGGTTGGGACATAAATGCCGGCAGGCTACGCCGGGCTTGGCGCCGCGCGGCGCCGGTAACGTTCCCCTTAATGCAGGTGTCGCCGCAGGTATATTGCGTACAGCCGGCACCGCGAACGTGCCTCCTCCGGCGTATGCCCGATGAGCAGTCCGGCGCTCCGGAGCCGGTCGAAGCTCTCAGCGCTTGGGCAGGGCTCCGAGTTCAACACGTGGCGCATCGCCCGCGTCAGCGCCTCGTCCCGAACCAGGATGACCAGGATTCGCCGCAAATGGTCCCCGTAGAACGACTCGTCGCGCGCGGCGTGCTCTTCAAAGTTGTCAAACGACAGCCGGCGCGTCGCCAGTTCGTGCAGGCCGCGGCGCACCAGGTATGGCTGGCCGCCCACCAGCCGGTAAAACCGGTTCAGTTCTTCCTGGGTCTTGATCGCGTTGCTATATCGGCGATTCAGCTCCGCCACCTGCGTCGGCGAGAAATCCTCCAACCCCAGCCGCGTGCCCACGTTAAATGGCGATTGGTTCAAGTCGGTGATAAACAGGTGCGCCTCGGTCGCATACGCGATCGCTATCGTGAGGGCCGACCATGGGCCCGCCGGGTCGAGCGCCCGTTCGTTATGCCATGACCGAAGCAGCCCGAAGACTTCGTTGCCGAAAGGCGTCCCGAACAACCGGTCCACCTCGTCCAGCGCCCACACCAGCGGCGCGTCGAATCGGGCCAGCACTTCCCGCCGCATGAAACGTTCGAAATTGGCATTCGGACCACGACGCTCATCCCACGTGTCGGCCGGAAACACTTCCAGGTCCAACTGGTTAACAATCGACTCCGCCAGTCCTTTGTACAGGTGGTTGAGCGTCCGGAAACTGTCGGCGTTGAATTTCTGCAAGTCTGTTGACACCGCCTTGCTTCCTGCCTCGCGCGCATACTGGAGTCCCCGGGCCAGCAACGACGTCTTGCCCATCTGCCGCGCTCCTTTGATGAGAATGATGCTGTCGCGTTTCGCGATCGCCGTTTGCAGGTCTCCATCCGCCTGCCGGGCGATGTAGAATTCCGAGTCCAGCGGCACCGCGCCCCCGATTGCTTCCAGCGCCATCGGCCGCGATCGGCCGGGCGCCGCCACCGGCCGCGCCGGCTCGGTCACCGGCAGGGATATCGGCTCCTCAGCCGCACGCATGGCGCCCTCCCGGGGCAGGTGTTTGAGCGCCTCTGCGAGTTCCGTCACCAGGCCAAGGTTGTCCTCTTCGCCTTCCCACAAATAATACTGTACCGGGTCGAGGATGCTTGCCAGCGGCTCCGGCAACGGCCCCGTGTACTTGACCCGCACCGGGAACAACCGCGGCCGGCCCTGCTGCAACTGCGCCGCCTCGTGTGCCGTCTCGATCTCAAACCCGAGCATCTCGCTGTAAATCGCATCCGCCGAAAGCAACGGAATCACCGCGTCCGCCGACCGGATCCGGGCTTCGAGCTCGCGGGCCCAATCCACTCCCATCGTAAGATGCCGGTCCAGGAAGATGCTGCAGCCGCTGCTGCCAAGCTGGCTTTCCAGGGACTTGACCAGCTCCTGGTCCGGATGACCGTCCCGCTTATACAGTAACACCACCTCAACCTTCTTCGTCGCTGTCATAGGACTCCGCCGCACACGTTAGCCTTTATCGCGCCTGTGGGGGCACTTCAATCGGGTTTCTTCGCTCCCGTTCAAATACAGCACTGAACCCACTGCTGCAAACCATTTAAATAAGGAAGGGGGCCTCCAGGCCCCCTTTCAGGCCTCGCGGGATAACTCCGGCCGAAGCCGGAGCGGAAGCCATGGGCCTCATCATACCGCTCGGCTCGTCGCCGTCAATCCCAGCCGCGGGGTACCCCTCAGTGTTGGGTCGGAGTGCCGATTTCTAATCGGCTTAAGCGCGCCGACGGCCGCGTGTAAGCCGAGTGCAACTCGGCGCTCCGACCCAAGACTGAGGCGATGCGCCGCGGATTTCCACTCGACCGCGAAGCGCCCGGACGTTATTGTCGCCGGGCTTCACCCGAAGCGAATTATGGACGAGCTACTGAACATCCTGCAGGCAAACGCGCTCGAATCGCGCGAGAACATCGGTCGTATGCTGGGCCTTTCAGCCGCGGAGGTGGACCAGCGCATTCGCCAATACGAGAAACAGGGGGTCATCCGGGGCTACCAGGCCATCCTGAACGAGGACCAGCTTGACCTCGAGAAAGTCACCGCGGTGATCGAGGTGAAAGTCACCCCGCAGCGTGAGGGCGGCTTCGACGTTATCGCCCGGCGGATCAGCGGCTTTTCGGAAGTCCGGTCGGCCTACCTGATGAGCGGCACCTACGATTTGCTGCTGTTCGTCGAAGGCCGCAATTTGCGGGAAGTGGCGGCGTTTGTCAGCGAACGGCTCTCGCCGCTGGAAGGGGTCCTCTCCACCTCCACTCATTTCATGCTCAAAACCTACAAGCGCTTCGGCGTCTTGATGCACCACGAACAATCCGATGAACGCCTCAGCGTCTCTCCGTGATCGCCTGAACACCACGGTTCGCGACATCCCGCGCTCGGGCATCCGGGATTTTTTCGACATCGTCACGACCATGAAGGACGTGATCAGTCTCGGCATCGGCGAGCCGGACTTTGATACGCCGTGGCACGTCCGGGAGTCCACCGTGTTCGCCCTGGAGCGGGGCGCCACCCATTACACCAGCAACCTCGGTTACCTGGACCTTCGCCGCGCGCTCGCGCGCTACGTACGCAAGGTTTTCGGCGCCGATTACGACCCCGACAGCGAAGTGCTCATCACGGTGGGGGTGAGCGAGGCGCTCGACCTCGCCCTGCGCGCGTTGCTCAATCCCGGCGACGAAGTTCTCTATCACGAGCCCTGCTATGTGTCGTATCGCGCCACCGTGCTGTTCGCCCACGGGGTGCCGGTCGAGGTCCCCACCCGAGCCGAGAATGGGTTCCGCCTCACGCGCGCCATGCTTGAAAACAAGGTGACGCCCCGGACGAAGGTGCTGATGCTCAACTTCCCGAATAACCCCACCGGCGCCGTCATGAGCCGGTCGGACCTCGAGGACATCGCCGCCTTCGCCCGCGAGCACGACCTCATCGTCATCACGGACGATATCTACGGCGAGTTGACCTACGACGCGCCGCACACCAGCATTGTGAGTCTCCCCGGCTTGCGCGATCGCACGATCTTTCTTCACGGCTTCTCCAAGGCCTGGGCCATGACCGGCTTTCGCCTGGGCTATGCATGCGGTCCCGCCGAGCTCATCGAAGCCATGATGAAGATCCACCAATACACCATGCTCTGCGCCTCATCCCTGAGCCAGAAGGCCGCCGTCGAAGCGCTCGCCCGGCCTGAGACCGACGTCGCGGAGATGGTCGCCGAATATCGCCGCCGCAGAAACTATATCGTCGGCGCCTTTTCCGAGATGGGTCTGGAATGCCATCGGCCCCTCGGCGCTTTCTACGCCTTCCCCAGCGTGGCGAAATTCGGCTTGTCCTCGCGCGATTTCGCCCTTCAACTCCTCCACGAGGAGAAGGTTGCGGTCGTGCCCGGCACCGCCTTTGGCGCCTGCGGCGAAGGGTTCGTCCGGTGCGCTTACGCCACCAGCATGGAAAACATAAAAGAAGCTATGGCCAGGCTGGCGAAGTTCATCCGGCGGCATCCGCCAACCTAACGTCGCGGTCTGGTGGCGGACCTTTCGCCGGCCTTCCCTGTGCTGTCGTGAGCTTCCGCGTGCCCGGCACTCTAATCAGGCGATCATGACGAATGCCCCAACCGACGCGCCCGGCCCGTCCAGGCAGTCCCCCTGGCGGCAAATCGGAATCCTCTACGGCCGCGAGCTCCGGGCCGCTTTGCGGGAAAAAATGATCGTCATTAACAGCATTCTCATTCCCGTCTTCCTTTACCCCTTCCTGCTCTGGGTTGCTTTCACCGGTCTCATGTTTGTCATGGGCCAGACGGAAGGTTTCACCTCCCGGGTCGTCGTGCGGCAACCGCCCCGGGAGCATTCCGGCTTGTCCAAGCGGCTGGAAACGAATCCTCAGATCCAGTTGCTCGCCACCCGCGCCCCGGTGGCTGCCCTCCGGGAGCAGATCAAGGAAGGCAGCCTCGACCTGTTGGTCGAGTTCCTGCCCCCGCGCCAGCCCGGCGCGGCGCTGCCGGGTAACTTCGAGGTGCGCCTCGCCTTTGACCAGTCCAAGGAAAGAAGCGTTGAGGCCCGCGGCCGGGTCAATGACATCGTCGAGCAATACCGCGCGGACTGGCTGAAGCGTGAAGCCCGCCGCCGTGGCGTGGCCGATTCGGCCTGGCAGGGGTTCACTCTGTCCTCCCACAACGTCGCATCCAGGAAGGAAATGGGCGCTTTTATCCTCGGCCTGCTCGCGCCGGTCATCTTTGTCGTCATGGTCGCCATGGGTTGCTTTTATCCCGCGGTCGACGCTATCGCCGGCGAACGCGAACGCCAAACCTGGGAAACCCTCATGTCCTCGGCCGCCTCGCGCCTCAACATTGTCGCGGCCAAGTACCTTTACGTCGTCACCCTCGGCGGCCTGGCCGGCATCCTCAACCTCCTGGCGGTAATCCTCACGTTGCGCCCGGTGTTCGCGCCTTTGCTGAGCCGTACGGGGCGCGTGCTCGAATGCAGCGTCCCGTTGGCGGCGATTCCGGTCGCAGTTCTGGCCGCCGTGCTCCTGGCGGGCTTCGTTGCTGCCGGCATGATGATCTTCGCTTCGTTCGCGCGAACTTTCAAAGAGGGGCAGGCCATGGTCACGCCCTTCTACATGCTGATTCTTGTGCCGGTCGTCTTCCTGCAGGCGCCGGGGATCAAGTCCTCGCTGCTGCTGGCGATCGTCCCCATCGTGAACGTCACGCTCATGCTCCGCGACGCTCTCTCGGGGCATTTTGTTTGGCCGCCGGCGCTCCTGACAGTGTTCGTCTCGCTCGCCGCGATCCTGTTGAGCCTGAAACTGGCCGCCTTCATCATCCAGTTCGAGGACGTGGTGATGGGCTCATACAACGGCAGCCTGGCGAAATTCATCCGCCAGCGGGTCTGCAGGCGTCCCCCGCCGCCAAAACCCTCATGAGTGCTCCAGTCTCCGTCCACAACCTGACGAAAACCTTTTACGACGAGAGCCGTGGCCAGGTCCGGGCCGTCGACGACGTCAGCTTCGAGTGCCGCCCCGCCGAGATCTTCGGCCTGCTCGGCGCCAACGGCGCCGGCAAGACCACTACCCTGCGGATGCTGGCGACGATTCTAAAGCCGACTTCCGGCCACGCCACCCTGATGGGCTACGACGTGGCCAACGATCCCGAGCGCGTGCGCCGCAATCTCGGCTTCAGTTCGTCCACCACCGCCCTCTATCCGCGGCTCACGGCGCGGGAGACCCTCGACTTCTTCGCTCGGATCAATGGGTTGCCCGAGGATCGGGTCGCCGAGCGCGTCGAATCGCTCATCCGGCGGTTCGGGATCGCGTCCTACGCCGGAGCCCGAATCGACAAATTATCCCAGGGGATGAAACAAAAGGTCGCGATCGCCCGCACGGTGGTGCATGACCCGCCAGTCCTCATCTTTGACGAACCCACCGTGGGTTTGGACGTCCTCAATGCCCTGGAGATGCAGCAGGTCATCGCCGAGTTCCGCGCCGAGGGGAAAACCATCATCTTCTCGACGCATATCATGAGCGAGGCCGAAAAACTCTGCGACCGGATTGCCATCATCCACCAGGGTCGAATCCACGCCTGTGACACCCTCGCGAACCTGCGGACCGCGACCGGCCAGCATTACCTGGAGAACATCTTCGTCCATTTTGTCCAACAGGCGACGGCCAACGCACAGCCCTCACCGGCCGGGGCCAACCTGGAGGCTCACGGGCCCGATCTAACTTGAATTTCGCCACCGTAAAGACACTGTTCCGCGCCGAATTGCGCATGGTCGCGCGCGACCGACGCATGATCGTAACCTCGATCCTGCTCCCGTTGGTCGTCACCCCGCTCCTGTTTCTGGGCTCGTCCCTCGGCATCAAAAAGCACGAGAAGAAACTCGCGGAAATGGTTTATCCCTGCGCCGTCAGCGGACCCCGGGCGGCCATGGTCAAGGACCTCCTGGCCGCTACGCGCAAGCGCCTGGACGCCGCCGCCGCCACGAATAAAACCGTGTTTCGCTTCAAAGAGGTGGTTTGCGCTGACCCTGTTCAGTCCTTGAACCAGGGTGACATCCAACTCATCCTCGAAGGCCTCCCGGCGTCCTCCGACGACGCGAGCCACACAAACTCTGCCATTCATTCCGGCCCCTCAACGGCAAAGCCGTCGGAAAAAGACAACTCGGACGACGTGGAGAAGCCGGTCCCGGGATCGCCTGTGGTCCGCATCGTCTTCCGCGGTGATCGCCACGAATCCGCCGCCGGCCTGTCGAAGATGCGCGAGGCGCTTTCTCAAACCCGACGCCTCGAGCGAGCTGAACTGCTCAAAACCGCGGGATTCCCGCTCCCCACAGAAAACGTCGTCGCCGTCACCGAGGCCAACCTGGCCTCCCAAACCCAAATCTCCGGCCTCGCCCTTGGGAAATCTCTCACGCTCTTGCTCCTGCTCTTCATCTTTTCCAGTGGCGCCGTCGTGGCGACCGACTCCCTGGCCGGCGAAAAAGAGCGGGGCACGCTTGAAACCTTGCTCACCACCGCCGCCGGGCGCCTGGAAATTCTCGCCGCCAAACACCTCGTGATCGTCGTGGTGGCGCTGCTCATCACCGCGATTCAAATCCTCAATTTGCTGGCTTACATCCATTTTAAGCTGATTCCTGTGCCGGCTAATTGGGCTGCGGCCATCACGCCGTTCACCGCGGCGCTGTTGTTTTTCCTCTACGTGCCCCTGGCCGCCCTCGCCGCCAATGTGCTGCTGCTGGTCTCCGGCTACGCCCGTGGCTACAAGGAAGCTCAAATGTGGTTTCTCCCGGTGCTCCTGGTCGGCCTTGTGCCCGCACTCGCCCCCTGGCTGCCGGGCGTGCCCTTGCGCTCAGCCGCGGTGTTGGTGCCGATTGCCAACCTCGCGCTGGCCGCCAAAGAAATCCTCACCGGCTCGTTTGATTGGCCCATGATCGCTCTCGCGTGGCTCGTCACCGCCGGCGCGGCTGCCTGGACCGCGCGCCTGGGCGCCCGCTCGCTGGTCCAGGAGCGCCTCGTCACCGCCGCCGACACCGACGCCGTTGATTTCGCCGGCGGACCCGCTCTCTTCGAGCGGCGCGTGCTGCTTTGGTTTTGCGTCATCTGGGCCGTGCTGCTCATCGTCAGCAACTATACGAGCGCGCTCGACCTGCGCTTTCAGCTCGTCATCAACCTGGTGGGGATCTTCTTCGGCGCCGCCTGCCTCATGATCCGTATCTATCGTCTTGACCCGAAACTGGCGCTCGCGCTTCGGTTCCCGCGCCCCGCCGTCTGGCTCGGCCTCGTTCTCGCCGTGCCCGGCGGAATGCTCTCCGCCCTCGGACTGTTTCGCCTCGCGAATCTCCTGCTGCCTGCCCCCACCAGAACCGTCGAAAGTTTCACCGACGCCTTGCTGCCCCCAAACGTCCCGTTCATCCAAATCCTGCTCTTTATGACCGTGCTGCCGGGCATCTTCGAGGAGATCACCTTCCGCGGCCTGTTGCTCCACGGCCTCCGCCGCCGCCTGCACCCGGTGCCGCTGTCGCTGGTGGTTGGCATCATTTTTGGGATCTTTCACGTCGCCCTTTTCAGGCTGGTGCCCACCGCCGCCCTGGGCGCTATGTTCGCAGGGGTAACTTTGCTGACCGGTTCCATCTTCCCCGCCATGGTCTGGCACGCGGCCAGCAACGCTCTGGGCCTCCTCGCTTCAAAATTCAACCTCCCCGAAAACGAATTGGATTCCGTCTGTTACCTCGCCGGAGCTGGTCTCCTGGCCGCCGCATTCTGGATCTTTTGGCGCCACCGCACCCCCTACCCCGATCTGCGCCGACCCCCGCCCTCCCGCTAACCAGCCAACCGCCTGTCCCTCGCCTCTCGCTCAATCCGCCTGTGGAACAGGCATTCGCTGCGTACCGCCATATTATCCGGGGCTCAAGCCATCCGGAAAAACCCCAGGTCGAAAATAAAAAAATTTTACTTGCAGAAATAATTTGACCGTTATATAACAGGCGAGCAGTTTAGCGTGGGCTAGGGTTTGTTGGTGTCCGAACAACTGAAATGGCAGCCATGAGAAATTGCATCCAGGACGAATACACGGAGCTCCCGATTTCGCGGCAGCGAAAGTATCAGCTGCGAATGAAGCGGGACAAGCGGTGCACCGAATGCGGTCAGCCGGCGGCGGAAGGTTCCCGGTGCTTGAAGCACCTTGTGAAAGCCCGCGAGCGGCAGCGCAAGAAACGCGGCCTCAAACGCCGATACTACAATACGCTCAGCTACAAGCTGCAGGGAAGCGCCGGCGCGTGATCGCGCGAGTCATTGCGTCGCGCCTGGCTGCTTGCTCGAGCGGGTGGCCGGCGAGTTCTGCGGGCGAGAGGCTCGCATCACCAGAGACGGAGGCTGTTGCTACTCCAATCGCGGCGGAACCTGGGCCGCCCCGTCACGCCTGGCGGCGCTGAGTATTTGGAAGCTCGTTACCAGCGCCCACAGCCAACCCGCCAGAAACACCGACACGCCGAGCAGCGGCCAGCGCGCCGCCCTCCACAGTTCAACCAGCGTCCCGAAGGGATCCTCCTGGTCGCCTGTCATGCGGGACAGGTTGACAAGGTACCAGGCGAAAAAACGCGCCGCGAACAGAGTCGTCAGCGCTACTCCGGCCAACCCCAGCGCCGCCTGCGGATAACCCGATACCCGGCCGGCCATCAGCGAACCGAAGCCTGGCAGCGCCAGGTTGGTCGTGAAGCATCCCCAGGCCGACTGCCGGCTAAGTGTTCGCCGGGGTCCGAGGGCCAAAGAGATTTTCATACGCCGACATCAGCGCGCCCATGGCAAAGGGCAAGTTGAGCAACAAGACGAAATGCGAAACGAACGATAGCGCGACGGTGGAGGCGCTCAACCGCATCATCGTCTGCATCATCGTCTGCATCATCCGGCCGATGTCCTGCGGACCGGCGCTCGCCATGTGCTCGATGGTCGGAATGAGCGAGGCGCCTATCTTCAACCGCGCATAAAGTCCCGCCAGGACCACCGGCAGGAAAGCCACGACGATTAGCGCCAGCATTTGGAACCACACCTTCGTCACCACCTTTCGGCTCAGCTCCATCGCCGACCAGAACTCAAGGCGTTTATCCGCCACCAGCGGCACGCAGAACACCCAGGCGACGCTCAGATAAGCCCACGGCAAAATGCAAAAGCAAACACCTATCTTCGCCAACAGCGAGCTCAGAAAACCCGCCAGCACCAACTGCCCGAATGCGACGTTGAACCCTGAAAAGGCCTCGCCGGCATTGGTTCTCTCCCCGCGCAGCGTCTTGAGAAAAACGAGATACAACCCCCCATAAAACGCTCCTGCCATCACTTGGTAGACCAGCGAGAGCAACGGGCCGACTATCGGCACAAACTGGCAGAGACTGATTGCCCAAATCGCCGCACACGCTCCCAGCAGCAGGCCAAAGTTTTTCGTCATCAACTGCCACGAGCGTGAAAGGCAATCACCCACCCGCACTTGCGGCTCGCGCGCGAGAATCTCGGCCGTCCACGCCTCCGGGTGCATCGGTGGCGGCCCGCCCGCCGCCGGCGCGCCCGGCCCCCCCTGGAGCCCGAGCGCGTCCGCAAATTCGGGAAACTCGCTCAGGGGTTTCCAATCGGCCACGCCCTCGCTTTGTGCCAGGCTTCGACCGTTGAGCCGGCCTTCGCTAATCCACCGGCCGATCTCCTCGCCGCTCACAGGTCCGTATTCCCGCTGATCTCCGCCGATGATTCTGTACATAATTTAGCTCGTTCCCGTGTGCCCCACCCAGCGTGCTTGTAGGCCATACCCCGCCCCAGCGCAATCCTGAATTTCCCGCTCGCCGCATTGCACCCCTCGGGACCCTTCTTCCGCATTTCACGGCCGGAAGGCTCAATTGGCTGCCGCAAGAACGGGGTACGCCAGGAAGTGGATTTCAGGCTTGCGCTGATACCGTCTGACTGGGCAAATTGCACGCTCTTTTATGGAATCGAAAGTCGCAGAGTTACCGCTCTCCCACAAGGCGTGGGCGTGGTTTGAAAAGAACCAAAAGCAGGCGGTTATGGGCGCCGCGATAGTGGTCGCGGTGGGGCTGGTTGTCTGGTTTTTAGCCTGGAAGCGGGCAGAAACGCAGGTCCAGGCCGCCAACGCGCTTTCCAATGTCGCGGTCAGCTCCACTACCGGTGGCGGCCAGGAGACCACGCCCCAGGCCTACCTGAAAATTACGGCGGATTACCCGAACTCCAAGGCCGCGGCCCGGGCGCTTTTGCTGGCCGCGGGCGGCCTCTTCACCGAAGGCAAGTACGCCGACGCGCAAGCTCAGTTCGAGCGTTTCACCAGGGAGTACCGTTCCAGCGATCTCCTCGGGGAAGCGCTGGTGGGGATCGCCTCTTGCCTGGAAGCACAAGGCAAAGTTGACCAGGCCGTCACGGCCTACAAGGAATTAATCTCGCGGCATCCGGCCGACAGCGTCATTCCCCAAGCCAAGTTTTCTCTGGGTGGCCTGTATGAGGTGCAGAAACGGCCGGAATTGGCGCGGGACATGTACGAGCAGGTCGAGCGGGAGTCACGGATGAGCATTCTGGGCAGTGAGGCAGGCATGCGGCTCGAGGAACTGGCCGAGAAGAATCCCAATCTCGCCGCCGCCGCGCTCACGCCTGCTCCCGCTGCCCCGATCCAGCTTTCCGTTCCCACCGGGACCAATCCGGCGGCGCAGGCTCCGAAGAAGTAACCCGGCAAGCCCGATTCACCCCCTGCGCAGGGATGCAGGCGGCGTTTGCTCATGGTATGAAACTGACAATAATCGGAACAGGGTACGTGGGCCTGGTAACGGGCACGTGCTTCGCGGAGGTCGGCCACCGGGTCATTTGCGTCGATAACGACGCCGCCAAGGTAAAAGTGCTGCGGGCGGGCGGCATTCCCATTTACGAGCCCGGCCTCGAGGACCTCGTCAAGGCCAACGTCGCGGCCGGACGGTTAAGCTTTTCCACCAGCACCGCCGAGGGCGTCGAGAACTCGGATGTGATCTTCATCGCCGTGCCAACCCCGCCTCAGGCCGACGGCTCGGTCGACCTCAGCTTCATCGAAAAAGTCGCGCGCGAAATTGCCGCGGCCATGACCAGCTACAAAATTGTCGTCGATAAAAGCACCGTGCCCGTCCAGACGGGCGACAAGGTCGCCGAAACCATTAAACGCTACTGCAAGGCGAAGGTGGACTTCGATGTCGTCAGCAACCCCGAGTTCCTGCGCGAGGGATTCGCGGTCGAAGACCTGATGCACCCGGACCGGGTCGTTATCGGCGCGCGGTCGCAACGACCGGTGCCCGCCATGAAGCAGGTTTATGCCCCGTTCAAAGCCCCGATCATCGTCACCGACATCAATTCGGCTGAGCTAATCAAGCACGCTTCCAACTCCTTCCTGGCGCTCAAGATCTCTTATGTCAACGCGCTGTCGGTCATCTGCGAGGCCACGGGCGCCAACATCCAGGAAGTCGCCAGCGGCATGGGAATGGACGAACGGATCGGACGCCGGTTTCTGGACGCCTCCCTGGGGTTTGGCGGGAGCTGTTTTCCAAAGGACTTGAGCGCCTTCGTCAAGATCGCCGAGCAGATCGGATACAACTTCGGGCTGCTGAAAGAAGTGCAGAAAATCAACGCCGAGCAGATGAGCCGGTTTGTCAAGAAAATCGCCGACACTCTCTGGGTGCTCAAAGACAAACGAATCGGCGTGCTCGGGCTCGCTTTCAAGCAAAACACGGACGACGTCCGGATGTCGCCGGCCATCGATCTTTGTCTGCGCCTGCAGAAGGAAGGCGCGATCTTGCGCGTGCACGACCCGAAGGCGATGGAGAAAGCCCGCGCGGTGCTGCAAGATGTGACGTTTGTGGCGGACATGAACGAAGTCGCCGAGGGATGCGACGCGCTGGTGGTCGCGACCGAGTGGGAGGAGTTCAAGAAGCTCGACCTCGAGCGCGCCCGCAAGGCGCTGACGCACCCCATCTTGTTCGATGGCCGCAACCTGTTCGAGCCCGCCGACCTCGAGCGGCTGGGCTTCATCTACAAAAGCATCGGGCGGTGACAGGCAATGTTGAGCTCCGCCTGGTTCATCCCCAGCCTTTTCTGTGGCTCCGCCTCCTATGAACCGGGCATGGTCCTCCTACCCCGGCGCGCGGACTTCAGTCCGCAGCAATGCCCGAGTGACGTTTGGGCTTGGATTGCCGAAGCGCCCGGTTCGCGGAAGTTGCTGCGGACTGAAGTCCGCGCGCCGGCCGCCGGTTTCATCTTCCCAATGCGTGCGCCGGAGCTGAGGGATGTTCTCGCCAGGCCTCAGCCCGTGCCCCCCGGCGTATGAGTCCAATCGAAGTGGCCGCCGGTCTGGTATTCCGGGGCGGCAAGCTGCTAATCACCCAGCGCTATGCCGACGCCCATCTTGGCGGGCTGTGGGAGTTCCCCGGCGGCAAACGCGAGCCGCCAGAGTCCTTCGAGGACTGCTTAGTTCGCGAATTACGCGAGGAGTTGGGCATCGAAGTCACCGTCGGCGCTTTGATCGAAACAATTACTCATGCATACCCGGAAAAGACCGTTCACCTGCAATTCTTCCATTGTGAATGGTTACAGAATGAGCCTCAGCAGCTAGGCTGTCCCGCTTTCCGGTGGATCAGCCGGGAACAGTTGGCCGAATTTCACTTCCCGGCGGCCGACGCCCAACTATTGGAGAGGTTGCGCTCCGAGCCACAGCTTTGGCAGAGCCGCCACGGCCGTTAGCAGGCTGCCACAAGTCCCTTTTCTTACACCTCAAAGCTTCCCGTAGAACTCCTCAACTATCTTGCAGAAGTTATTCTCGCCAACATTGATGATGCCCATCTCGCGCCGGGCGTTTTCCTCCGAATCGCTGGCATGCGCCGCGTTCACCATGATCGTCTGGCCGAATTCGCGGCGGATGGAGCCCGGCGGGGCCTTCGAAGGATCGGTCGGGCCGAGGACGTCGCGGATCTTGCCTACCGCGCCTACTCCCTCATACACGAGGGCGATGCACTTTTCGGTGCCGGGCGAGGTCATCGCGTCCGGCGACGTTTCGGACGGCGCCCGGCCGGACATGAATCTCACAATGTTCTCGAACTGGTTATCGCCGAAGATAGGCCCCAGCACCGTTCCGAGTTGTTTTTCCTCCTGGGGGCCAATCTTTAGCCCAAGTTCTTTCTCGATCGCCGCACGGGCTTTGCCGGCCACCATGTCTTTCAACTTGGTGCGCAACACCTCACGCACTGGCCCGTAAAACTCCATCGCCTGGGCGACGCTCATCCGATGGACTTTGACCGCGACAATGAACAACCCGGTGCGCGAGAAAAAATCGATCATGTTGCCGGGCCGGCCGGTCGGAAAGCGGAAATTCTCCGGCTTAATCAACACCAGCGTGCGCTGGCCCTTCTCTTTGGCCTGGTAGGCAATCACGTTTTCGAGCACGCCGCCGTCGCTGCCCGAATAACGCGCCCAAATCTTGAGCTTGGACTCGGCTTCCTCGGGGGTTGGAGCCGCCAGCACCGCCGGTTCAAAGTAGCGGACCTGGCCGTCGTCATCCGTGATCAGGTCGCCATAGGTGTCGCGAATGGTCTCCCCCGTGCGCCGATCCGGGCTGATGTTACCCACCACCGACCGGGTCTTTCGTACCGCTCCCTCGCCTTGAAATAGCAGCATCATCACGCGCCGGCGCCGCCCCGACTTGGGATCAGGGGAGAAATTCTGGAGGATGTAATTGTAGAGGAGTTCCTGGATTCGGCGGTCCTGCGGATCGTTGGCAGAGATGGTCTCGGCGGCATAGTCTTTCACCAGCTCGGGGCTGGGCGCGAACATGCGCGCACCCACGAGTTCCACCCCCGTTCGCGTAATCAATCGGCTCAGGATACCCCCCGTCCGCGACTTGTACAGCGAGTAGGGGGTAATGATGACGTAAGCGAGTTCTTGAGCCATAGGCTTCACGCCGCCGATGGTTTGCCCGGCGCTGGCGCCGCTGGCTCTACAACCGCTGAGGCGCTGCCTTTACCCCCCAGGATTTTGAACATCACCGTCCCGCAGGTCGGACATTTGCCTTTGATCGCTTTACGCCCGTTCTTCATCGTCTCTTCAACCGCATCGATGATTTCCTTTTTGGCTTTGCACTTGACGCAGTATCCTTCGGGCATAGAAATTTATTGCTGCCGGGCGCTGCATTGCGCCGCGGCAGTGACATAAATAGGTTATTCAGCCCTGCTGACAGCCGTCAACTGGGAACTGGCCTTGGGTAGGTTGGGAGCAAGAACGGCGTAGAGAGGGTTACTGTATCGTTAAACTAAAACCGTTATTTACACTAAGTCGTTTATTATAAACCGATTATAAGCAAACGGATGTGAGAAAGCACATCAATGTAACAATCCCAGTCCTCCAAGGCGACGTGGCGGAAAGCCGGAAAAGCCGTGACGGCATACCCCAGTTCGGACGTTTTACGCTTGCCGGGTAGTAGCGCCGACATGTTGTCGGCTTGTGCCGTCCAGGCGGTATAAGCCGACAACTTCTCTGCGCTCCGGTCTATAGACACCCCGCACGACGCAAATACCTGGGCTACGGTGCAATCGTGATATCTCTCAGGCTCGTCTTCAAGATTTTGCCAGTCGCGTTGCGCGGAAGTGCGGGCAATTGCACGATCTTTCGCGGCACTTTGTAGTCCGCCAACTTTCTGCGCACAAAATGCTGCATTGCTTTCTCATCGAGGGCAGCGTTGTCATTGGCGGAGACGAAAGCGATCGGCTGTTCCCCTTTGCGCGAATCGGGCTTTCCGACCACCGCCGCCTCGCGGACGCCGGGAAATTGATAGAGAACCTCCTCAATTTCGCGCGGATAGACGTTGATGCCGTTGACCAGCAGCATGTCCTTTTTGCGGTCGGTGATATAATAATAACCGTCCGTGTCGCGGTAGCCAATATCGCCCGTCAACAACCAGCCGTTACGGATAGCCTTGGCGGTCTCGGCAGGCTGGTTCCAATAACCAAGCATGACGTTGCCGCCGCGGACACAAACCTCGCCAACCTGGGTTGCCTCGAGGTGTTTGCCGGAATCGTCCTGGATGCTGACCTCCACGTGCGGGATCGGGAGCCCGATGGACCCCGCCTTGCGGGTGCCATCCAGGGGGTTCTTCGTCACGACTGGGCTGGCCTCGCTCAAGCCGTAACCCTCAATCAGCGGGATGTGGAATTTGTCCTCGAATTCGCGCAACACCTGGACCGGCAAGGGCGCAGCGCCGCTGACGCAGAGGCGCAGGGGCAGCGGCACCGGAATGGACGCGTTGACCATGCTGCGGTAAAATTGCGGAATGGCGGGCAGGGCGGTGGCCCGCCGTTGAATGATCTCCTGGAGTGTGTTGCGAACCGGGTGGAGCGATTTGACCAGCACGATTGAGCCGCCGACAATCAGCGGCAGCAACATGCCGACGGTTAACATATAACTGTGGAACAGCGGCAGCAGGACAGCAAACCTGTCTCCCTCGACCGTCTGCAGCACGATCCGGCAGCTTTCGACATTATGCAGCAAGTTCCCGTGGGAAAGCATGGCGCCTTTGGGACGGCCCGTAGTTCCCGACGTGTAAATGAGCACCGCCAGCTCAGATTCGGAGGAGCGGAAATCCTCGGTCGGGCGGTGGGCGGCGCTCTCCCCGGCAGGGAGATCTTCAACTTTGAACAGTTGCAGGTTTTGGCGTGTCGCCGTCAGCGTCCGGAAATGGCTGCCCAGCTCGGCGTCGGTGACCAGCACATTGATCCCGGCATCCCCCAGGATGTAGCTGACTTCATCAGTTTTCAGAAAATTGTTGATGGGGACGACCACCGCCCCGGCGTCCAGGATCCCAAAAAAGGCCGGAATAAACTCCGGGCAGTTCTTCAGCCACAAGCCGACGCGATCGCCGGGGTTCACAGCGAAGTGGTTCTTCAGCCGGCGCGAAATGACGCGGGTTTGGGACCAAAGCTCCTGGTAGGAGTATTCCCGTTCGCCCCAGAAAAGGGCGATCTTCTGTTTGTGCTTAAGTGCGGAGCTCGCGAACGCGCTGACCAGGTTCATTCGACCTGATTATAGCGGTACCGTTGCACGAGGAAACGGAAAATGCCATCGCGAAGTATCGCCTCAGTCTTGGGTCGGAGCGCCGATTTTTAATCGGCTTAAGCGCGCCGACGGCCGCGTGTAAGCCGAGTGCAACTCGGCGCTCCGACCCAGAGAGGATCCATCGCGAGGCGACGGCGGGACGGTTTTGCCTTCCGCTTTGGGTGCCTGTCCTTATATTCCGGTCGTGGTCGATACAGAACAAAAGCTCGAGGCCTTTTTGCCGATGCTACGCGCGGCTACGTGGGTCGCGTTGGACACGGAAGCCGACAGCCTGCATGCCTACCCGGAGAAGGTATGCCTGATTCAGATCAGCACCGCGGCCGGAGACCGCCTGGTGGACCCTTTGGCGGGAATCAATTTGGCGGACTTTCTGGACGCGCTCTCCGGGCAGGAATTGCTGATGCATGGAGCCGACTACGACCTCCGGCTCTTACGCAAGCATCACGAGTTCGTGCCGAGCGCGATTTTTGACACCATGCTGGCGGCCAGGCTGCTGGGTTTGCGCCGGTTCAGTCTCAGTGACCTGGTCGAGAGTTACCTGGGAGTGAGGCTGGAGAAGGGACCCCAGAAGGCCAATTGGGCGTTGCGCCCGCTCACTGAGCGGATGGAGAAGTACGCGCGCAATGACACCCATTACCTGAAGCCCGTGGCGGACAGGCTCAAGAGTGAGCTGCACGAAAAGGGACGGGAGGCCTGGCACCAGGAGTCATGCGCGCGGCTGATCACGGACTGCACGCAGGCCCGTCCCGCCGACCTTGACTCGGTTTGGCGCGTTAAAGGCAGCCACCTGCTGGGCCGGCCCGCGCTCGCGGTTTTGCGGGAGTTGTGGCGCTGGCGGGAAACGGAAGCGATCCGCGCGAATAAACCGCCATTTTTTGTGCTCAGCCACCAGAGCCTGACGGAAATTGCGGCCGCCGCGGCCGCGCAGCGACCAATCGAGCCCTTAACGCCCCGGCACCTCTCGGACCGGCGCCGGAGCGGGCTGGCCAAGGCGGTCACGCGGGGGCTCAGTGTTCCACCCGAGCACCATCCTAAGCTGCCGAAAACCGGCGGTCGCAGACCGAGTGAAGCCGAGCGGCGGCGGTACGTGGAACTCCAAAAGCGCCGCGACACCCAGGCCGCCAAGCTCGGCATTGACCCGACGCTCATTGCCAGCCGGGCGCTGCTGTCTGAGCTGGCCCAAAACCGAGAACCGGATTCGACCCAGTTAATGAACTGGCAGAGGGATTTGCTGGAAGGATAAGGCAGACTCAGCGCACCACTTCAAACGCAAAGCCTTTCAGGTACTCGGTTTCGGGGATCATCGGGATCACGGGGTGATCCGGGCTTTGGGCGTAGCTGGCCGCGCGACGCAGGATCCGCCGGGCGTCGAAGGCCGCGGCCAGGACAGTGTCCTGGAACAGGTTGGCGGCGACATGGTGCGAGCAGCAAAATGTCGCCAGGATTCCGCCGGGTTTGATGAGTTTCAGCGCGCGCAGGTGTATTTCTTTGTAGCCGCGCAACGCGTCAGGCACCGCGGCGCGATTTCGAGTGAACGAGGGAGGGTCCAGGATGATCAGGTCCCATTTGGGCAACACTTTCTCATGCGGACCGGCAGTGGTCTGGCCCTTGAGCCAATCGAACACGTTCGCCGTCTCCAGCGAGCATTTGTCGCTCAGACCATTCACCGCGGCGTTGCGGGTCGCCGCGGCCAAGGCGTCTGCGCTTTGATCGATCAAATGGACATGAGCCGCTCCGGCCGCTGCGGCGTGGAGGCCAAACCCGCCCAGGAAGCTGAAACAATCCAGCACCTGGCCGCCCCTGGCAAATTGGGACACGAGCCGATAGTTGACCTGTTGGTCGAGATAAAGACCCGTTTTGTGGCCGCTGAGGAGGTCGGTCTCGAATCTTAGCCCGTTGAGGTTGACGGGCACCGGGCCGTCGAGTTGCCCGGTCAGCACGCCCTGGGCCTCGGCGAGTCCTTCAAACTTCCTGGATGAAACATCGCTGCGCTCCAAAATCGCGCGCGGGGAACAAATCTCCTTCAACGCCGCAACGATCACACTCTTCCGCTGGTCCATGCCGAGCGACGAGAGCTGCAGCACGAGCACATCTTCGTATTTGTCGATGATCAGGCCGCTGAGAAAGTCGCTTTCCGCGTTTACCACCCGAAACGAGGTGGCGCCCGGCAGATAACGCTCCCGGACCGCCAAGGCCTGCCTGATGCGTTCGGCGAAGAAAGCTTGATCGAGCTCAACGCGCTGGGTCGCCAGCACCCGAACATTAATCCTGGACTTCGCATTATAGACCCCGACACCGAGGAAACGCTGGCGATGGTCTTTGATCTGCACCAGGTCGCCGTCGGCGGCGGGATGAGTCAACCGGAGCACCGAGCCGTGGTAGATCCACGGGTGCCCGGCCACGATCCGGTCTGCTTCGCCGGGTTTGAGCAGGACGGTCGGCAGTGTTTCCATAATCAGGTGTTCGGGTCTTGCCGGTCGGCCGGCAGCCGGAAGATAAGATCACGGCCCGCGCTTGCCAAGCCGGGGTAACGAGGTACCCCCCCATCAGTCTTGGGTCGGAGCGCCGAGTTGTACTCGGCTTAAGCGAGCCGATGGCCTCCTGTAAGCCGATTAGAAATCGGCGCTCCGACCCAAGGCTGAAGCGATACGTAACGAGGCCGTTTGGTGTTGAACATCGGGGCATGGCGGTTCATTCTGAACATGGCGCGCTCAAAAGTCCTGCGCGCACAGTCGTGAGATGCATTCGCTCCATCAGCTTCGTATGAAACACCTTGTTGTCGCCGGCATGTTATTGTTCGGGTCTATTCTCGGTGGGTATGGCCTCACCAACAAGGTCTTGATCATCGGGATCGACGGCACCATGTGCAGTGCACTCGCGGTCGCCCGCACGCCCAACCTCAACGCGCTGACTACCAACGGCTGTTACTCCGTCCGCGCGGTGACGCACCCCGTCACGCACAGCGCCGCGTGTTGGTCGAGCATGTTCACCGGGGTTTGGGGCGACAAGAACCTGGTGAACGATCCGAACAACAGTTTTACCGGCAACAACTTTGCGAATTACCCGAGCTTCTTCAGGCGTCTCGAAACGTTTAACAGCAACTGGAACACGGTTTGTTTTGCCCGCTGGTCACCCTTGCTGACCGTCGTGCCGGACGCGGACGTGAAGACCGCTTTCTCCTCCGATGCGGCGGTCACCGCCGAAACGTGCCGACAGTTGACGAACTCGAATCCGGACGTGCTGTACATGATCCTGCTGGACGTCGATTCGGCGGGGCACTCTTACGGGTGGGGACCGGCGGTGACGAATTACGTGCGCGCGATCGAAACGGCCGATCGCCAGGTCGGCCAAATCCTGGCGGCGCTGCTGAGCCGGGCTACCTACACGAATGAGAACTGGCTGGTCATCGCGCTGGCTGACCACGGCGAGCATGATAACCCGGACCTCGAGAAATCGCGCATCACGTGGCACATCGTCAGCGGGCCGGCAGCCGCCCGGGGCGTCATGTGGCCTTCGCCGAGCATCGTGGACGTTTGCACGACGGTGCTGACGCACATGGGGGTGCCGATTGATCCCGCGTGGAAACTCGATGGGCGCGTGGAAGGCCTGCCTCTC
The DNA here is from genome assembly GCA_036524155.1 of Verrucomicrobiia bacterium. Lineage (GTDB taxonomy): Bacteria > Verrucomicrobiota > Verrucomicrobiia > Limisphaerales > UBA8199 > DATDCV01. Next base: position 46,269 of record DATDCV010000045.1, read on the forward strand.
CCGCCGACCGCCTACGGGGCCAACCTTGTTTTCAACGGCAATGCCGAGTCCAACTCCGGCACGGACAACTACGCCACCAATCGCGGGATTGCCTGGTGGTTCGATGTGTCGAGCACGACGCTGGGGGTTTACGGCTCGAACACCAATTTCCCTTCGGCCGCCTCGCCGGGGCCTCCGGACCGCGGCTCGAACTTCTTCCTGGGCGGCACTGCCGACGCCTTCATCACGCAACGCATCGACGTTTCCGACCTGGCCGCTGACATTGATGTTCCCGGCGTCGACTACAGCCTCCGGGGCTGGTTTGGCGGGGCCACGACGGAGGGAGACCATGCGTTCCTCACCGCGACTTTTCTGAATGCGACCAGCACTGCGTTGGCCTCCGCTGTCGTCGGCAACGTCACGCCTATCGATCGCGGAGGGGTGACGGGTTTGATCGAGCGGACCGCTGGCGGAGGTTTGCCGGCCGGCACCCGCTTTGTCGAGTTCGCGCTAACCAACCGGGTGATCTCAGGAAAGAACGATGCGGCGGCGGATAGTCTGTCATTTGTGCTCACGCCGAGGCCGGACCCGCGCTTCCCGATCGCGGGCCTGACTCGGACAGCCGACGGCTGGCAGGTGGAGTTCACGGGGTATCAAGACCGGGTTTACACCCTGCAGCGTTCGGAGGATCTCGTGTCGTGGATCGATCTGGTCTCCGGGGCTGCCGCCGGGGACGGCCCGATGGCGCTGGCCGACACCAACGCCCCGCCCGACCGCGCCTTCTATCGCGTCAACTCCCGCCGCCCATAACTCGGCGTCGGACCGCCGACATGTTGTCGGCTTATGCGGTCGGTGCGGCGTAAGCCGACAACATGTCGGCGCTCCGGTCCGTCCGCATCCCGCCGTAAACAACTGAAGCCTCGCCTGATCGGTGCCAATACCCTTGACGTGCAAAGCCTCGTTACCTGGTCCCGCGCAACGAACCATGGCACGTGACTTGCAGTCTCATTTGCTGGAAACCATTATGGCCACCCGGATTAAGATGCTGACGCTGCTCCAGGAAACGCATGGACACGCCCATTTCATTAATCGGCGCCCGCCTGCACGGCCCGCCGGGGCGATGCTTTGGCAGATTCCCTCAGCGCCCGCTCGACGGGCCAGGATCCTGCGAAGAAAAACTCTGACCGTTATCATGCAGGATCCCCCCAATATCCCTGACCCGGTGTCGATCAGGCATCTGCAAGCGGCGGCCACCTCCGTGTCGCCCACCGCGCCTGCGTAAAGCGAGATCGGTCGGCCCAATCTTTACTCCGGTGCCGCGCGTTCCTCGCCGGCGTCCCGGCCCCCCCTTGGAAGCTCCAGGCACAGCACTTTGGCCTGAATTGAGGCAGTGTCCCACGCCCGGCATCAACCGGCGGCCGCCTTCGGTAAGTCAGCTTTTTTGCAGTTGGGGCGCGCGCAATGTAAACGTTGCACCGACCAATCACCCCCTTCGGCCTTTTCTTATCTCGGCCAACCGCTTAGACTCCCGGCATGAGTTTGTTTCCGATTGGACAATTTCCGGCCTATCGACCGCGGCGCCTGCGGCAGACGCCCGCGTTGCGGCGGCTGGTCAGCCAAACACGGCTGCATAAGGATCAACTCGTGCTGCCGCTGTTCGTGCGCAGCGGCAAACGACTGCGCCACCCGATTGCCGCGATGCCGGGCGTGTTTCAGCTCTCGCCGGACGAACTGCTGGCCGAAGCAAAACAGGCCTTCACGGCAGGGGTACCCGCGGTCTTGCTTTTTGGCATTCCCGACCGCAAGGATGCCAAAGCCTCCGGCGCTTACGCGGCGAATGGCATCGTGCAGCAGGCGGTCCGCTTGCTGAAAAAAGAGCTGCCGGATTTGCTGGTCATTACCGATGTCTGTTTGTGCGAATACATGATCCACGGGCACTGCGGTATTGTCGAGCAGGGCAAACACGGTGCTCGCATCCTGAACGACCCGACGCTGAAGCTGCTTGCTCGCGCCGCCGCCAGCCACGCTGAAGCCGGAGCCGATATCGTCGCTCCCAGCGACATGATGGACGGGCGGGTGCGCGCCATCCGCGAGCAACTCGATAACGACGGGTTCGCGGATACTCCGATCATGTCGTATGCCGCAAAATTCGTTTCGGCTTTTTACGGGCCGTTCCGCGAGGCGGCTGAATCCACTCCGAAATTCGGGGACCGCCGCAGCTACCAGATGGATGGGGCCAACGCCAGCGAAGCGTTGCGCGAGGTGGCTCTCGATATCCAGGAAGGCGCCGATATCGTCATGGTGAAACCCGCGCTGGCTTACCTCGATATTCTCCATCGGGTCAAAACCGAGTTTGGGTATCCCACCGCCGCCTACGCGGTCAGCGCCGAGTATTCCATGGTCAAGGCCGCCGCCGCCAACGGCTGGATTGACGAACGCGCGGTGACCCTCGAAAGCCTCCTGGCGATGCGCCGCGCCGGCGCGGACATCCTCATCACCTACGCCGCCGTCGACGTCGCGCGTTGGCTCAGCGCCGCGTAGCCGGAAAGGACCCTATGGGACGCCAGTGGCTCCACGCCAAACGGGAAGTCGCCTCCATGAAGAAGGCCCAGGCGACCGGCAAAATCGTCCGCGAGATCATGGTCGCCGCCAAAATGGGCGGGCCGGATCCCGCCAGCAACGCGCGGTTGTCTGCGGCGGTTGAAAAGGCGCGGAAAGAAAGCGTGTCGCGCGACGTCATCGAGCGCGCGATCAAAAAGGGCGCGGGCGTCGGCGAAGAAAAGCTGGTGATGGAGCACGTCCTCTTCGAAGGCTACGCGCCCCATAAGGTGCCGGTCATCGTCGAGGTTTACACGGATAACGTGAACCGGACCGCCCCCGAAATCCGGAACATCTTTCGCAAAGGCCAGCTCGGCACCGCCGGCAGCAACAAATTTCTTTTCGACCACACCGGGATCGTCGAAGCCTATCACCCGGATCCGAACACCGATATCGAGGCCGCCGCCATCGAGGCCGGCGCCAATGAGGTCGAACCGCTGTCCCGCAGCCAAAACGACGACATCCCTGAAGGTTCTGCCGGCGCCCGTTTGCTGGCTGACCGCGCCAGCGTCCACGCTGTTTCCAAGTGGCTGTCGCAAAACGGCTGGAAGGTCGTCACCAGCGAGATCGGGTTCGTGCCGAAAAACTACCCCGAGCTTACCGACCAGCAACGCGCCGAGGCCGGCGAGTTCCTGCAATCCCTCGACGACCACGACGATGTCCATCGCGTCTGGGCCGCGCTGAAGTAGAGCGCCCCGCCGTTAGAAGTCCGTTTTGCCATATTTGATCCTGGTTCGTGCTTGACTCCGGCCAGAATTTCTGCTGGAGTTCGGGGCGCAACAATTCCCGGGTAGAGGCTTTATGGACACTCCGACGGCAAAGTCTGGAGTCGGCCGTGCCGAAAAAGGATTAGGGGTAATACGGAATCCCGATCAGGAGATGGGGCGTTCTTGTCTCTCGCATTTATTGGGTTTTCGTGAAATTCGTGTCTCGGCCCCTCCGCATCCGTGTTTGTCCATACTCCTATCGATGGGAGTTTGCGCGGCCTCCGCAAATTCTTCGCCTCCTCCTCGTCCTCGTCCTCGTTCTCGTTCTCGTCCTCGCGATGAAAACACAGTCTGGCTGCGGCTTTGCCGCTATGTGTCTAGCCGAGGTCAATAAAGGCCCCCATGAAAACCCTCGCCATCATTCTCGTGCTCGCCGCCTCCTACCTGGCCGCCCTGGGCCAGGGGCAGGTGCAGTTCCAGAACTACGTTCCGTCCACCACGCCAGCGATCGATGCGCCGGTGTATTTGTACCATATGGGCGGCGCACGCCCGGATTATAGCAATCCCTTGTGGCGGGTCGCCTTGCTTGGCGGGCCAACCACGGCCACCCCAGCCTCTTCAACGAACGTGGGTACGCTCAGCCAGTTGTATCATCCCACAATCACGAGCCTCACCTGGTTCAACTTCGGCATGGGCACTAATGCCGGCTATGCAGACGTTCGCACGAACGCTGCCAGGGTTGTCCCCGGTGTGGACTGGGGCGGCACCGCCCTGGTTCAAGTGGTGGCCTGGGAGGGCAACTACTATGACTGGGCTGACGCCTACTCCTGGGCGGTGTCCGGCGGCCCTTATGTGCTCATTGGCATGTCAAACCCGCTGACTTTGAGGTTGCCCAACGGCCCTACGGACGGAAACCTCACCTTCCTCTGGGGTTTGAACTCTTTCGCACTGGGGTGGGCTGGAGGTCCGTCCTTCTGGAGTTACACGGGACCAGCAGACCAAACAGTCAGTGCCGGCGATCCCGTAACACTAGCCGTTTCTGTCGATGCCTGGCCCGTTCCTGATTTCCAATGGTATTTCAATGGGGTTGCCCTCGCGGGAGCCAACTCGAGTTGCCTCCAAATCCCGAGCGCCCAGCCGACGGACGCGGGCAGTTACTATGCAATTCTGACGGATCCCATGTTTTTGCTTTGGACTTACACCACTGGTGTCGCCACAGTGACAGTGCGGGTGCCCCCGGGTATCGCGTTACAGCCTCAAAGCCAGACGGCAGTCGCCGGCTCCGGCACCGTGTTTCGGGTAAGCGCGACTGGCGACGCGCCTTTGGGCTGCCAATGGTTCTTCAACGGCAGCACCCCGCTCGGCACGGGGACTTCGCTCAAGCTCACCGCGCTCGAATCCCGGAACATCGGCGCCTACACGGTGGTCGTCACCAATGTTTGGGGCGCCGTCACCAGCACGCCGGCGATGCTGAATGTGATTGCACCGGTGGACACGACCCGGGCCCTTGGTGTCGTTGGCACCGCCCAGAACGGGACCGCTATGAACCTGGAGACCGCCAGGCAATTATCCGGGGCGCCGAGCTGGCTACCGCTGGTCGAAAACGTGATGGCCGGAACCAACACCAGCCAGGTGTATGTCGATTGGCCCATGCAGCCGGCCCCTGACTTCCTGCGGCTTTACCGGGCATGGCAGACGAATGGTGTGAACCAGCCGCCGATGTTGAGCATCCACCTGGTTTCGGGGATCACGTTAACCGGAACCGCTGGCAGCTCGGTGCGCATCGATTACATCAACCAAATCGGCCCGACGGATGCCTGGGTGACGCTGGCGACTGTCCCGCTGACCAACACCTCGCAACTTTACTTCGACACTTCAGCCATCGGCCCGCCGCCGAGGCTGTACCGGCTGGTGTCGCCGCCGTAGCGCGCAATGGATGAAGGGCCAAGGATGAAGAAGGTTACGGAAGAACGAAAGGACCTCCTCTCCCCGGCCCTCTCCTCCAGAGGAGGAGAGGGCGACGGCGGGCGGGGCTTATTCCCTTTCTGCGCCGGCAGATGGGAGGGAGAAAGCCGGTGCGAATTGGTCCCCCTCTCCGCCTTTGGGGGAGAGGGGACAGGGGAGAGGTGGCCGTCGAAAAACTGTTTACGCACTCTATGAAAACTTTCGCCATCACTCTCGTGCTCGCCGCCTCCTGCCTGTCCGCGCCGGCCCAGGGGCAAGTGCAATTCCGGAATTATGTTTCGAACACAACGCCCGCAGTCGATGCGCGGGTGTCCCTCGGGGGCGCCTCAGGGCCTTTTCCTGACTCGAGCAATACTGCCTGGCGCGCCGCGCTGCTCGGGGGGCCGACGACCGCGACACCGGCCTCCACGGAGGGTCCGGGCACGCTCAGCCTGTTGCACCATCCCACGATAACGACCCTGACCTGGGTCAATTTCAGAAGCGGGACCACGCCCCCTGCGGCGGCCGGATACGTGAATTATAGCGCCGGCCCTGCTCGCGAGGTGCCGGGAGTGGATTGGGGCGGCACCGCACTGGTGCAGATGGTCGCGTGGCAGGGCCCTTATACGACATGGATTGATGCCTATAACGCCTTTCGGTGCGGCGTGTTCGATGCTCGCATCGGGTTCTCAAACCCGTTGACCTTGCGGTTGCCCTACGGTCTTACTGATACACGCTTTACCTATCTCTGGGGCTTGAATTGGTTCTCAATGGCAAACTTGAGTTCTCCCTACTTTAAGTATAACGGAGGACCGGACGATCAGACTGTGATCGCCGGCGATCCCGTCACACTGAGCGTTTCCTCGGAGGGATGGCCCGCTCCCGATATCCAGTGGTACTTCAACGGCAATGCCATCCCAGGGGCCAACGATGGTTCCTGGCAGATTCTGCACGCGCGACCTGAAGACGCCGGCGGTTACTTTGCGGTCATGTCGTGGTGCGGCGAGTACACCTCGCGTGTCGCGACTGTGACGGTTCGCTTGCCACCGGGCATTTCTGCTCAACCGCAGAGCCAAACAGTGGCAGCCGGCTCGGGTACGCAGTTGCGCGTGAACGCCACTGGCGACGCGCCTTTGAGCTACCAATGGTTTTTCAACGGCAGCACCTCGCTCGGCATCGGGACTTCGCTCAACCTCGCCTCGCTGCAACCGCAGGACTCAGGCGCTTACACTGTCGTAGTTACCAACGTCTGGGGAGCCGTCACCAGCGCACCCGCGATGCTGAGTGTGGTTGCGCCCGTGCCCATGGCCCTGGCACCGGGCGTTGTTGTTCACGCGCAAAGCCAGACCTCCTGGAACCTGCAGTACGCCGACTCTTTTGCGCCCACCAACTACTGGATACCCATGGGCGAGATGTTCCTGGGGACCAACACCAGCCAGGTGCTTGTCGATTCGCCGCCGTTGCCGGGGGCGCAACGCTCCTACCGGGCGTGGCAGCAGAGCAGCACCAGTCAGCCGCCAGTCTTAAGCATGGAACTGGTCCCCGCGATCCGGTTAACCAACGCCGTCGGCAGTTCGGTGCGGATTGACTACATAAACCAGGTGGGGCCCATCGACGCCTGGGTGACGCTGGCCACGGTCACCGTCACTGGCACGTCGCAACTTTACTTCGATAAATCAGCCATAGGCCAGCCGCCGAGGGTGTACCGGGTGGTGACTCTCCCATAGCGCGGAGCGAACAAAGAACCACGGATGAACACGGTTACGGAAGAACGGAAGAGCCTCCTCTCCCCGGCCCTCTCCTCCAGCGGAGGAGAGGGAGGAAGCCGGGGCCGGCGGAAGAACGGGCTGCGGCTTCCGGTCTCCCTCTACCCGAACGCAAGAAAAGGAGAGAGCCGGCGCGTCTGGTTCCCCCTCTCCGCCTTTGGGGGAGAGGGGAAAGGGGAGAGGTGGCCCTTGCATTCTTGCGCAACCACGTTCATAAGGAGGGCGAAGCCCCCGTTCGACAGCACGGAAAGTGCGACCACTCAACAGCCCTGGGAACTCGGCCCTTGTAGGAGACGACGTAAGGAGTCTCTAATCAAGACCAGCAGGTTCCGAGATTTGAGCGCCCTCGCCGTCGGGGAAACCCGAGAAAAGATCAGAGACTCCTTACGTCGTCTCCTACAAGCCGGAAAGCGAACGCTGTTCGCCGGGAGAGGGGGCCGTGGGTTTATGGAGCAGTCCTGGTAACTATGCGTGTTTTGAAAAATTGTCGATACTCCCTATGAAAACTCTGTCCATACTTGTCGCCGGCGCGTTGGCGCTGGCTTTTACTCATACTGTCTCTGGGGCGCCCGGCGATCTGGATCCCGCTTTTGACATCGGTTCCCGCATTAACGCCTGGGTCCGGGCGATTGCGGTGCAAAGCGACGGAAAGGTCGTGATTGGCGGGGATTTCACTACTGTGCATGGCGCGGTGCGAAACCGCCTCGCGAGGCTGAACGCGGATGGCCCGGTCGATAGCGGTTTTGAACCTGATGTCTCGGGCGAGACCATCGTAGGGTTGATCTTGGCCGGAGACAAAGTGCTCATCGCGGGGGAATTGGGAACGATAAATGGTGTGCCGCGCGCAGGGGTGGCGCGCCTGAACGCAGACGGTTCGCTGGACGCTTCGTTTGCGGACGGGCTGGCGGATATGACGAACTCTGCCTATCGGGTCATCGCGCGCCAACCGGACGGCAAAGTGCTGGTTGGCGGCTTTCCTCGTTCGATTGGCAGCAGCGTCACCGATCTCCACAGGTTGAACCAGAACGGCAGCCTGGACCCTTCGTTCGCACCGGTGCTGACGGGGCCAAACCCGTGGATCGGAGCATTAGCAGCGCAGAGTGATGGCAAAATCCTGGTGGCCGGAACCTTCCAGGCGGTCAACGGCGTGGGCGCAACAAACTTCGCACGGCTCAACCCGGACGGCTCTTTCGACGGGTCCTTCACAAATGCTTTAGCTGGACGCGACGAGGAGCCAAAGTGCCTCGCGATTCAACCTGACGACAAAATCATCGTGGCGGGGTACTTTCTTTTGGGCCAGGTCCAATTGAGAGTCGTCCGCCTCAACCCGGACGGTTCGATCGACCATTCGTTTGCCGCGTCTGAGCCGGACGGCACGGTGTATTCCCTCGCATTGCAGCCGGACGGAAAGATCCTGCTCGGCAACAATGTCCCGCCTTGCTGCATGCGGTTGAACGCCGACGGAACAAAGGACACCGCGTTTCTGAACGGCCTGGCCGGACCGAATAGCAGCGTCATCGTCCTGGCCGCCCAACCTGACGGCAAAATCGTCATCGGCGGCTTTTTCGAGAGGGTCAACGACGTGGAGTGCACCCCCCTGGCCCGCCTGAATACCGACGGCTCGCTCGACACCTCGTTCCCTGAGGGCCCTCCGGGACCGAATTTCAATCTCACCGGGCTGGTGGTTCAGCCTGATGGCAAAGTGGTCATTGCCGGGTCTTTCTATTCGATTAATGGAGTCGCGTGCTCGAGCGTCGCGCGCCTTAACCCGGATGCCACAGTGGACCAAAGTTTTTCCCCGCCACCCGTTAGCACTCTCAATGAGACACGCTTGACCCTTCAACCTGATGGCAAAATCCTCGTCTATAGCTGGTACGGACTGAGCCGCATTAACCCCGATGGCACAGGGGATGACCGGTTCCTCGCCGGAACTTCCGTACCCTTGCACGGAATTGTTGCGGCGGTAGGCCTCCAACCCGACGGCAAGATCGTTGCCGCTGGCCGGATCCCGTCAGTCGGATCAATCGCCCGGGCTAACCTGGTTCGTCTGAACCCTGACGGTTCGCTGGACCTGTCCCTGGCTTGCAGCGTAGGGAACGCCGACAGTTGGCTCCATGCCCTGGCCATTCAGCCCGATGGGAAGGTGCTTGTCGGCGGATGGTTTGACACCCTCAATGGAAAGCACAGGCCGTCCCTCGCCCGCGTAAACCGCGACGGTTCGAGCGATCCTTCATTCCTGAATGGCCTGGATGGGCCGAATGCAGTCGTCACCGCCATTCTTGTTCAACGAGATGGGAACATCATCATTGGAGGGGAATTCACTGCTGTGAACGGCACGCCCGTCAACCGGATGGCACGCCTTCACGCCGACGGCTCGCTCGATGACACATTTGTCGCCGGCCTGAATGGCACGGTTTACTGCATGCGACTGCAGGGCGACGGCAAGGTGCTCCTGGGCGGCGGGTTTAGCGCCGTGAACGGCCTAACGGCCCATAACATCGCCCGGCTCAATCTCGACGGCTCGCTGGATCCCTCTTTCACGGTCAGCACGGATTATTCGGTGCTTGCCCTGGAACAGCAGCGGAACGGTAAGATTATGATTGGCGGCCAATTCGACGTGGTAAACCAAACGCCCAATCGCTTTGTCGCCCGGCTCATGGGTGATTTCTCTGTGCCGTCGATTCTTACCCAACCGCAGTCCATGACGGTCGAGACCGGCGCCCCCTGCCGGTTTTCAGTGAGGCCCGCGGGGTATCTCCCGGTCGGTTACCAATGGTACTTCACCTCGCAGCAAACCACTGCGCCACTCGTGGGCTGCACGAATGCGAGTCTTGAGTGGCCGTCAGCCAGCCCAGTTCTGGCCGGCGCTTACACTGTCGTTCTTACGAACGATGGTGGAGCCGTAACCAGCGCGCCGGCTATGCTGAGCGTCATTCCATCGGTTCAAAGAAGATCGGTTCCCGGCCTGAATGTGCGGGGCCAGCCTGGCGGAACCATCCGCCTGGACTATGTTCCTCTTCTGGCGGATAACCCCGGTTGGGCTGTGTTCGGCACGGTTGAGATGGCTACCGCTTCGCAGTGGTGCTTCGACACCGAGACGCCGCTGGCGGCTGCGCGGTTTTACCGCGCCTGGCAGCCCACCGATCCGGTCAACCCCCCGGCCATTGACCTGCGGCTCGTCCCGGCGATTACGCTCAGCGGCTCGATCGGCAGTTCGGTGCGCATCGATTACATCAACCAAATCGGCCCGACCGATGCCTGGGTGACGCTGGCGACCGTCACGCTCACCAACACTTCGCAGGAGTATTTCGATACCTCCGCCGTAGGCCAGCCGGCGAGGGCGTACCGGCTGGTGACTCTTCCATAGCACGCAGAGAACAAAGAATCACGGATGAACACGGTTACGGAAGAACGAAAGGGCCTCCTCTCTCCTAAGGGCGGTGGGGGCGCGGAATGGAAAGCCGAAGCCCGAAATCCGAAATCCGAAACCCGAAAGAAATCCGAAGGCCGAGATCCGAACAGCACTGAAGGCGCCGCAACTGGTTCCCCCTCTCCGCCTTTGGGGGAGAGGGGACAGGGGAGAGGTGGCCCTGGAAGGTTTGTGGTCCTCATAAACGTTAAACTAAACAGTCGATACTCCATATGAAGACTCTTCCCACCGCGCTCGTGCTCGGCGCCTCCTGCCTGGCCGCACTGGGCCAGGGACAGGTCCAGTTCAGGAACTACTCCTCCACCACAACGCCGACAATTAACGCGCCGGTTTATCTCGACGGCGGAATACCGGGCCAATTCGCCGACAGCAGTTGTCGCGCGGCGTTAATCGGCGGGCCAACCACGGCCACGCCGGCGTCGCTCGACAGCGCAGGCACACTCCCGATGCTTTACAATCCAACGATAACGACTCTAACCTGGGTTACTTTCCGCGACCCACCTAACGCCGGTTACGTGAACACCGCGAACGCTGCGCGGCTGGTGCCGGGCGTCGATTGGGGCGGCACCGCCCTGGTGCAGATGGTCGGTTGGAAGGGGAACTACAATACCTGGGCGGAGGCTTTTGCCGCCTGGCAAGGGGGGGACTTGACTGTGCTGATCGGCTTCTCAGAGCCGCTGGTCCTGAGGCTGCCCACCGGTCCGACTGACTCCTATCTTACCTATCTCTGGGGATTGAAACCGTTTACCATCGGCGGCGGCTGCCTGGGCCCCTATTTTATGGGCTTCACGGTGGTGCCGGTGAGCCAGACGGTAAACCCGGGCGAGTCAGTCACCTTCTCTGCGGGCGCTCAGGCGTGTCCGTACCCCGTCTTCCAATGGTACTACAATGGCTCTCCGATCGCCGGGGCAATCCAAAGTCACTACCAGATTGCGTCGGCTCAACCTTCCGACGCCGGGGACTATTACGCCATTTTGTCAGGCGCGGGGTGGGGCTTACGGACCAGCCCAACGGCCACGCTCGCTGTGCGGCCTTACTCACTGAGCTTTATCCAGCAACCCTCGAGCCAAACCGTAGCGGCGGGCCAGGCAGTGGATTTCCGAGCGGTCGCCGGGGGAGCTGTTCCCATGTTTTACCAGTGGTTTTTCAATGTCACGAATGCCATCAGCGCGGCGACAAATTCTATTTTGCATTTGCCGGCGGTGTATTTCCCGCAATCGGGCACGTACGAGGTCGTGGTCAGCAACGCCGTCGGCGCCATAACCAGTTCCCCGGCCCTGTTGACAGTGCTGGATCCTTACATTTCCAGGCAGCCAAACGATCTGTCACTCCGTGCCGGCCAAACAGCATTTTTATCGGTTGACGCCGGAGGCTCGCCACTGCTGAGCTGTCAATGGCTGAAGGATGGCGCGTTATTGAGCGATGGCGGCAACCTGTCAGGCGCACGTACGCCCGTCTTAACAATCTCGAACGTTCTGGGCGCGGACGCCGGAGGTTACGCGGCATGGGTCAGCAATCTCTATGGCGCGGCCACCAGCGCGGTGGCGCGCGTGACGGTGCAGGATCCGTTCATCACCAGCCAGCCCGTCGGCCAGCGGGTTAATGAAGGTGACGACGTGGTCTTCAGTGTCCAGGCGGGCGGCACAGCGCCGCTCGCGTTCCAATGGTTGAAAGATGGGGTGCCCCTGGCCGACGAGCTCAACGTGTCCGGGTCACACACCGCCACCCTCACGCTGAAGTCGGTGGATAGCACCGACCAGGGCGCCTACCGGGTGATCGTCAGCAATCGTTTCGGTATGTTGTCCAGCGCAGACGCGACGCTCGCCGTAGGTCCTCAAGTCAGTTTCGCGGTGTTACACACTTTCACGGGGGCCGATGGCAATGAGCCGTCGCCGAATCTGTTTGTGTCGGGCTCGACACTCTACGGAACTACCATCAACGGCGGCTCAAGCGGAGGAGGGACGGTTTTTAGGCTCAACACGGACGGCAGCGGCTTTGCGGTTTTGAAGAATTTTCCCGTCGGCACGGTCGAGCAAGGAGCGTTTGGAGGGGTGGTTCCCTCTGGCGGAAGGTTATACGGGACGACCTGGGGGGATGGCACTCCGTCGGGCTGCGGCACGGTGTTCGCCCTGAACACCGACGGCAGCGGTTATTCCGTCCTGCACCAGTTCACCGGCGGCGATGGCCGTGAGCCTATGGGCAGCTTGCTGGTCCGGGACGGGATGCTCTTCGGGACGACTTATGAAGGGGGCACCTCATACGGGACGCTATTCAGGATGGACACGAACGGCCAGAGCCTGACAGTCCTCCACAATTTCACCGGCAACGACGGCGCGTATTCCCACTCGGGCCTGGTGGCCTCAGGCAGCACGTTGTACGGGACCACTGCCAGCGGTGGCAGCTCATTTAGCGGCCTGGTGTTCCGCATGGAGGTCGATGGCAGCGGCTTCGCGGTCCTGAAGGAATTTGGCGCTGACGGCGGATGGCCGAGTGACAAGTTGGTTCTGTCCGGGCCAACTTTGTACGGCACCACGCGCTACGCCGGCCAAGGCTGCGGTTCGGTGTTCAAGCTCAACACCGACGGGACAGGATTCACAGTGCTCAAACAATTCACGACCAATGACGTGGGAATCGATCCCTGGGACGGTCTGGTCATCAGCGGCAGCACGCTTTATGGAAGCTTGTTGGGGGGCACTGTGGGCATTGGAGCTGTCTACAGGGTCGGCACTGACGATGCGGGTTACACCGTCTTGAAGACCTTCAGCGGCGGCAGCGATGGGGCTCGTCCCTATGCGCTCGTCTTGTCTGGCGATACCTTGTACGGGGCAACTCAAATGGGCGGCGCCTTGAACCACGGCGTTATCTTCTCGATGTCCGTAGCTGGGCCGAGCGTGCTGTCGCCGCCCGTCAGTCAGACCGCAGAAGCGGGCACTGCGGTGGCTTTTCGGGCCCGGGGCCGCGGCGGTTCCTCACTGACTTACCAATGGCTGTTCAACGGCACTAACTTAATCGGAGCCACGTCCACCAACGCACTGCTGCGACTTCCGGCGGTCCAATTCGCCGACGCTGGCTCTTACTCGGTAATTCTCAGTAACGTTTATGGTTCGGTAACGAGTGCGCCCGCCATGCTGAGCGTCATTTCGCGCGTGGAACGGCGGCCGGTGGCGGCTCTGAGCCTGGGCGGTGCGATCGGGCAATCCTTGAACCTGCAAATCACGTCCGCTCTGCAGCCCGGACCTGCCTGGGCGCCGCTGGATACGGTTACACTTACAAACAGCGGCCAACTCTACGTGGACGTTTCCCCGTTGTCAGCCGAACGGTTCTATCGTTCACGGCAAGATGAGAGCGCCGGCATCGTTCCCTCCCTGGCGGTTCATCTCATACCAGCCATCAAACTGACCGGTGCCATCGGCAGTTCCGTGCGCATCGATTACATCAACCAGGTAGGGCCAATCGATGCCTGGCTGCCGCTAGCGACCGTCACCCTAACTGATACTTCGCAGGAGTACTGGGACACGTCGGTAATAGGCCAGGCGCCGAGGCTGTATCGGTTGGTGACTCTGCCATAGCACGCAGAGAACAAAGAACCACGGATGAACACGGTTACGGAAGAACGAAAGGACCTCCTCTCCCCGGCCCTCTCCTCCAAAGGAGGAGAGGGAGGAAGCCGGCGTGGCTGGTTCCCCCACTCCGCTAGCGGAGCAGAGGGAGAAAGCCGAGGTCAGTTGAAGAACGGGCTGCGGTTTCTGGTCCCCCTCTCCGCCTTTGGGGGAGAGGGGAAAGGGGAGAGGTGGCCGTCACTTTCGGAAGCGTTCATGGGGAGGGCGAAACCCCCGTTCGACAGCACCGAAGGTGCGGCCACTCAGCAGCCTTGGGAACTCGGCCCTTGTAGGAGACGACGTAAGGAGTCTCTAATCAAGACCAGGACGCTCCGAAATTTGAGCGCGCTCGCCGTCGGTGGCATCCGCGAGAACATCAGAGACTCCTTACGTCGTCTCCTACAAGCCGGAGAACTGTTCGCCGGGAGAGGGGGCCGTTGGTTTGTGGAGCCGTCCCGGTTGCGATCCGCGTTTTGAACAAACGTCGATATTCCCTATGAAAACCCGATTTGTGCGCTATTCACCGATACGCGGCTTGACCGCACTTGTGGTGCTGCTTTGGGCCTTGCAGTCAGGCATGCAGGCAGCAACGTTCTCGAATCCGGCGCCCGTCCTCATCCTGGACCATACGAATGCCAGTCCCTACCCATCGAGCGTAGTAGTCGAGGGTGTGGCTGGGCGAATAACGTCCGTGACGACGACTCTCCTGGGACTGTCACACGCCTTTGTTTCTGACGTGGATGTGATGCTCGCCGGGCCATCCGGCCAACCCGTGCTGCTGATGGCGCATGTCGGCGCGGGGAGTTCAGCAAGCAACCTGGACCTCACGTTTGATGATTCGGGAGCAACGCTGCCTGAGATGGGGGTCGTCGTTTCGGGGACTTACCGTCCGACCCAGTTCGGTGCCACGCCGAGCTTTTCGCCACCCGCGCCCGCGGAGCCGTATGGACCCGCGCTTTCAAGCCTCACAAACCTGACCGCCAACGGGACGTGGAGCCTGTTTGTGCGCGATGATGCGCTGGGCGACAATGGGGTCCTGACGAAAGGATGGTCGCTCACCATCACCACGGAAGGCATCCCCCCGGTTATCGCGCCGATGTCCTCGCTGACGGCCGAAGAAGGTTCCACCATTCGCCTGCCGGCCCAGGTTTCGGGAGATGCGCCCTTCAGTTATCAGTGGTATTTTAACGGAAACACGCCGATTCCCGGCGGGACGCGCTCGGCCTTGCAGTTGCCGGATGTCCGTTCGACGAACACCGGGGCTTACTCCGTGGTGGTGGCCAATACCTTCGGGGCCGTGACCAGCGCGCCCGCGATGCTCAGCGTCATTCCGCCAGTCGAGAGGAGCACGGCTCCGGGGCTTTTGCTGACCGCCGACGCGGGAACTGATCTCTACCTGGAGTACGCAAACTCGCTGACTCCTTCGCCCAACTGGGCCGGACTCGCCACCGTGAGAATGGGAGGGGTATTTGGTCCCACTTCGCAGTGGTATTTCGACGGAGTCGCAGCCTCTGCTGGGCAGCGTTCTTACCGGGTATGGCACGACAACGAGGGGAGCATTGTTCCGGGATTGCAGTTGTACCCGGTTCCGGCAATCATGCTCAGAGGCGTGGCGGGCAACTCGGTCTGGATCGACTATATCAACCAGGTCGGCCCCACGGACGCGTGGGCGCAGCTTGCTACCGTGGTGCTGGCGAACAGTTCCCAATTTTACTTCGACACTTCGGCAGTGGGCCAACCGACGAGACTGTACCGGGCCGCGACAACGTTTAAGAACCTGGATTTCGAGCTGGCGGCTGGGATTCCCGCCACGCCCGGATACCCTGCCAGCGCCAACTTCGATCAGGCTCTCCCCGGTTGGAGCGGTTACTGCGGGGCGGGGCAGCAAATGGCAGTGCAATACGACTATGAATGGCTGGACACAGCCGGAATCGCCATTTTTGATACGAATTGCGTTTCTGAATCCGTGACAGGAGTACTTCACCGCCGCTATTGTGTCTGCCTGTATTCCGGGTTTGAGCCTGGCGTGCAGCCTTACCACGATGTCCAAACGTGGCTGGCCCAGACCGCCCGCGTTCCGCCCAGTGTCTCAAGCATTTTGTTGAACTATAAACGCTCTCGGGACTGGGGTGATGGAGAAATCCAGGTGACGTTCAACGGAATCGGCATTTCCTTGCGCTTTGTGAGCTCGGGCCTGGACGGTTCCAGTGTCCTGGGCGGGGATGTCAGCCAGTTTGCAGGTCCGGTTGGAGAATTGCGGGTGATTGCGCCGGTCTCGCTTTCACATTACCCCTCCCACTGGCGGAACATCTTCATGCTCGATTATATCCGCTTCTCCACTACGCCGTTAAGCCCATGTCTGTGATGAGCATTGAGGATCGGGGATTGAGGATCGAGAACGGTCCGCTGCGGAGGGCGGACCCCACCGAAGCCTCGCGCGCGACGGCACCATCGCGCTGTTCGCAGTAACCGCAGTGAATTGATGAAGTATATGTGGCGTGCAATCTCTTTACTCTTGGTAATTTTGGCTGTTCAAGTCCCACGGACCCTGTGTCAGGCGCAAACCTACAGGGTCTTGCACTTTCTCGATGCGACCGATGGTTTCGCGTACGGCCGCCTCCTGGTTTCAGGAAACACGCTCTACGGAACCACGAGCGGTCAGGGGGAGATTTTCACGCTCGCCACCGACGGCACCGGATTCACCAGGTTCCAGTTTCCCGGCTTTTCCTCCGATGGAGGATTGGTGGAGTCCGGCCCGATCCTGTACGGAACGGTTCAAGGTCTGAACGGCGCAGTGGTCTCAGTGAACACCGACGGCACGGGTTTCAAAGTTTTGAAGGCTTTCAACCTCGCTGATGGAGCAGATCCGCTATCGGAGCTGGTGTTGGTGGGAACGACGCTTTACGGGACCACCTATCTGGGTGGACCGACCAATTACCTTAGCCCGTATGGCTGTGGAACCGTTTTTAAGGTTAACACGGACGGGACCGGCTTCAGCTCGCTTTGGGCATTCTCAGGAAGTGATGGGCTAAAGCAGCCGCGATCGGCCCTGGTTGTATCCGGAGCCTCCTTGTTTGGCACTGCCGCCGGTGATGGTTTTCACGGGGGCGCCATCTTTAGGATTAACCAGGACGGTTCCGGCTGCACGGTGCTGAGAACACTCTCTATGCCGCTGGACGGGGCGTCTCCGGCGAGTTTGCTGCTGTGCGGCACCACGCTATACGGAACTTGCGGTGCTGGTGGCGCATTCAATCGGGGGACGCTTTTCCGGCTTGAGACCAATGGCACCGGGTTTGCCGTGCTGAAGAACTTCTCCGGTGCGGATGGTTCGGCTCCTGTGGGGGGCCTGGTGCAGGTCGATGGGACCCTCTACGGGGTCACCGGTAGCGGAGGTTACGGATTCGCTCCTGGCGGCATGTCAGAGGGCTACGGCACCATCTTCCAGATTGAGACCAATGGCGGGGGTTACTTCGTGCTGAAGGAATTTGCGCCCCCTGACGGCGCTACGCCTGGTGCCCCGCTGGCTGCCTCTGGTCACACGCTCTATGGGTCCACCCTGTTCGGCGGGATATCAAACTATGGCACGATATTCAGCTTCAACTTGCCACTCGCTCCCTGGTTCATCTCCTCGCCTTCCGACCAGGTCGTGGCAGCGGGCCAGGACGGTTCGTTTACCGTCACCGCGGCCGGCTCCCGGCCCCTGTACTACCAATGGGTCTTTAACGGCACCAATCTGCTGCGGGCCGCAACCAATTCGATCCTGCAGCTTTCTTCGGTGTCTTTTTCAAACGCCGGCTCGTACGCCGCGGTCGTGACAAACGTGTACGGTTCCGCCACAAGTTCACCCGCCCGGTTGCGAGTCATCTTTTCGTCAACGGTGACCAATTGCAGTGAAGCGGACTTGCGCGCGGCGATGGCGGCAGGCGGGGTAGTGCGCGTCGAGTGCGATGGAACCTTCCCCCTCAGCAGCGCAATTGATGTAGCCCAAGACACGGTTCTCGATGCCACCGGCCACACGGTGGTCCTCAGCGGGAGCAAAATGACTCAACTCTTCCACGTAAGAACGAACACGACCTTCACGCTTAGCAGCCTGACGCTTGGGAACGGGCGAAGCACT
>DATDCV010000046.1:0-3210 GCA_036524155.1 Verrucomicrobiia bacterium
GCGATCGTTTGCACTCTTCCCCTCGCCGTAGCCGCCTATGCGTGGTTGAACGACCGACGGGTGCGCGACATCATTTCACGCCTACACCATGTCCATCCCACTGCTTAACGAGGCGAGGCACCGAATGAGCGGCAATGACACCTATTTGAAGTTTCGGCACCGGAGCATGCCGCTCATCGGTGCTCTTGGTCGTTCGCCGCTGATAGAATGAAGATTAATAATGCAGCGGCGAACGGTGCGGATCAGCCTAGCTTAGCTGTCCGCTTCGGGGCGATGTTTCGTCGCCCCTCCACGCGCCCGGGACGCCGGGCAACGTCCAGTTCGACAGACGCGAACGCAACCGGACGCCCTATTACGTTTGCCGCGCGTCGTTTCATTCTACCGGCGAACAAGGCGGATGCAGCCGCCAAGCCAGCCCGGCCCCGCACCGTCGGGCGTCGTCGCAGGCTTGCGGCTGATCCGCACCGTTCGACGTCTTGACGGGCGGCGGGCGCGGCATGACAATCGCAGTATGAGTTTGGACTATCCGGTAATCCTGAAGAAATCCGAAGAAGGCTACGCGGTGGGGTGCCCAGCCTTACCCGGCTGCTGGTCGCAGGGCGTGACCGAGGCGGAGGCACTTCAGAATATCCGGATTGCGATTCGGGAGTACCTCGAGGTCTTGCAGGAGAAGTTAAAGGGTGAGGATGTACGCTCTGTTACCGTTAGCGTTTGAACACGCCCAAGATTCCTGGCATCAGCCATGCCCAGGCGATCCGCGCACTCAGAAAGGCGGGTTTTTGAAATCGTTCGTGAAGGTAAGCACACCATCATGTCAGACGGAGGGCGGATTCTGACGATACCAAGGCATAACCCGATTAATGCATTCACCATGGGAGGCATCGCCAAAGATGCTGGACTCACTCCCGACCAGTTTCGCCAGTTGCTCTGAGCCTGTGCCGAACCAGAGCGCTGCAGGCCAGCGCGGGATTCGCCCTCTGTTCCGTGCCGGACGCCCTTCCCCCGCGCTGCCTGAGCGCCAGCGTGCGGCGGCGTTGCGCTTTATGAAAACACCAACCGTCAGCACAGTGGCGGCAGTCTCGATTCTTTTAGTCGGTTGCAGCAAACAGGATGTCCCGCCTGGCACTTCGCCATCGCCAGCGGTGGAGCAGGCAGGCAAAGCGCCGGCAGCAGTGCCAATTGCAGAGCCAGCCATGACCGCTTGGCAGCAGGGCGACCAGGCAACCGCCGTCGCCAAATTTGTTGGAGCAGATTGGAGCTCCCATCCGTTATTTGCGCCTGATTCGGCCTTGAGCCTCAGCGAAGCCCGATTCAATGCCTTTTCTGATGCTGAAAATAGAGTGAGGTCCGCCGAGCTGATATCGCAACTTGACTCCCTTAAGCAATTGGCAAGGGCGGTGATCCAGACTGGCGACGACGCCCTCGCCAAAGGAGACACTGCCCAGGCTCGGAAGTGTTTCACTTCATTAGGACAGTGCGGAGCAGCTTTGAACACCCCCAACCGCGGGCGCCTGGTTCAGCTCGTGGGCCAGGCATTCCAAAAGCGTGCCAAGGGTGAATTGGCAAAGATCGGACAGTGACCATGCCGCCTGAAAAAATCGCGGCAGCCAACGCCGGCAGCGAGTCCCACTAGTCAGACCAGGCGAACGCCTGTCCTGCGGAGCAGCTCCTCAGCGGAGCGCCGGTTTTCAACCGGCTTAAACCAGCCAACCGCCCGCTCGTTTCATCAACGAAACCCCGCACGGGCGAGCCGGGGGCCGACGTAAGCCGGTTGAAAACCGGCGCTCCGGGCAAGCCGGGCATTGCCCTGCGGATTGACACTTTTTTGACAGTGTCAATCCGTCGCAAGTTCCTGCGCCCAGGTCGCTTGCGGTTTCGGGAAGAAGCGGCCGTTGACACTTCCACCATTCATAGGGGCCGGGTTCACAATTCCGGCTCAAACAAACAAAACCGATGAATCTTATGAACCGGATACAAAACCAGGGCGACAGCGGCGCGTTGTGCCGCAGGCGGATTGCCCATCGCCGCGTGGATCGTTTGACGTTGGCCAGTGGCCTTATGGGAATGGCGCTCGTGCTCACGCTCAGCGGCTGCAGCGTGCTGTCCTACACCGGGCCCGCCGGGGAACATTTCTCGCGCTGCTGTTTCGGGTCCAAGACCGCGATCGCCTCGCTAAGCGTCGAGGCCGGCACCAACGGCATTCGCCGGGTCGAGCTCCAGGGTTACCAGAGCGACGCCAACCAGGCGCTGGGGACGGTGACCGAGGCGGCGGTGCGCGCGGCGGTGGCGCGGTGAGCGGGTAAGGCGTTAAAGCGTTAAAGCGTTAAAGCGTTGAAGCGTTGAAGCGTTGAAGCGTTGAAGCGTTGAAACGGCATCCTCATCAATCCATTCATCCATCAATCCACTAATCCACTAATCCACCAATCCACTAATCCACTCATCCAGCACCCCATTTCCCCTATGACATCCAAAGAAGAACTGCAGGAACGCGCGCAGTTGGTCCGCGTCCACGAGGCCAACTGCAAAATCGAGTATCCCACACCCGAAGAGGCCAACTTCCGGGTCGCGATCATGAAGCAGCTCGGACGCGAGTTCGGGCTCAGAGAGATCCGCATCGCGGCGATAACCGGGCCAGTCCTCACTACGGCCCCGCGGCCGATTAAACGCGAAGGCTGACCGGCCCCGCAACCTGGCGCACATGAAATCCGGAGCTCGCATCTTCCTTTCCGCCTGGCCGGCCGCCCGCGGCGCTGGCGCAGACATCGCGCCGTTCGAGACCAAAAGGCTGATCGGCTGCGGCCGGCTGGGCGGCGTGGGGATGGGAAATCCGAAATCCGAAACACAGAGCACAGCCGCGAAAAGGCGCAAGAGTCGCAAAATAGAAAAGTACTTATGCGCTTTTTGTGCCTTCTGGCGGCTCAGCATTCGGCCTTCGGATTTCGGATTTCGGCCTTCGGATTTCCTTCGCCCACCGCGCCTCTAACCCTAACCCCGTAATTTATGTTCCTCCTTGCCCAAACCACACCTTCGCCCATCGAGCTGGCCGGCTGGATCGGCTGCCTGTTTTTCCTCGTCGCCGGCTGGAACCAGCTCGAGCGGTTTCTCGACCGGCGCGCGCGGCGGGGCGCACCGCGCGAGATTCAGCCGCAGCCGCTCTCGGTCGCCCGGTTCGACCAGCCAGTGACCGAGAGCCTCTGCGCGAGCCGCCAC
>DATDCV010000047.1:0-18220 GCA_036524155.1 Verrucomicrobiia bacterium
CATCTCATAGAGGGCGCCGTCCACGCGGTAGCGGATCTTGAACTCGTCTTCAAAGGGCTCGAAATGGATGTCGCTGGCACGGTCCTGCACCGCCTGGAACAGCACGAGGTTCACGAACCGGACGATGGGGGCCTGGTTGGCAAGGTCCTGCATGGCCGAGTCGTCGCCCGAATCGGCGATTTTGGCCTCTTTCGCCAGCTCTTGATCCGCGCCGAGCTCTTTCAGTATCTCGGAGAAGCTTTCGTCATCGGCGGCGACGCCGCCTTCCGGGTAATATTTTTCGATGGCCTTTTGAATCGCGGTGGGGTCCGCGACGACCAATTGGATGTCCTTCTTGATGACGAACCCGAGCTCGTCAATGCGGGCGGGGTTGAGGGGGTCAACCAGCGCGAGTTTGAGGGCGCCGTTGTCGACCGCCACCGGCATGCACTGATACATCCGCGCGGTTTTGGCCGGGATACTCTCGATTACCTGGGGCGTCAGGTTGCGGTCGGAGAGGGTCACCACTTCGGTGCTGAGGTGATTGGCCATCACCTGCAAGATCATGTCCAGGTCCATCACGGCGAAGTCCTGCAGGATCTGGATAATCGGCTTGCCGCTGCGCTTGAATTCGCCCGCAACTTCCTCGTATTGCAGGTCGTCGATGAGGCCCTGCTCTTTGACCAGCGAGAGGAGTGGTGCTGAGATCTCTTCTGCCATAATTAGGTTTTGCCCTGGACCAGCGGCTGGGTGTCGGCGCCGACGGCCTGGGCCAGCTCAAGTTCCTGAAGTTTGGCCTGGATCGTGACGGGATCCTGCGACTTGGTGATGACTTCCTCGCGCGCGATCATGCCGGCAAGGTACTTGTCAACCAGGAAGGAGTCCAGTGTCACCATGCCGTACTTGGCGCCGGTCTGAATGTCGGAATTAATCCGGAAGGTTTTGTTATCGCGCACCAGCGCGGCGATGGACGGCGTGTTGACCATGATCTCGAAGATGGCCACCCGTCCCGGCTTGTCGATGCGCGGGATGAGCAACTGCGAAATGACCGCCTGCAACACGGTCGAGAGCTGGATGCGAATTTGCTCCTGCTGGTTGGTGGGGAAGGCGTTGACGATACGGTCGATCGTTTTGGCGGCGCCGGTAGTGTGAAGCGTGCCAAACACAAGGTGGCCGGTTTCCGCCGCGGTGATGGCCGCATCGATCGTCTCCAGGTCGCGCATTTCGCCGACCAGAACCACGTCGGGGTCCTGGCGCAACACCCGGCGGAGCGCCTCCGCGAAGTTCGGCACGTCAACCCCAATCTCGCGCTGGGTCACCAGCGCCTTCTTGTGCTTGTGGTAATACTCGATCGGGTCCTCGATCGTGACGATGTGGGCTTCGTCGCGCTCCTGGTTGATGATGTCGATCATCGAGGCGAGCGTCGTCGTCTTGCCTGAACCGGTGGGCCCGGTGACGAGCACCAGGCCGCGCGGCTTGTAGAGCAACTCCTTCGCGGAGGGCGGAATCCCGATCTGCTCCATCGTCAGCAGCTTGTTCGGAATCTGGCGCAGCACGATGCCGAAGTTGCCTTTTTCCTTAAAGACGCTGACGCGGAACCGCGCCATGTCGCCGAAGGCGAAGCCGAAGTCGGCGCCGCCGCGCTCGCGCACGTGTTGGATGTGGTCCTCGGAAGTGATGCTCCGCATCAATTCCTCGCTATCTTCCGGAACGAGCGCGGGACCTTCGACGCGGTGGAGGATGCCATGCACCCGGATGGTGGGCGGGGTGCCTACGCGGATGTGCAGGTCGGAGGCCCCTTCCGAGACCACCAACTGCAACAGATCGGACATTGAGTAAGCCATGCGAAATCAGATTCCAGTCTAATCAGGCGCCTATCATAGCCATAGAATTGGACAGGCAGAAAGCACTTTTGTCACGATGCACCGGCGCTCCGTCACTCGACGTCTCCCACGGTCGCGCGAATGACTTCGTCAGGCGTCGTCAGGCCGGCGAGGACTTTGCGGATGCCATCTTCGCGCAGCGTGCGCATGCCCATCTCGCGGGCGCGGTTGCGCAACACCGAGGCGGAGACCTTCTCATAGATGAGCCGCCGGGCGTCGTCGTCGATAATGAATATTTCGAAGATCCCGAACCGGCCGCGGAATCCGGTGTTGTTGCAGTTGGGACAGCCTTTGCCCTTGAGGAAGGTGGCACCCTGGGTGTTGGCGGCATCGAGGCTCAGGGACTTGCGCTCGGCATCGGTGGGCGCGTAAGGAGCGCCGCACTGTTTGCAGACGCGGCGCACCAGGCGCTGGGCCATCAGCCCGCGCGTGGAGGAGGCGACGAGGAACGGTTTGACGCCAATGTCGATCAAGCGGGTGACCGCGCTGGGAGCATCATTGGTGTGGAGGGTGGAAAAAACCAGGTGGCCCGTCAGGGACGCATTAATGGCGATCGTCGCAGTCTCGAGGTCGCGGATTTCCCCGACCATGATCACGTTGGGCGCCTGGCGGAGGATCGAGCGCAACGCCATGGCGAACGTCAACCCGACCGCTTCATTAACCTGCACCTGGTTGATGCCGGCCAGGATGTATTCCACCGGGTCCTCCACCGTGATGATCTTGCGGTCGGGACGATTGATGAAGTGGAGGCACGAGTAAAGTGTCGTGGTCTTGCCCGAGCCGGTGGGACCCGTCACCAGCAGGATCCCGTCCGGCAAACCGATCAGGCGCTCGAAGGTCTGCTGGTCATCGGTAAAGAAGCCCAGTTCCGGCAGGCCCAGCCGCAGCCCTTCCTTGTCCAGAATACGCATGACGATGCTCTCGCCGTGGTTGGTGGGCAGGCACGAGACGCGCAAGTCAATCAGCTTGTTGCCGACCGAGGTTTGGATACGGCCGTCCTGGGGGATCCGGTGCTCGGAAATGGACATGTTGGACTGGATCTTGAGGCGGCTGATGATCGCGGGCTGAAGACGCTTGGGCGGGGATTTCATCTCGTGCAGCATGCCGTCAATGCGGTAGCGCACGCGAAACTTCTTGGGCAGCGGCTCGAGGTGAATGTCCGAGGCGCGCATCTTAAAGGCCTCGGTGATCATGCCGTTGACCAGTTTGATCAGGGGAGCATCGGCCTCGACCGTCGCACCGTCCTGCGCGGCCTCGGCTTCGAGCTCGACGTGCTCGTGGGTGAGTTCCTCGATGGTTTCCTTGTAGCGCGGATCGGCCGCGATGCCTCCCCCGCCCCGCTCCATGTAATACTTCGAGAGCGCGGCTTCGATGTCCGGCTCCGACGCCACCTGCAGCGTGATGTCCATGTGCAGCAGATGCGTCAGGCTGTCGATCGTATCAAGGTCGGAAGGGTCGGCGATGGCAACGGTGAGGCTGCTTTCGTGCTTGTAGACGGGCACGACCCGGTATTTGCGGGCGATATGCCGGGGGATCGTGGAAATGACGTCGTCGGCGATCGTCATTTCGGAGAGGTTGACGACCTCGGCGCCGAAGTGAGCGGCTTTGGCCTGGGTCACGTCGGCCGGCCGGAGCACCTTGTTCGCCACCATGAGATCGACCAAACCCACCCCCGCGGACTGGGCTTCGGGACGGAGTTCAGCCACCCTGTCCGGGGTGACGTAGCCCAGGTCCACCAAAATATCTATCAAGTAGTCGTCTTTTTCAGCCACAGTTCGCTTCGCGCAGCCCCGACACAATCGTCGGGAAGAGCTGACTAAAAGAGTACTGGCCAATAAGGTAATGTCAATGCGGACAGGGGACCCAGCCAAGTTTTTTCAGCGCAAAGGGACCGAGGCGGTAGGGGAACGAGGGGTGAGGAAGCGTGGACGAGTAGATTTGATCGCAAGCCTTAAGGCCGAAAGCACCCCGAAAACCCCAAAATTGCAGTGCGGCCCAACCTTCGCGTGGGGCTTTGGAGCCGCCATTCTTGCTGAGGGCAGGCCCGAGCGATCAGGCTTCTGGTTGGTGAGTCGGCGTTCACTTCCTCCCGGATTGGTCCACCAGCCCCCGCATGAGTGCTTGCCACACGTCCGCAATAGAGCGGATTGCACAAGCAGAAGTGTTTGCGCTACGTTAGGAATGTAGTTGTTTCACCTCACGGAATGACACAAAGCATATGAAAACGCAGTCTCCACCACACACCTCACGTCGGATTCTCCTCGGCGCACTCCTGTTTTCGGGGCTCGTTGCCACTGGGCTTGGGCAAAACTCTATCAACCCTGCTGGTAAACCAGCTAAACCTGATCCACTCGAGGCGAGGGTCGCGGCGCTGGAGTCACATGTTGCCACACTCACCGCCACAGTGGAGGCCCAGGCGGCACACATCCGATCATTGACAAACCTTCTTGCGCACTTCTCCCGTGTTGACAACGACATCTACATCACCGGAGCCAACCTCAACATCCGGGACGGCACCGGGCATACTTGGGGGGAAGGAACGTTCGACGCCCCCGAAGCTAACGGGCTAGGAAATCTAATAATCGGATACAATGAGTCAGATGATTTCCTGGGGGGCCAATCGCGCTTGGGATCTCATAATTTGGTCCTCGGCGCATACCACAGTTATCCAACGGTTAGTGGGTTCGTGGCCGGTTTCAGAAACACAGTGTCGGGCCGGTATTCGTCCGTCCTCGGTGGGCACAGAAACACTGCCGGCGGAAACGGCTCTGCCGTGACCGGAGGGGAATACAACACCGCTGGCGGTTACATGTCCTGCCTCGGCGGTGGAAACAGTCGTTCAGCTCCAGGCGGTTGGAACTGGGCGGCCGGATCGCTTTTGGAACCTCAGTGAGGCCTACGCCAGGGCCAGCGTTGTCTCTTTGATTTTTGTGCTTGACACCAGGAGCCATCCGGGGGTGATATACCCTGGAAGCACATTAGATTCGCTCTATGAGCGTGCGATGCCGTGAGGTTTCTTTTATGCACAAGCTGTGCGCACGTCGTACTCTAACCTGCGGCGAGACCGCACCGATACTATGAACTCCAAATCTCGTAACCTGGGGCAAATAACCTCGGCTTTCTTTTGTCTGTGTGTCGTTCTCCATTACCAGGCTCTTGCGCAGCAGGGCTCAAATTGCGTTGCCCCGGCTTCTGGCTTGGTCAGTTGGTGGCAGGCGGAGGGAACCGCCTTTGATTGTTTCGGGACCAACAACGGCATCGCCGGTGGCGCTTTGACTTATGCGCCGGGCGAAGTCGGGAATGCTTTCAGTTTCAATGGTACCGACAGCTTTCTTCGAATCCCGGCGTCCTCTTCGCTGGACGTCGGACTAGGACCTGGCCTGACATTGGAAGCCTGGATTAAGACGAGCGCTACCGTGCCGATGCCGGTGTTCGACGGAAGTTACTTTGGAGGTTACGGCGTGCTGGTTTGGATCAATATGGCAGGCTCGGGCAGCGTTTATGCCGGGCTGACAGACATTTACAGCAGCGATCACATTCTACAGACCTCACCAGGGGTGTTGACCAACAACGCCTTCAATCACGTCGCCCTGACGTATGACAAGACGTCGGGTGTGGCACGCATATTCGTCAACGGAGTTGTCGCCGCCCAATCGACGTTCGAGTCGTTCACCGCTCGCACCACCACTGACCTGTACATCGGGCATCGTCAGCCCACGGCGCCCTATGGAGTTGCGTACTACAGCGGCCTGATTGATGATCCGTCAATCTACGGCCGAGCCTTGGCGACCAATGAAGTCTGGGCGATTTACTGGGCGGGTGCGGCCGGAAAATGCCTAACGAACTCGACGCCGCCTGTGATTCTGGTCCAACCGCAGAGCCAGACTGTTGACTGGGGCACCCCGGTAACATTCTCGGTGGCTGCTACCGGCACGCCCCCGCTGACCTATGAATGGCGCAAGGATGACGTGGCGATCTCGGGTGCGAACAGTGCAGCCTACAGTATTCCCAGCGTGCAAACGAACGACGCCGGGACGTATTCGGTACTAGTGACCAATGCCGCCGGCTGGATCATTAGCTCGAATGCTGTTCTGACCGTGAACCTAACTCCGCCTGTGATTGTCGCCCAACCGCAGAGCCAAACTGTCAACAGCGGAGGAATGGCAAGTTTCACGGTTAGCGCTACGGGGACGCCCCCGCTGACCTATGAATGGCGCAAGGATGACGTAGCGATCTCGGGTGCGAACGGGGCAGTCTACAGTATTCCCAGCGTGCAAACGAACGATGCGGGGACTTACTCGGTGCTGGTGAGCAACGTCTCGGGCTGGGTCATCAGCTCGAATGCCATCCTGACAGTCGTTCCGCCTCCATCCTGCGTCCCGTCGCCCGCCGGCCTCGTAAGCTGGTGGGCAGCAGAGGGCGGTTTGGGCGATAATCTGGGAGGCAACGACTGCGTGGCAGGCGGCGCGCTGGGGTACGGCCCCGGTGAGGTGGGCCAGGCGTTCAGTTTCGACGGGAAGACCAGCTATATTAGAATCCCCGCTGCTCCGTCGCTGGACGTGGGCCAGGGCCCCGGCTTGACGTTGGAAGCCTGGATTAAACCAACCAACCGCGTTGCGGCGCCGGTGTTCGATGGAAGTGCCGGCGGCCGATATGGCGTACTGGTCTGGCTGAACTTGAACGGTTCCGGCACCTTATATGCCGGTCTGGAGGATACTCGCGGCTATAACCATATACTCACGACCTCGGCCGGGGTCGTCACCAATGGCGTTTTCAACCATATTGCGTTGACGTACGATAAGGCCTCAGGTCTGGCGCGGCTTTATGTAAACGGTGTCGCAGCAGCCCAACAAAACCTTGGCTCATTCGCGGCTCGTACCAGCACGGATATGTACATCGGCCACCGCCAGCCGACAGCTCCCTATGGCGTCGCCTATTTCGGGGGGCTAATTGACGAACCCTCCGTTTACGGCCGGGCGCTCTCCGGAGTCGAGATCGAGTCTATCTACGCTGCCGGGAGCGCAGGGAAGTGTTTCACCCCTGTTGCTCCCTCCATCCTGCTGCAGCCGGCCGATTTAGTGGTCACCGTCGGGTCAAATGCGGTCTTTACGGTGAGAGCCACTGGTTCCCCCCTGCTGTCTTATCAGTGGGACCATGCCGGTGTGCTGATCGAAGGGGCAACGAGTTCGACGTTGGTTCTTTCCAACGTGAACACGGCCCAAGCCGGCCTCTACAGTGTCCTGGTGAGCAACAGCGTGGGTTCGGTTCTCAGCTCGAATGCCAACCTGGCAGTGAACCTGCCCCCTGCAGTGGTTAGGGTTCCGAACATTACCCTAGACGCGGGGCAAATCGCAGCGGTTCCCATCGTGCTGCTCGCGAACGGGAACGAAAACGCTCTCGCCTTCAGCCTCAATTTCAATCCCTCTGTTCTCAGTTACTCCAACATTGTTGTGGGATCCGGCGCCCCGGGAGCTGCGCTCCTCATAAATGACAGCCAGGCTGCTATGGGCAAGCTCGGCGTCGCGCTGGGTCTACCGGCTGACGCAACATTTGCCGCCGGAACCCAGGAAGTTGCGGCGGTGAAGTTCAACGTCCCGATCTTTACTAACGCCACGACCGCAACCCTGGCGTTTGGCAACGTGCCAATTCCTCTCCAGCTCGCCGATACCGCCGGACACCAGCTGCCAGCGACCTTTGCTAATGGAAGCATCACCGTCGCCCCTGCGGAGCTCGAAGGGGATGTCAGCCCCCGGAGTGGTGGAGACCATGTGGTGAATCTGAGCGACTGGGTTGTGATGGGACGCATGGCCGCTGGCTTGGATTTCCCCACTAACGACCTCGAATTCCAACGGGCGGATTGCGCTCCTCGCGGTAACCTCGGTGACGGAGCCATCACCATTATCGACTGGGTCCAAGCCGGGCGCTATGCGGCTGGGCTGGATCCTCTGACGGCTGTGGGTGGGCCAACAGGCACCCCAAACCCCAGTTCATTCCCTGCCAAAGATGGTTCGACCCGCGTTGTGCGTGTTTCAAATGCCATCCTGATGCAAGACCAGCCTGGAACAACCAGCATCACACTCGACGCTCAGGGTGACGAGAGTGCCCTTGGCTTCAGCCTGCGGTTTCCCACGAACCTCGTGACCTTCGTGAGCGCCAGCCTCGGCTTCGGCGCATCGCAAGCAGTGCTCAACCTCAATGCCCGGCAGGCCGATGCCGGCAGCCTGGGTTTTGCTCTGGCGCTGCCGTCCGGTTCGTTGTTCCCGGCTGGAACTCGTGAGGTGGTGGCCATAAAGTTCCGCGCCAAAGCGCTCGCCTCCGGCACCTCTTCGCTCATCCTCAACGATACTCCCGTCGTGCGGCAGGTGTCGGACGCAATGGCCTCTGCGCTGGAGACCAGCTATGTCGACGGCTCACTCACCATCAACCCGCCACCATCGCTGGCAATCACGCGGGCCGATCAGTCCATCCAGCTCTCCTGGCCATCCTGGGCCACTAACTTCGTGCTGCAGGGGACCGAAGGACCGTTGATGGTGGCAAGCCAATGGACCAACCTCACCGTTCCCTTCGGAGTCACGAATAATCTCAAAACGGTAACCTTGCCGCTGAGCGACGGCACCCGGTACTACCGCCTTGGTCAACAGTAGGCTGGCCGCGGCGGCTCCAGTGGCCACGCAGGGGCGGAGCAGTGGCACGCACTAGCGTCTGCTGGCCACACCGGGTGGTGGTCTTACGGGCATCAACATGCCGGGCGAGTACCACCCTTGTTCATCCTGAAGCGGCGGACGCTGGCTCCCCAAGGCGCGGTGTATTCCTGTTGCGCAGGTAAAACCTGACGACGTCGCCCTCCCCTTTGCGATTGAGTTCTTTGGCCTTCATGCTGAGCGTGCGCATCTTTTTCGAAGCGAGCAGCCACCTGAGGGGATGCATACCAAGCGCCCGAGGGTCGTTTTGGGAGATGCCTCTCTCGTATTCCTCACTGAGCCAGAACATACGCCCGTCGCCTTCCTGAACGGTGTCGGCAACTTTAAGCCCGGCATTTTGAGCCAGCAAATCGATGCTCCTGTAAGTATGGATGTACAGGTGCCGAGGGGCGTCCAGATTGAACCAGTTCACCCCGAAGCGGCGCCAGGCGTAAGATGACGCAATCGGAATGCTGAGCATAACCACGCCTTGTGGGCTCAACAGCCGCTGTAAGTGCCGCATTACTTCCGCGGGTCGATCCATGTGCTCAAAGGTGTAGTGGAGAGTTATCAAATCGAATTCGCCCGCTAAGTCGCTCAATTCCCGCTTGAAGATCTTCACGCCGTTCTCATGAACGATATCCCGCTGGATATATGGGTCCGCCCCCGTCAGATCCCTGAACCCGAGATGGGACAGGTCGAGGAGCACCCGGCCCGAACCGCAACCGACGTCAAGGATTCGGGCGTCTTTTGTTACCCCGGAATAGCGGACCGCCTCGATCGCCACGTTGTGGAAAAAAACAGTTGATATCAGCCACCCCAGAATATTTCGTCGGCCGTATGCGTAGGAAGACCACTGACGCCTTACAAGGGTCTTCAGGACCCCGTGCTCCTGGAACGAGTAATAATCCTTCGGGTAGTACTTCCCCATATCCGCGGGGATTTCGAGCAACTGCACGCAGCCGCAACCACCGCACTCGAGGTATGTAAAACGTTCCCGCGTGCCCAGGAGCATCTCGCAGGCAGCGTGGAGCTGATTGTTTTCAGCATTTTGGCAGATTTTGCACGCGTGGCTCATTCGGCATCGGGCGTTATACTAGTACTGCACGGGTGATCGAGCAACCAGTGAATTTTGCCCGCCGCTGGAGCCGCCATCGCTGTACGTCGCGTCCGACCGAACCGCTCAGCGTCCGCGAAGAAGCGCTCAATCGCCAGATTGGAGTGGGTCTGAACCTTGCGGGGCGCCTCGGAGGGCTTCTAGTTTCGCGTGAAGGAGATTCGCCAGGTTCCGTCCGGTAATTTTTCGGAGCTATGCTCGAAACCCAACCCTGCGAGCTTGGTGAACAGCGGGATGGGCTCGAAAGGCGCCAGCAGAACGAAATCCTGACCGGGCTTTAAGCGCGCGACAGTTTCGTCAATCAGGCCACAGGGGGACTGTCCGGCGGCAAAGATCGACCGGATGTCGAACTCCAGTGCCGGGAGTGAATTCGGGCAGAGATCGGGGCTGATTTCAGCAGCGGCGCTATTGACTTTCATAGAACTAATTTGTGTGCGGGCTGCCGCCGGCGCCTTGACCAGGGTCAAGCCGAGGCGACTTTTGGCTTTTGCCTGGGGAGCGGTCGGAACACCAGCGCGGTTACTGTGTTCAACAGAAACAGGGCGACGGCAGCAGCGCTTAGCACGGCGCCCCACTGTCGGCCAGAGCTGGAATTCACCAGGTCCCCGCCGACGCGCAGCATTAAGCCCGCCTCGAGCAGCAGGACGTGCGCGTAGAACCGCCTCGAAAACACTGGCTGCACGACGAGGACCGCGGGGAAGATCACCGGCGCGTGCGCGAAGATCATCGAGAAGACGAACCCCAGGAAGAAAGAGTGCAGCGCGGAATCGTAGCGAAGGCCGGAGACGAGTGGCGAGAAGAACATCACCAGCACACCGCTGACAGCGAGCCAGCCATAACCCGCCAGGAGCGACAGCGCCATGAAGCGCGGCAGCCCCGGATTCTTCACGGCGCGGCGCGCGATGTCAAAACGCACGAGCCATAGAGCCATGGCCAGCACGCCGGCGCCGAGAAGACGCTCGCCGGCGACCTGCGCGAACGCGCTGATAATGAGCCCGGCGACAAAGAGGCAAAGCACGGCGCACAGCAACGGCAGCGACCACTTCGAGGGCTTTTGGAAACGGCTTAAGTCCAATCGTTCACCGAGGATGGTGAGCGCCAGAAACGCTACCCACCACACGACAACCCGGTTAATTGGCCACCTGAACCACCACAACGCATTCCCGACAACCCAAGCCAGCGCGCCCGCTGACATGACCATGGTGAAGGCGGCGGGCTGCATTTTGACCACCCTGAGCGTCACGAGCCAAAATAACACGCTCCCGACGGTGATAAGCGCGAGGGGGGGCCGCCCGAGCATCCCCGCCGCGAACAGCACGGAGCCCGCCCCAACCATCACGGGCGGCAGATAGATCCACCAGGTTTTTAGTCCGACGGCCCGCTCCAGCGCGATCACCGTGCCGAGAAAGCCGCACACCATCAGCGGCCCGTGGTAGGTGATCCAATTGGCGCTGCCGCCGGGAAGCGGAAGGTTCATGGGCAAGCGCACCAGGCCACCCCAAACGCCCGCGACAAGCGAGGCGATGCCCAGCAACACGAACGGCAATCGGCCTGCCGTCTTGTATATCTCTCTGCTCACCCGTGGAGTCTTTACAGTTACGAGGGAGTTTTCAATCTGTGAGTTGTACCGGACATCATAAATGCTTGCGCCGCGTGAGGGCACGCGGCCTACAAAAGAGCCCGAGCATTCCATAGTCCTGTAGGCCGCGTGCCCTCACGCGGCGCAACTCATGTCGTTGGGTTTGGCGCCCGCGGTATTGCGGCTAATCAATACCGCGGGGGCGTTGGCAAGCAACTTGCAGTGGACCCGGCGGAATATGCGACCGCTATACCGCCTGGCTGAATGGTCCTGGCGAAACGAGCCGTGCCGTTGGCTTTTGACGGTCACTTTTGCCGCTTTCCTCGGCATTGCCGCGGGGAAAACGGTGCTGGGGATTTCCGGGTCTGTCTCAGTTGTGGACGGTTCAAGCATGGAACCGACCTATAGCCCCGGAGCGCGCGTTTATACGGTCTCCGTGTCGTCGCCCTTGCGCCGGGGCGACATAGTGCTGGTGGACGACGGCAGCAAGGAGTACGCATTGAAGCGTATCGTCGGTCTGCCGAACGAGACCATTTCTCTCTGGCGCGGCTACGTTTTCATCAACCGCCGACTGCTCCGGGAGTGTTATTTACCCAGATACACCCATACTTTTCCGGATGAGCGCGCCGGGCGGTTCGTGTTCGTGCTCGGCTCGGACCAATATTTCGTGCTTGGGGATAACCGCACCCGCAGCGTTGACGGCAGGAGCTACGGCCCGCTCGAAGGAAAGAAGATCAAGAGCCGCGTGCCTCAATCCGAATCGTACCCGCGCGCAACTCTCGCTGATTTCACATTGCCTGGCGAGGGGAAACGAACCATCCGACCGCTGTAGCCCTGGGGCGAATCCTCCTCAAGGTCACGCGGTGGGGAGCAGAACTTACAGGTTAGTATCGACGTTCGATGGTTTGTAGAACAGCACCCAGGAACCGGACATCGAACCCACGTCCACAGTAGCGCGCGGGTCGTCCAGTCTGAATTTGCGCCATTCTACATGCCCGTCTTCAAAGAGGAAATTACCCCCCGTGGGAACGCCACCAACAGTTCGATGGCTGGCGGTCATGTAGGGTTTGCCGTCGAAAAGAGTGCTCCAGGTAACCGACCCGCGATTCGCAGCAGGAGTCCAGGACCCGACGGCCTGCAGTCGATCACTCATTGTGGGTACCTTTCGGTACTCTCCTCCGAGCTTTCTGCGAAAATGCCAGCCTCCCAGGCCGGCGGAATTGTATGGCCAACCGTTGAGCGCGGTATTTGCTCGCGCCGGAAACCAGAAGTAGCCGATCAGGTGCGGATTTTGGTCAGAGATGATGGTCGTCTCAGCGATACGGTGCCACTCGTCAGTCGGACAGTAGAGAACGTCGTTTATCGAACGGCGATTTTGCACCGTCCCACGATGGTTGGGAAAAAGGCAGGTTGGATAAAAATTTGTGTTGAAGGTGGGCGACATCCAGCTCAAATCCATGCCGCCCGAGTTATCAGGAAAGAAGTCCCGGTTCTCTCCCGCATACATGGTAATACCCATACCCCATTGCTTGAGATTACTGGCGCATTGCGCCCGCACCGCTGAGGCCTTTGCCTTGCTAAGGGCGGGCAATAACATTGCGGCCAGAATGGCGATGATCGCTATGACCACCAGCAGTTCAATGAGGGTAAACGCGATCTTGTGTGGCTTCGGGTCCGAACCCGTTTGACTCCACTGCGGCAAAGAGCGCTGCATAAATGCTCCTATAGGACGTTACCTAAGCAAGTAACGCCTGCCGCGCGCGGAATCAAGCAAATTCGCAAACCCGGTTTTTGCGGCACCGCTGATTGCGAAGCGAGCATCCGGCCCCTGTAGCCCCGCACTATTGCCGCGTCTTGAAGCTGTAGCCCACCGGGTCGAGGGGGACGCCGCTCGCACTCCGAAAGTTTTTGAACGAAACGCTGTTGAGGCCCAGCCGATATTCCCACGCGGGCTGGAGCGACACGGGCAGTACGCACGTCTTCTTGTCTTCGGTCCAATACGGCTTTTTGCCTTCCGGTATGGTGGGGAACTGCGGACCGCCACCCGTCCACGAGCAACCGCCGCTCATCGGGACGCTGAACGTGACGCGTAATTCGGTAAGGCCGGGATCCACATCTTTGGCCCCATTCAGGGGCACAAGCTTGACGATGCGGGGCTTGGCGGAGCGATTCTTTGCGTCGTCACTCGCGCCCGTGGTTGTGAAACGGATTTCGGAGGGAGTGGCGGGCGTACCGTCCACGCTGCGGAAATTCCTGAAGCTGGGCGAATTGATGCCGACTCTGTAGGAACGGCCGGACTCGAGCCTCACCGGGAAGACACACGTCCGCTTGTCGCGCCAGTGCGCCTTTTGGCCTTCGGGGCTCTGCGGAAACTCCGGCCCGCCACCGGTCCACGAAAACCCGCCCGCCATGTCGCGGTCAAACGTCACGGTAATCTCGGCGAGATTCGGGTTGACCTCCGTATCGCCCGATTTGGGAGAAGTGGCGATGATGCGCGGCGGTCCACCGCCGCCAGCCCCAGCCGCGTCCGCAGCCCGGCCGAGGGTTGAGGTGAAAAGGGCCAGCACCGGGCACAGCGCAACGGCTGTCACCAGGCTGGAGTACGGTTGCGAGAGTTTTGTTTGCATTTTCTTGTTCATTTTACTTCTTGAGATCGGCGAAAAACTTCTCGTCGTTCGCCTTAAGTGTTTCCGTGATTCGATTCGCATCGCTGTATTCCGGGTCCTTGTACCAGACGACGAATTCAGGATTGAACTCGGGTTTGCCGCCCTGATCGGCCCACCACTTGCCCCAAGCCTTCCAATCGTAGCCGAGATTCTCGCCGGTGAGTTGGACAAGGGAGATCTGGGCCCACCACCGCGTGTTAACATTCCCGTGATAGACGAGGTGGATTAGCTCCGGGACCACCCGCTTGTCGCCGATCAAGCCCAGCGCACGGATCGCCATCCAGCGATCGCGGCAGTTCTTTTCGCGCCGTTCGGCAGCGATTTCCAGCAGCGGCGAAACGGCCTTCTGTGATTTCAAAGCGCCCAGAGAGTTGATCGCCTGGTAATACTCGCGAGTTTGCGGCCCTTGGAGTGTATCCAGGAGTCGCGCTTCGAGTTGTTCACGCTCGGGTTGCGGCATCTGGTCGAACGTGCGCCGGTCGAAAAAGCTGCGGAACTGCCGGTCGGTCCATTCGAGGACCAGTTTCTGTTCGGCGTTCAACCCGGGTACGGCCGACGGAGACCTGGGCGCGGCCGACCCAGCACCGGCACCGCCGGCGGCAGCCGAACGTTCCGCGCCCCCACCCTGCCCTGCCGTACGGAAAGTCAGGAGGTAGGGCACGGCGGGGTTGCCGCTGGCATCTTTGAAGTTCTGGAACTTGCTGCTGTTCAGCCAGCTCGCGTAAAATCTGCCCGCTTCCAGTTTCACCGGCAGCACACAGGTGCGCCCATCTTCCAGGTAACGCGGCTTGTCGGTCGTCTCGGGAAACGTGTCTTCGCCCCAGGTTGACCACGACCAACTGCCGTCCTGCATTGGCTTGCTGAAAGTGACTCGCAGCTCAGTCAGGGCCGGGTCCACGTCCACCGACCCGGCGACGGGAACGGTCTTCACGACCACCGGGGGAGCGGACTCCAACGAGACCTCCTGTCCGTCGGCGGCCGTACTCAACACGCGGGCGGTTAAAACCACGAGCACCGGAATTGTATTTCTCATAATTTGGTCCAGCGTTTACCGTTCAACTCGCACCACTCCGGCCGCTCAACGCGAGCCGGTTTTGAAAATCAACAGATACGGCACGGCCGCCCGGCCCCCCAAGTCCTGGAAGTCCTGGAACTTCGCGCTGTTCAGCCACGTCGCATACACTTTTCCAGGCTTCAGTTTCACGGGCAAGACGCACGTGCACCCGTCGGGCAGATAATGGACGGGTCCATTGATTTCAGGAAAGTTCTCCGGGCCCCAGGTTGTCCAGGACCAACACTTGTCTTTCATCGGCGCGCTGAAGGTCACCCGCAGCTCGGCCAGCCTGGGGTCCACGTCTGAACTTCCTGACTCGGGAACAGTCTTGATGACCACGGGCGGTGTTGCCTGGCTCAGTTCGTCGACCAGGCCCACGCGCGCGATGGGCTTGCCGGTGGTCGCATCGGTCACAGTGCCGGTGACCAGGAGATTTAGCTGGGCGGCGGCGTCATGTCGGGCCTTGGCTTTGGTAAGAATCGGCAGGAGAATTACGGCGCCCGTCAATAACGCGGAGCCGGCCAGGATCACTGCGAGAACGAGGGCGAGAATGCCGACCGCAGTTTTCCAGAGTTCGCGACGAGGCGGGGGGGCCACAGGCAGTGGGGATGCCGTCAAGGGATGGGTGGCGATCGTTTCGACATCGGTTTTGACTTCACTGGCATGCTGATAGCGTCGCTGGGGCTCCTTTTCCAACGCGTGAAGCACCACTTCGTCGAGCCGGACATCCACCTGCACTTTGCGCGAAGGCGGCGCAAAACGGCCCAATGGCAACTCACCCGTGAGCATCTCGTAAAACACAACGCCCAGCGAATAAATGTCGGCCCGGTGGTCCACCTGCCGTGGATTCTCCACCTGCTCGGGCGCCATATAGTGCGGCGTCCCCATTACGTCTTTGGCGCCGGTCAGCCGAAAGTTTCTCGTCTCCGTTCCCAGGATTTTCGCCAGCCCAAAATCGGCTATCTTCACCCGGCCCTTTTTGTCCAGCAACACGTTCTCCGGTTTGATGTCGCGGTGGACAACGCCCTCGTCATGGGCGAACTGGAGCGCTTCGCAGATCTGCGGGATGATCTCCAGCGCATCGCGAGCAGCCAGCTTGCCCGCCTGCTCGATTTGCCTGAGGTTCGGCCCATCAACATATTCCATGATGAAATAGTGGAGCCCATGCGTCTGGCCAAAATCGTACACGGCAATGATATTGGGATGGCTCAGCTTCGCCAGGGCGCGCGCCTCCCGGTTGAACCGCTCCGCAAAACCGGCGTCTCCGGCCGGCCCGGACGGGAGGATCTTCAGCGCTACCAGGCGATCCAGGCCGGGCTGCCTGGCTTTGTAAACTGCCCCCATGCCGCCCTGGCCAAGCAATTCCATTATCTCCAACTGGGGAAAATACTCGGCGAGTTTCGCGGGAGAAGGAAGCGGTTCCTCACGGATGGCGGAACCCGCTCCCTCGGCTGACTCCGTCGGGGGCTGCGTCGCTATTCCGGCCTTCAGCAAGCACTTCGGGCAAAGGCCCTCAGGGGCTTCCGGCGGGAGCGCAGCACCGCATTCATTGCAGTTTCGCTCGGTTTCTGTAGACCGACCCGGCATTCCACCCCCTACAGAAGCAAAATCGGGCAAAGGTTACGAACTTAATTAGCGGCGTAGGTTCCCTTCCGCAGACGCATTTGCTTCCCAGCGCATCCACGCACTGATAGAATGGAGCCCGTCGATAAGCCGATTGCATCACTAAAACTCTTACGAAAGGCAAAGACCGATGACAACGTGCGCTTCAATCTCAAGAAGGTGTTTTCTCAAAACCACTGTGGCGGGCGCGGCTGGGTCCGGCGCGTTCCTCACCTGGGCCGGATCGTTGTGGGCCATGCCGGCGGTGGCGCCTTACCTGCCCACCTCCAAGGTGCGTGTGGGAAAGGTGTACCTGGGCCAAACAAACGCGAACTGGCCGACCAAAGAAGTGAACATCGAGGCCGAGGTCAAACGTTTCGAGGCGGAGATCGTAAAACTCAAGCCAGAGCTGGCGGACGTGGAGTTCGTGGACTGTGGCGTCGTCAGCGATGTGAAGCAGTTGCCGCAGGTCCGCGAAAAGCTGGGGCAGGTGGACGGCATCCTGGCGATCCAACTAACGATGCACACCGGCCCGACGATCAAAGGCCTGCTCGATTTCGGCCTCCCCATGGTGATATATGCCGAGCCATACAGCGGACATGAGTGGCACATCGTTTCCGGGCTGCAGCGGGAGGGCAAACTTATCGAGGTGCTTCCCAGCAGCAAGTACGAGGATATCGTTGTGGCGGTCCGGCCGTTCCGGGCCATTCACCGGCTGGGCGAAGCGCGGGTACTGCACCTCAGCCAAAAGGAAGCCGACCCCGCTTACGTGCAGGCGATCAAAGCCAAATACGGCACGGAGATCATTTCGCTCTTCCCCGCCGATCTCGAGAAAGCCTACCGGGCCGCGGACCGCGCAGAAGCGGAGGCGGACGCCAAAAGGTGGATCAAGGAGGCGAAGAAGATCGTCGAGCCAAGCCGCGAGGAAGTCCTGAAGGGCTCGCTGATGTATGTGGCTATGAAGAACCTGCTGGCGGAGCACCGCGCCGTGACCATCACGATGAACTGTCTTGGCATGGGCCTGATCGAGAAGGGCATGGGCTATCCGTGCCTCGGTTTCGTGCGACTCAACAACCTGGGTTTGGGTGGTATCTGCGAAGCGGACCTCAAATCCACCATGACCCACCTGATCTTCACTTACCTGGTCGGCCGGCCGGGCTTTGTGACCGACCCGGTGTTTGATCTCTCGAACAACACAATCATCCACGCGCATTGTGTTGCCGCCACCCAAATGGAAGGGCCACAGAGCCGGCCCGCGCCGTACATTATTCGAAGCCATCTCGAGGACAACGCGGGCGCTTCGCTCATGGTGAAAATGCCCATCGGCCGGAAACTCTCCATGGCGCGGCTGATCGGCACAGACATGATGCTTTTCTCGACCGGTGACGCCGTAGACAGCCCGATGGTCGACCGCGGCTGCCGTACCAAAGTCACGATGCGGGTCGAGAACATCAACCGGTTCCTGCACGATTGGTCCTGCGGCCTGCACCGAGTGGTGTTTTACGGCGACCATACCCGCGACCTGGAGCGGTTTTGCCGGTTCAAGGGCATCCGGTTGCTGCGCGAGGGCGTGGACGACCTGCAAACCGTTCCTGGTCTGGAGTGGGAACCCCACGTGCACGCCTGAAGGTCGCAGGCAGTTTATGCGGCGGGCGGGCGG
>DATDCV010000048.1:0-2742 GCA_036524155.1 Verrucomicrobiia bacterium
TCCGGGGCAAAACCGTTGTCAATCTCTTCGTCGA
Organism: Verrucomicrobiia bacterium; assembly: GCA_036524155.1. Lineage (GTDB taxonomy): Bacteria > Verrucomicrobiota > Verrucomicrobiia > Limisphaerales > UBA8199 > DATDCV01. The sequence goes on from DATDCV010000048.1 coordinate 35, forward strand.
ACCCTCAACCCGCACGCGCACCAGCTTTGAGCTTTCCGAGCAGCGACTCTCCGCTGATATCATCAACTTTACCGCGGAAGCCTCGTCGCTGAAAAAGGGCGAGACGCTCAAAGACACCGCGCGGAACCTCGAGGCGTTGAACATCGACCTCATTGTCATTCGCCACAGCGCGTCGGGAGCGCCGAACTTCCTGGCACGAGTGCTGAACGCGAGTGTGATCAACGCCGGGGATGGCGCCCACGAACATCCCACGCAGGCTTTGCTGGATATGTTCACGATTCGCGAGCGCAAGGGGCGGATTGCCGGTCTGAACGTAACCATACTCGGTGACGTTTTGTACAGCCGCGTCGCGCGTTCGGATCTTTGGGCGCTGACGAAGCTAGGCGCCAAGGTGACGGTGTGCGGGCCGTCAACGCTCGTGCCGCGCGGCTTCGAGCAGATGGGAGCCAGGGTGACTTACGACGTGGACGAAGCGATTCGCGATGCCGACATCATCAACCTGCTGCGCATCCAGCACGAGCGGCAGCGGAAGTCGATGTTCCCCAGCCTGGGCGAATACAGCAGCCTGTTTGGTCTGAACAAGGCGCGTTTGGCGCGCACCAAGCCCGATGCGCTGATCATGCACCCGGGGCCAATTAACCGCGGAGTAGAAATTGACAGCGACATAGCCGATTGCGAGCGCTCGTTGGTGCTGGAACAGGTGACGAACGGGCTGGCGGTCCGCATGGCGGTGCTTTTTCTCGTGAACGGAGGCAAAGGCCCGCAGGAGGTCGCGCCCTAAGCCCCGCTCCGCATCACTCATTTCTCAGGGCCGCCAGCAGATCGCCCTTGAAGGCGAACCGTAGGGCCAGCACCGTCCAGAGGACGCCGTTAACCAGGACCACCGTTAGAGTCATCGACAACGAGCGGATTGGCAGTTGGGCCGACGGCGACAGGATGGACGGAAGTACGGCGACTCCAGCCGCGAGGATCCCCAGCCCTAGCCCTGCCGCCAGCAAGGCAGCGTGCTCCCCCAAAACCAGCCAGCGCAGCGTGCGTCGGCGATAGCCCACCGCTGCCAGCAGCCCCAGTTCGCCTCGACGTTCGAGCACGTTGCGGAGCACCACTACCCCCAAGCCTGCGCTGCCAAGCAGGAGTCCCAGCCCGCCGAGGATCTGGAAAGTCCCCAAATAGGTATTCTGCACGGCATTGAACGCATTCAAACGATCAACCGCGGGCGTCACTTCGAACCCCACGTCCTGCAGAGCGCGGGAGAGGGTTGTCGACAGCTTTGCCAGCTCGTTGGTCGGCGCATCGATGAGGAAGAACCGGTAGCCGTTTTCGTTGGGAAATCGCCTGACAAATTCGGTTTCATCAATGATTAGGTTCCCTTGAAGCACGGAATTGGCTACCGCTGCGACCAAACGCACCTTGAACGGCCGGCCCTGCCCGTCGATGTAGTCCAGCGTATCGCCCAGCCTTTTGCCCAGCGCCCATTGTATCGAGTTGGCGTCGCCGATGGCGGCGATTTCAGGGAACTCAGACGGGGCAGTCCGAGTTGATCCGGTGTTGCGAGCGGCGTCCTCTGCTCGGCCCTCTCCTACGGAAAAGGGGCGGGATCTACGAACTGAAATCAGGTCCCAGCCTGCTCGCCGATCGAGACCTTCCGCCGCCGCTGCGAAAGCAAAGCGTCCGGTCAGCAGGCTGGGATTCACGCCCAGAAGACGCGGCTTTTGAGCCCGATTCAGATTCAGGCAACTTGCCTCATCGCCTTGATGGACACGAAACGGAACAAACCGGATGTTACGGAGGTCGGCCTCGCTTAATCCGTAGAAGTCACGGCCGGTTTGGGCGTTCAGGTCCTGGACAACGGGCAGGGCGGAAGTTCCCAGCGAGGCAAACCCCCCTGTGCCTGACGAGGGGAGGGTGGCATCCTCGTTGGCGTCAAGCCGGAATACGCTAAGCGCGGCGATTACGAAGGCACCCAAAGCCAGCAACGAAATTGTTGCCAGGCTGCGGGTGCGCCGGCGCGCGCAACCGCTCACGGCAAGCCGGGAGAGGGTGAGCGTAAGCGGACAGGACTGGGTTGCCAGCCGGCCAAGCCAGGTGGCAGCCAAGGCTACCCCCGCAATCAGCAGCAGCGCGCCTGCGGCAAAAAACACGCCGGGATTTGAAGTCTCCCGCCGGATGGCACACCAGCCAACGAGAAACGCAGCAGTTGCCGCACACCCGATCCCAAGCCACCACGTGCTTTTTGTGATCCGGGAATCCGCCCACGCAAGCTCGCAAGCCAGCAACATTCCGGCCGGGACGCGCGCCTGTTTCCTCAGGGCGAGCCAGACTATGAAAACGGCCACGACCGTGGCGGCAACAAATCCGGTAACGAGAGTCAAGCCCGAGACGTGGAATTCCAAAGTGGAAACACCTGTGGCACCGCGCCAAACCGTCGTCAGTCCCCAGAGCATGGCTTTCGCGTAGACGATCCCGCCCGGAGCGCCCACCAATCCGCCCAGGCCCGCGACTGCGAGCCCTTCCAGGAGATACAGGCGGCGCACCTGGCTCGGAGTGAACCCCAGCGCCAGCAAGATGCCGGTCTCGGTTAATCGCTGCTCGAGACCGAACTGAAAAAGCAGGCCCATCAACAGAAGGGCCGAAACGACGATGAAAATGCTAAAACCAAGGAACAGTTGACCGAAGTCCTGAGATTGTGAGGCCGCGCGGAGGGCTTC
>DATDCV010000049.1:0-3578 GCA_036524155.1 Verrucomicrobiia bacterium
CGGGGCGAAGAAGAAATCGCGGAACGCATCCGGGCCCTGAGTGGCGCGGCTCCGACGTACCCGCCGATCGATTTCGAGAAGGCGCTCGCGTGGTGCCAGCAACGCACCGGCAAGGAGTTGGCTCCCAGCCAGCGCGCCGCCTTGCGCCAGGCGCTCGCTTCGCGCCTCCTGGTCATCACCGGCGGGCCCGGCGTCGGAAAAACGACTCTCGTCAACGCCATCCTGCTGATTCTGCGGGCCAAGAAAGTCCGTTGCCTGCTCTGCGCCCCGACCGGCCGCGCGGCCAAGCGCCTGTCCGAAACGACCGGTCTCCAGGCCAAGACCATTCACCGGCTGCTGGAAGTCGAGCCTGGTCGTGGGGGCTTCCAGCGCAACCGGACCAACCCGTTGTTGTGCGACCTGCTGGTCGTGGACGAGACCTCGATGGTCGACGTGCCGCTGATGAGTCACCTGCTGCGCGCGCTGCCCGCCCACGGCACCCTGTTGCTGGTGGGCGACGTGGACCAACTGCCCTCGGTCGGCCCCGGCGCGGTCCTCGCCAACATCATTGACAGCGGGACCGTGCCGGTGGTGCGGTTGACCGAGGTGTTTCGCCAGGCCGCCTCGAGCCGCATTGTCAGCAATGCCCATCGCATCAACCAGGGGCTCACGCCCGATCTACCCGACCGCGAAGCCGATTCTGATTTCTACTTCCTCGAGCGGCGGGAGCCCGAACGAATCGCCGAGACCCTTCTCGAACTCGTCAAGCGGCGCATCCCGGCCAAATTCGGCCTGGATCCCATCCGCGATGTGCAGGTGCTCAGCCCCATGCATCGCGGCTCGCTCGGCATCCAGGAACTCAACGCCCGTCTCCAGGACGAGCTGAACCCGAAACGGGCGGACGAGCCGTTCGTCGAAAAATTCGGCTGGCAATTCCGCGCCCGCGACAAGGTCATCCAAACCGAAAACGACTACGACAAAGACGTCTTCAACGGCGACATCGGGCAGGTGGCAAAGATCGACTCCCTGGAACGCGAACTCACCGTCCGCTTCGACCAACGGGAAGTCGTTTACGATTTTGGCGAGCTGGACGAGCTGGCGCTCGCGTATGCGATCAGCATCCACAAGTCGCAGGGCTCCGAATTTCCGGCGGTGGTCATTCCCCTCGCGACGCAGCACTACCTGCTCTTGCAGCGCAACCTCGTCTATACAGGCGTCACGCGCGGCAAGCGGCTGGTGGTGCTTGTCGGACAGCAAAAAGCGCTCGCGCTGGCGGTGAACAACAACCGTTCCGAGCAGCGCTTTTCGGGACTGTTGACCCGTTTGAAAGGCGAACCGCAAAATGGAAGACGTGAGACCCTATGAACCCGCACACAGGTAAACGAGGGGAGGCGCTGCTTTCCCTCATCGGCAACACCCCGACGCTGGCGTTGTGTTTTCAGCCCGAGGGCCTGACCCTCTATGCGAAGTGCGAGTTCCTTAACCCCAGCGGGAGTGTCAAGGACCGGTTTGCCCGGGGCGTGATTCTGGATGCTGAGCGGCGAGGGCTGCTGCGGCCCGACTCGATCATCCTGGAATGCACCAGCGGCAACACCGGCATTGCCCTGGCGATGGTCGGAGCGGCCAAAGGCTATCGGGTGGAGATCCTGATGTCCGAAAAGGCCAGCGAGGAACGCCGGCGAATCATCCGTCAGTTTGGCGCCCAATTGCATCTTTTCCGCAGTGACGCCGGCTACCAGACGGGGATCGATCTGTCGCTGGCCATGGCCGCCAGGGATGAGCGCTATTTTCTGCCACGGCAGTTCGAGAACCCGCTGGGCGCCCTGGACCACGAACACACGACCGCGCAGGAGATTCTGGCGCAGATACCAGGGCCTGTTGACGCATTCGTCGCCGGGTACGGCACGGGCGGGACACTCGCCGGGGTCGGCAAAGCGCTCAAACAACGATACCCGAGAGCCCGGATCATCGCGATGGAACCAGCCGAAGCCGCCCTGCTCGCCGGTGAAGCGCCGTGCTGCCACTTGATCGAAGGTGTAACGGGCGGCTTCATACCTCCGCTGCTGCGCTCTGCCGCGCTCGACGGCGAATTCAAGGTGCGGAGCGATGACGCGCTGGCTATGACCCGGAGGTTGCACCGGGAATTTGGTTTGTGTGTGGGCACGAGCTCCGGGGCGAACGTGCTCGCGGCCCTGGCCATCGCCCGCGAGCTCGGTCCCCCCGCCAAGGTTGTCACACTGCTTTGCGACCGTTCCGAGCGCTACTTCAGCACAAGGCTGTTCGCCCCCGAAGAAGGATGAAGCTGGGGTTGGTCAGGTTCTGGAGCGGGACCAGCGGTCACCAGGAGGATGAATAGAGCAGGTCGCCGGTTTTCGAACCGCGCCCGGCGGTGCCGCCGCCGTCGTCAACCCGGTCCGGGCCGACGCTGTACACAAGCCAATTGGTGCCCTGCGGCTTGTAGGTCAGTGCCCGGCCTGTGAACGGGTCCGTGGGAATGCGGATCAGATATTTGGGAACCAACTCCTCGAGGGCGGCCGGCGCCCGGCCATGGTCCGCCTGGTAGCAGCGCAACCCGAGCTCGACCATCATGAGACGCATGCGCGCCTGCGCCGCGTCATGCTTTTCCCGCGCGCGCTCTTTGGTCGCTCGACTCGTCCACCAGGCCACCACCGCCCGAGCGGGGTTGGGGAGTCTTCGCAATTCATGGCGGCAGAAAATGTTTTCGTTGCGCATGACTTCATCCCAGGTGACGGCGTTTGCATCGATCTTTTCCAACTGCGCCAGGACCGCCCGGGCCTCCTGGGGGCTCAGCGCGGGCACCAGCCTTGCGAGGCGCATGCCGCCAATGGCCTCGAGGGCGACGCCAACCAACCGGTGGATGAGGAAGCCGCCGTGACTGGTCTCGTTCCCCAATCGCATGGCCTCGGCGTAACACCGGGCGGCATCGCCCGAGCGGCTCTCCAGCTCGGCCAGCCGGCCCTCGGCGGCCAGCAATTGCCCCAGTTTCTTCATGCCCGGGAGACGCGCCATTTCCTGCGAAAAATTTGTGACTGTTGTTTCGGTGGGCACTGAACAGGTTCGCGTCAGGCCCAGCCGACACAGGCGCATCGCTTCGGCATTTGTCGCGACCAACAGGCTCAAGCCTTCCGCGGACATGGCCGGAAAGTCGCTGACCGGGCCCTCCACCAACTCGCTCGCTTTGACGAAATCATCGTAGCCGTTCGGGTTGGGCAATGTTGGGAACGCGGGAGTGCGCGTTGTCCACAGCACGGAAGAAATGACCAGGCCCAGGATCAGTGCCGCCACGGCGAGCACCAGACCTTTCTGGAGATTTCGAGCCACGGCCCAGCATTGGCCCGTCCTCAATTGAGAGTCAATCCGTATCCGCTCGGTCTTGGGTCGGAGCGCCGAGTTGCACTCGGCTTACACGCGGCCGTCGGCACGGTTAAGCCGATTAAAAATCAGTTCTGTTCGGCATGAGGTCTGCCTACAGCAAGGCTAATTAGTAGGGCTGAATAAAGATTGTTATTTTTAAGCTTGTACTATAACCACCTCTTATGCTGTACTCGCCCCATCGCAAACCAGGCGACCCAGTCTTT
>DATDCV010000050.1:0-66464 GCA_036524155.1 Verrucomicrobiia bacterium
GTCGGCTACGGAAATCACCACCGAAACGCTGCCGAAGGTGCTGGGGACGGCGTGCGATGTCACGGCCCCCGCCCGGGGCAGCCTCAAAGCCTTGGAGGCGGTCACCACTTTCGCGTTTAAAGCCGGGCAATATATCATGGAGGTGGCCGAGGAAGGCACTAAGACCGCCGAGGCCGACGCGCGCCGCGTCGAAAGCATTCTCATCGAGAAAGCGCAGTTTGAGTTCGAGGTTCAGCAAAAACTCAAAGAGTTGGAGCAATTAATCCGCCAGGAACCGGGCTTGCGGCTGGAGGCGTACGCGCTCCGCGAAGCGCTGATGCAGAACATGGGCAAATACCAGGCGACCCTGGCGCGGGGCCTGCGGCTCATCGAGGAACGCGTTGCCTTCCGCAAAAACGCCGCCGCCGAAACCCAGGCCAGCCGCTACCAGGACATGACCTTCCGCATCGTTCGCAACGATGCCATCCAGAAGTACCGCGCCCAGTTCGACCTCGCCGCGCAATATGTTTACCTGGCGGCCATCGCCTACGATTTCGAGACGCAACTACTCGGCGGCCGACCGGGGGCAGGCCGCAATTTCCTCACCGACATCGTGAAGCAGCGCGCGCTCGGCGAAGTAGTCGACGGGGTGCCGGTGGCCGGCCGTCACGGCCTGGCCGATCCGCTGGCGCGCCTGAACCAGAACTTCGGCGTGCTCAAGGGCCAGTTGGGCTTCAACAATCCCCAGACCGAAACCGGGCGGTTCTCCCTGCGCAACGAACTGCTGCGCCTGCGCGAGATCTCGGACGACGAATGGCGAGCCGAGTTGAAGAAACGCATCGTGGGCAATCTCTGGGACGTTCCCGAATTCCGCCGTTATTGCCGCCCCTTCGCGCCGGAATCCGCCGGGCCGCAACCCGGATTGGTCATCCGGTTCCCGACCACGGTCACGTTCGGCTTGAATTATTTTGGCTGGCCGCTCGGCGGCGGCGACAGCGCCTATGACCCTACGCTTTTCGCCACCAAGGTGCGTTCCGCCGGTGTGTGGTTTGAGAATTACCTCGGCAGCGGACTGTCGCAAACGCCGCGCGTGTATCTCGTCCCCGCGGGCGCGGACATGATGCGCTCGCCGTCCGGCAGCGATCTCGAGACCCGCGAGTGGCGCGTGGTGGATCAGAAGATCCCGGTGCCGTTTCCGATCGGGTTCTCGACCCTGAACGACCCGGCGTGGATTCCCGTCAACGATTCGCTGAGCGACACTTTCGCCGATGTCCGCCGCTTCTCCAGCTTCCGCGCCTTTCACGACAGCGGCGTGTTCGACGCGTCGGAAACCATTACGGACACGCGCCTCATCGGCCGCTCGGTCTGGAACACCGACTGGATGCTCATCATTCCCGGCGGCACCTTCCTGTCCAATCCGACCGAAGGGCTGGACACGTTCATCAACTCGGTCGGCGACATCAAAATCTTTTTCCAGACCTACGCCTACTCGGGAAACTGAGAACATCGCGTGAACCCTGAATTGTCCAAGAACATGAAAACGAACCTGAATCTCAAGGTAGGGTGCGCAGTCCTCTGCGCGCCGCTCGCCCTCATCGCCCTGCTGGCCACGACCGCGTCGGCCGGCCTCCCCGAACCCGATAACCTCCTGTACGGCAGTATCAGGCTGGATAACGCCCTCGTGACGGCTGCCCGCACGGACGTGGTCATCGAAGCTCGCCGCACACTGAGTGGTCCGGCCATCAGCCGGTATCGGATGGGAACGAGCCCCGCCATGGGAGACCTCTATGTGCTCCGGCTCCAGCTCGAATCCGTGCCGCCCATCGCGGATCCGAACTCGTCGCAGATTTCGGACACGCTATTTGTGGTCGTCACTGACGGCACGGGTCTTCGCGCGCAAACGGGTTACACCATCGCCCAACGTGGCGTCGCCCAACGGGTGGACTTTGGCGTGGCTGCAGTGGATGCGGACGGCGATGGCCTGCCGGATGCCTGGGAGTTGCTGCACTTTGCGCACCTGGGACAGACCGCCCAAACGCTCGATGTGAACGGTCAAACTGCAGGGCAAAACTACATCGCCGGCACAAACCCCAACGACACCAACGACGTGCTCCGACTCAGCATGATCCGGAGCAACGATCAGCCGGTGGTATCATTCCTGGCCCGTAGCGCCAGCGGCGTGGGTTACGAAGGACGCTCCCGCTATTACGCCCTGGAAACCTGCGTCAATCCCGCGGCCGGCGACTGGACTGACGTGCCTGAGTTTGCCTTGCTGCCCGGGAAAGATGAGCTGCTCCTCCTCCCTTCGCCGAGGACAAATTCTTCCGCCAACTTCCGCGTCCGCGTGTGGCTGCAGCCTTGAGGAAGTTTCGTTGGAACTTTCTGCCGTGAATCAAAAGGCGAGCTGTATTCGGGTAAACAAAACGTTTTCATCCTTTCTCGTCACAGATGCCGGCGCGCTGGTTCCGCTGCCTCCGCCACCATCAAAAGTCGCATGCGAGAAACTCGTCGCCACCTTGACGTTGCGGTTGAGGTACCAGTTCAGACCCACCGACCATTCTTTGGCTGAATTGGCCGAAGTCCGAGGATTGGAGTAGAGCGGAAAGGCGTCGGGATCGATGTCCAGTTGCGAGTAACGTGCAACGAGCTGCCATGCGCCCCAACCGCCATTGGCTGGATTGAAGTTGCGACGTGGAATCACGCCGTTGAACGCGGCAGCCTCACCCGTAAGCACCCAACTGCCGGTGACTTGCCAGGCGGTGTGTTCCAGCCGGGCAGAATGCGCCGGACCAGCCCCGGCAAGGCTGACCTTTTGATCGGAGATCGCGTACTCCCCCAACAACCCGAATGGCCCGTAATAATAATAGGCCTGGGGCGAAACCCGCCAGTGGGCCCCGTCGGCGACCACGGACCGGTTAGTTGGATTATAGGCGAAGAACAACTGTTGCCCCACCGTCGAATAGCCGTTGTTATTGGGAAGTCCCGCCGTGTTGGTGCCTTGCATATCTTCGTAGCTGCCGGCCACACCGAAACCAAGTCCCTGGAGAGCACCGATTGAAGTGGTCTTGAAAGGCTGCAGAAAGAGCCGGCCAGCAAAAGACTTGTTGTCCTCGATGTCCACGTTGCTGGAGTTTTTGGCGTCACCAATACCGCTGAAGATGCCCGCGGCGTAGCTGACCGAGCCGCCCAGCAGATCGCCGTGCAGCTCGAAACCCAAATCGCGATTCGGCACCAGGTCCGTAACCAATGAGCGCTCGTTGAACAGGATGTCCTTATCCGCCTGGAGCTGTTCCAGGCCAACAGGAGTTTTGAACTTCCCTGCCTGGAGCTGAAGCGCAGGCGTGTAACGGTAGTTCAGATAGGCGTCGAAAATCTGAGGCGAACCGCTGCCGCCAAAATCCGGGACGAACAGGAAGTCGAAATCGCGAAAAACCGTGCCCTGTAAAATGGGCCGTGCCCGTCGCAACAAAATGCCGTCGTTTCCTGCAGTCCCCGAATCGTTAAAGAAGGTCCGTGAGTCCACCTGAAGAACACCCTTTAGCTGCAGGCCAAAGGCGCCGTCCGCGGAGGTAACACCGAAGCCGTTGGCGCCGACCGTGATTTTCGGGGCTTCCTTGGCCTTAGCTTCCGCGGCCTCCTGGTCCAATTCGCGGTTTCGCTCGAGGATCTTTACTTTCTGATTCAGCTCCTCCACCTGCGCAGCGCTATTGGTATCAGGCGCAGCGGTTTGCCCCCGGTTCTCGATCAACTTAAGTTTTTGATCCAGTTCTTCGACCTTTTGTCTTAACGCGCGGAGCTCATCGGCAGGCGTGGCTGTATCCTGGGCTGTCAGGTTGGATCCGGACAAGGCCCCAATGAGCAAGATGGCAGCGAAGTAAGCTGCTGCCGCCCTGCCGCGTTCGGGCAAATCAGACCGCCGCTCGATCCGAACAAGCTGGGTAAGTTTCATGTTGTATAGTCGTTTTCATCCCGAAACCGCCGGTGGTCGGGTCAGCTCCGTTCTTGTTCTTGCCTCCAGTGATCTTCGGTTGCCCGATCGACCTTATGAAATCCTAACTGAGTTTGAGGAGAGCGTTATGCCGCCGCCGTTTTCAACGCCTGCTCAAGGTCGCCCTTGTCGAAACGAACTTTCTCGGTCTTTTCGATCTGTACCACCCTCGCCTCATGCACCACGACTTGCACCGTCCCGAATCGTAGTGACTCAACTTGGTGCTTCAGAACCGCCAGCCAGGCTGGCTCAGCCCCTTCGATTTCTGCTGTCCGATTCATATGGCTGCTAAATCATTTTGCGACTGCATTCTACACTAAATGATTAGTATGTCAATATGAATACTAGTGATTATATTATGCTGATTCCGTTGGATTTATGCATGTATCGTCATTATATGCAAAGGCTAATTCAGTAGATCTGTCGAGATTTCATCTAGAGCGGATCTCACCCAGAGAGAGCGTCGGGCGATGTAGTCAGCGCCCTTGAACATCCGGCGTTATTCGGCAATAGAACCGACAACAACCTCCAAAAAGGAGTCCCGGTATGCGCAGTGTCAGCGGCGGAATAAAGACCGCTGTATTGCATGGGAAAGTTGACCGAAGCCGGCGCGACTATGGACGGACGCGCCCGAGTTTGCCCTGCTGCCCGGGAAAGATGAGCTGCTCCTCCTCCCTTCGCCGAGGACCAATTCTTCCGCCAACCTCCGCGTCCGCGTGTGGCTGCAGCCTTGAGGAAGCTCGAAACCGAAACCGCCAGCCACCATCAACTTGTATTCAGATAATAAAGTCGGAAACTGAGAGGGAGTCTAACGTCGCTGCTCAGTGGCGCGCCACTCCAGATGCAGCCAACCCAAACAGACGCGCGTCGGCGCGTCCATTGAAGCAACCGTTAGCCCGGTTCTTTGAGAGACTTTCGGATCCATCGTGGAGCCCGGCGGCAATCCAGCACCCGAAAAACGACTGCGTCGCCCTCAAGTATTCGATAATACACGGCATAAGGGAAGCGGTGCGCCAGCAGGCGATGATACCCGAACTGGACTCGGTGAATTCCTGCATAAAGCACCAGTGAATCAATTTCCGAAAAGAGGCTGTCTAAAAAGTAATCTCCAACGCCTTCTTGCTGCTGATTATAGAATTCCCGGCCGCTCGCCAGATCCTCCAGAGCGGGTCGAAGGACTCGCACCTTCATTTTTCAAACCGCTTTCGCAGTTCGTTCTTTGCGTCTTCCCAATCGAGTGCTTCGATTCGCCCAGCGCCAAAGTCCGCCGCTGTCTTCTTCAGCTCTTCCTCATGCCAGGCTGGGCTCTCGAACGCGTCCTCATCCCGCGCCAAATCGGCCCACAAGGTCTCGATGATCCTTAGCTTTTCCGCAGATGGCAGTTTGCGGAGTTCAGCGATGCTCATGAGGAAAAGCTACGCGGAGACGGCACGCCCAGCAAGCGCGACTTTCTGCGCTAACAATGATTGAGCAGCCGGCTCGTTCGCTCATTGAGCGAGTTCGATTTCTCCCCGAGGCTCCTCATACAGAATCCGTTATACGCCGACCGGCAGAGACGTCAACCCGTCGAAAATCGGCCACCCCACCCCCGTCGTTCACCGGTTGGGGTTAGGGTTAGCTGCCGCTTCAACCCGCAGGGTTGGCAGACAGTAGCCGGCGGGTCGTTCGGGTGCAGCAGGGGCGAACGACCGCCGGGAAAAACGCCCGCACGCCGGCGCCTCCTGAAGGGATGCCAGCATGAACCCACCGGCGTTTCACGACCGCAATTTCGGGTGGGCTCGCCCGGGCCGGTGCACGCCTTTCTGCCACCGCCTTCGGGGTGGCAGGATCATTTTACTGCCTGACCGGAGGTCGCCGCCCCCCGAAGACCCTGGCGACCTCCGGCTACTGTCTGCCAATCCTTCGGATTGGGGGCGGGATTCTCGTGCTTGAATCGTTGTCCCGATCAAGCGCGCTTCATCGTTCGAGATGGCGAACGGGCAAAGACGCAGGAGGATTGGGAAAACGGCGGCGGTAAAACGTGGGTGTTGGGAGAGTGACGTTAACGCTCTGCCTCAGCCGCGACCGGCGTTTGGATTGCCAATGACCTAATCGAAGGAACCGACGAAGGTTTATACAGGCAGAAGCCTTGCGAACTCGAGCCGGTCATGCGCCGCTTACTGGTCCTGAAACGATTGGTGGAGTTGGAGCGCAAAGCCCGGGTAGAGCTGTCGCCCAAGCTGGAGCCTGAGCAAGAACCGGACGACCTGCCAGGGCAAAATCCACAGCCACCACGCCCAAGCCGCCGTTGCCCAAAGAGCGTGTCCAAGGAGCAGGGTCTTCCAGGCTAGCTGGCGCTGAACGGCGTGGCGGGCCTATAAGGCCTGCCGCGTCGCTCGGCTGCGTGCGACAGAAAGATCCCAGGCCCATGCAGCCCAAATGGTTGCGAATGCGATCGGGGACCGTTCAGGAGTTTATTGGCCAGTTCAAGACTTTATTGTTCGGTTCAGAACAGTTTTGTCCGACTACAATTCTCCTGTACTCAGGTAATAAACTTGGAAACTCAAAGCGAGGCTAAACCCTTGCCTTTCAGGACATGTGAAAATTCTTCAAAAGGAATAAAGTTGGAAACTGACGGACCCCGCTGCCAGTCAACCCAACAAAGGCCAGGTAATAAAGTAGGATACTGGAACCGGAAAGCCAACTTTGGATCAAGGAAGAACCTTGTACGTTCCCTTAGCGACAAGGATGGCGAAGCAGTTTCATTCCTTGGCCATGGCGGGCTGACGGAGCGCTTGCGCCAGTTCTTCACTGAAATCCGCGGCCAGGGCGCTCAAGGTTGTGGCGATGACCTCGGGTTTCCCGCGGGGAGACGGGCCAAAGCGTGTCAAGCGGGCTTGGCCGGTCTTCATCGGCTTATCCGAGCCAACGGCGGTGAGCCGCCAAGCCACGAGCAGAGTTCCCCGCCCTTCAGTGTCCACATCGAATTGTTGAACATCGACGGACGCTCGCAGTACCGCCGGGGCAGGTCCCTCAGAGGTGAGATAAGCCCGGTCTGACGCCAGCAGGACGGAAAGGTTTTGGGCCAGAGTTCGCCGGAAGGACTGGTCCAACCGCTCGGCCCAGAGAGCGGTTTCGAGGTACTGCAATTCGTTGTCTCCCTTGCGAGCCGCCATGGAATCCCGCAGCAGACTGGAAGGCATTTTCACAAAACCGACTTCAACGGCTGGCGGCTGCGCGTCAACCGCTGCATGATCGGAAACCGGGATCGGCGTTAGAACGAAGTGTCGCGTGGGTACTCGTGCGGGCTTTATCACGCATCCGCCAGCAATCAAGCTGAGGCCGCACGTCATTACCAAAACCTGGAGGTGTCTGGACCCTTTCATAGTTATTATTTCGGTGGCTTTCTTCCAGCTATTAAGGCGTCCGGGTTACGTTTGAGGAATTCGGCGAGGTCGGCGACAGAACGGCCGGCGTTACCTAGTTGTTCCAGCGCCAGCGTAAGGTCGGAGCCGAAGGAGTTGTCCGGGCCCAGCAAATCGGAGAGGTTCTGCGCGGCGCCGCGAATCTTGACCAGTGTGGTCTGCGCTTCAAACAGGGTGTTCGTGACGTTGTCCGCTAGCGGGTCCACGCGCCCATCAATTCTCGCCAACAGTGTCTCGGCACGGTTGAGGGTCCGTCGGAGGGCGACAACGGAGTTGGTCAGGTCCGGTGTGGCGAGAAGTTGATTTGCTGCTCCGAGCAGGTTAGTCACTCCGGCATTAATCTGAGGAAGGTTCAGACTCCCGAGGCTGGTATCCAAACGACTTAGCAAGGAACTCAGCTTCGCGGAGATGCCAGGCAGATCGAGCTGTTCGAGGTGGTCCATGAGCCGCTGCACCTGGCTGGGAATAGTCGGGATCTCCATGTACCGAGGACTGGCTTGATGGAATACGGGAGCGGGCGCATCGGGTATAATGTCCAGACTTATGTAAAGGACTCCGGTGACCAGGCTCTCAGCATCCAAGCGGCCACGAAAGCCACGACGGATGTTTTCATTTAAGTACGCCTGGCTGCTGATCGGAAGCGCCTTATCGGACCTGGATTGGAGAAGCTTGTTGTCAATCGCGACTATTACCGGCATTGCAAAGTCGTCGCTGGATTGATTGTGGTGGATCAGGATCTGGTCCACCTTGCCTATGGTCACACCTCGGAATTTGACGGGGGCGCCAGGATTCAAACCTTTGAGCGAGCCGTCGAAGTAAAGGATGGACTTTTGCTGCTGGTGGAAAAAGTGGCCGGAACTGAAGATGAGCACCCCGGCGACGCCCAATGCCAGGCCAATCACGAGGAACATGCCGAGAGCCGTTGGATTCGTTGCTTTCATTGTGTCGTACCCCGCATAGCGAATTCACCGCGAGTGAGGAAAGTCCTGATCTTAGGGTCAGGGCAATGGTCGCGCAGTTCCGAGGGATTGCCCTGGGCTCTTACGGTCCGCGATTCGGCATCGAGGAACATCGAGTCGTCGGCGATGGTGAAAATGCTGGCCAATTCGTGAGTCACAACCACGATCGTTGCGCCCAGGGTGTCGCGCAGTTCCAGAATCAACTGGTCCAGGTTGCGCGAAAGGACGGGGTCCAGTCCGGCCGACGGTTCATCAAAAAACAGGATTTCCGGATCCAGCGCCATGGCGCGAGCAAGTCCGGCTCGCTTACGCATGCCGCCGGAGATTTCTGCCGGATAATAATCCTCAAAGCCGCTTAAGCCCACCAACGCCAGCTTGAGCCGGACGACCTCTCGCCGGTCGGCCTGCGGCCAATCGGTATATTGAGCGAGTGGGAGATCGATGTTCTCCGCCAACGTCATGGAGCTCCAGAGCGCGGCGCTTTGAAAGAGCACACCGAACTTCCGTACCTGGGCATTCCGGGTCTCCTCGTCCGAGCCCCAAAAACTTTGGCCGCCGTAGGAGATGTCGCCCTGAGCAGGCGGCTGAAGGCCGATCATCGCTCGCAGCAGCGTGCTTTTGCCCGAGCCACTTTCGCCCATGATGACGAAGATCGAACCGCGTTTGACCCGGGCGCTGACATCGCGCATTACCACGTAGGGACCGTAGGCCATGCCCAGGTTCTTGATCTCGATTTTGACATCCTCTGTGTTCATGGCCGGGTTCAGATCCGCAATGCGTTGCAGAGCACCGCGAAGATGCCGTCGGAGGCGATGATGGCGGAAATCCCCGACACCACCGCGCGCGTGGTGGCCTGTCCCACGGCAGCGGCAGTATGGCCGCTCTGCATTCCGCGGAGGCAGCCTGTATAGGCCACGAGGAGGCCAAAGAAGGTTCCTTTGACGATTCCCAAGAGGAAGCCCTTGAGTTCGATGGCCTGAATGGTGCGGTTGATGTACTCCGTTGAGCTGACATCCAGCATGCTGACCGACACGAGATATCCGCCTGCAATGCTGATCAGATCGGCAAACACACATAGAAAGGGCATCATTAGGACCATCGCGATCATTCTTGGCAGAACCAGGAACTCGATGGGCGAAAGACCAAAGGTTTGCAACGCACTGATTTCCTCGTTTACCTTCATTGTCCCGAGCTGCGCGGCAAACGCTGCACCTGTGCGACCGCACAGGATGATGCCAGTCATAATACACCCCATTTCCCGCACTGTGGCGATGCCAACTAAGTCGGCCACATAGATCGAGGCACCGAACCGTACCAGCTCAACGGCGCCCACGAAGGCCAGAATGAGACCCACCAGAAAATTGATCATGGCCACAATTCCCAACGCCTGGGGGCCGGTCTGTTGCATGACCTCAACGACGTCTACCCAGCGACACTGCGCGCGACGCCGGAGCAGGTTCGCCAGTGCTATGAGACTCTGGCCCAAAAAGGTGAAAAGTCCCAATATGCCCTCCCATCCTTGGATCATCCGCTCACCCACCCTTCGGAAGAAGGAAGTTCTGACAAAAATGCGATGAGCATCGGCCTTTTCGGGCACAGCCTGAACCAGACGCAGCAATCGTTGCACGCCCTCCGGCAGCCCGTCATAGCGGACATCAATGTCGCGCCCGCGCGCCATCCCTATGCACTGGCTGATGAGCGCTACAAACCGCGAGTCCCAGCCGGTTAGGTCAGTCGTGTCGAACGCGACGGACTTCACGGACGGTTCCTTAATTAAAGCCTCTCGAACAAGCTCCACTGCCGGAAGCGTGGACTGCTGTCGCCAGTTACCCGACACTCGGGCCAGCAGGGCTCCAGGCGACGCCTGTTCAACGAACAGATTCGGGATGGAGGAGGTTGTCACGATTGGCTCCGCGGAATCAGGTCAAGTGGGGGCGAGGTCATGCCGCGACCTCCGCAGGTTCGGGAGCCATTTCTTGGGTTAGGCGCCCGTTACTCCCAAGTCGGGCCTTGGGCACTCTTAACTCCAGAACTCCATCAGCAAAAGAGCCGTAGATTTCACCCGTCGTATTCGAAGGCAATGGAAAACGGCGAATAAATGCTCCTGCGGGGCGCTCGAGCCGCAGACATCGGCCGCTCGGAGACCGGGGCAACCGTTTCCCGCTAATCGAAATCGCGGCGCTATCTACCTCCAACTGGACCTCCTCGGGCATCAGACCGGGCAGGTCCACGTCGAACACATACTCTTGCTCGGTCTCGTTGACGTCCACGGCTGGAAACCAGTCGGTGTCCGCTTCCCGCCGTTGGCATGTGGGAACGGCGTTCAACGAAGCTATCAAGTGATTGTCGTTACGGCCGATGTTGGTGATTTTCATTTTGGAGCCTTTGTATGAGTTGTTGCTCTGCGTCACGCCAGTCTTCGAGGGTCATGTGCTCAAAACCGCCGTGCGAAGCATATGCCGCCATCAACAGGTGGCGGATCTTCGCCGGAAGCCTTGGTAAGACCGGGGTGTGGAGCGTGGACGCCTGGGCTGCCTGTCGCGGGTTTTCATTTCCGGGTGTTTTCAATGCTCGGTCCTCTTGATTCTTGCCGCTGTCACAACTTGTGCCGCGTGACTTAGAAAAGGTAGCTGAAGCAAATCGTGCCGAATTTTTCCCTTTGGTCCTGGCCCTCGAATTCCTGGCCCAGGAAGATGTAGGAGAATGAAGCCTGGAAGCGCCGATTGCCCACACTCGCGCCCACAGTAGCCATAGGAACGAAGTACTTTTTGTCCACGCTCGGACTGTCCTGGAACGTATTTCCGTCGAGCGAGATGTCTCGCAGCACCAGGTTGCCAAACGCGCCCGCGTAGACGGAGAATCCCCAATCGGAGGATCGGCTCGACGGATCCCGCCGTGGCGGCGGCATGAACCCCATATCGCGCACCAGCGAAGGGCCGAAATCATTCGGCATATGGTAGCCTGCCCGCAACAGCGCCCCGCCCTGCGCCTGGATCAGCATGTTCCCTAACCAACCGCCCCCGATAGGGAGTGCTTCGGCAGACCACCCTTCGCGCTCACCCACAAGCTGGAACCTGTGCCGGTATTCGTAGGCAAAATTGAAAATCGGCTCGTTGTGTAATTGGTAATCCCAACCTTGCGACTTGCCGTTGCCGATGAGCTCATGGACTGCATCCTGGGTTTCTTTCGCTCCTGACGCAGGGCCGACAACCCCTGTCACGAACTTTAACCCGTGATAAGAGTTCGTTTTCTCCACGTGCAACGTAAGACCAAACGCGAGAATTCCAGCATAGGGACGATCAGTCGGGTCGGGCGGGTTAAGGTCCTTGTTTGAGGGAGTGAACATTGCTTGCGCAACGTCGTAGGTCACGGTGCGCCTTCCCTCGCCCCAGGGCAGGAAGTTCCCCGCCGGGTCCATCCAACTCGGCCCAGTATGCGATACCCCCAAGGCAACTCCGTCGGTGTAAAATTTATCCGTGCCACCGAATGCGTCGTTTTCCCAGCGAACGCCAGCCGTCCACTGGCGCTTGGGTTCGGTCAGGGTACTTGAACGATCCGCCGGTGCCTCGTCCGCGACTGCCTGCTGCGCAACGGACATTCCGAGCAGTGCGAGGAACGGACCGCTGACGGCAGCGAGCGTCGAAGGAACGGCCCAGCGACGGCGAAAGATGCGCCCTATTGTGATTGGCCGGGAGGGGGTTGGCTGGTTGTCGAGGTCTTTCATAGTTATCGTTTCGCAGTTCATGGAGTTGAGCATCCGCCGTCGAGTCGCGCGTCCTGACCAAGAACCTGAATTGGTGACATTCGGTAGCAGGTGCGCAGGGGCTCGAGCCGGGAATCGTCGTGCTCTCGTTCCTGCTTTTGCCCCCTGGCCGGCTGGTTGTGCCAAAATGCGCCATAAGTCAGGGCCAGAATGAGTGTGCCAACCATTACTGGGAGCATAGGCTTAAGGGTCGTTTTGTTGTCATGATGTCGCGTGTTTTCGGGCTCGCCTTTCTAGCGGGCTGAAATCGTGAGGAAGCGCACAGTTACACGAAGCGTTGGCGGTTGCGGGCGACGGGCCGGCGGAGGCAACGGATAAGAGCGTGGTGGATCCCAGACACGCATCCCGCTTACAGGCCCTGTGCGCTTCCAAAAATGATTTTCTGCATCGGGCCGTGGTCTCGTCAGGAGTGGTGGAGCAGTTCTGGTGGCTATTTCCCGAGGTCTTGTTCGGGGAGGCGCAGGTCACCATCACATTGGTTCTCCTTTTCTGTTGCCTTGCGCCGGATGGACCGAACAGGTCCTGGAGGGCGGTGATCAAGCGGGCACGCAGGTTGCCGTCTTTAACGACGAAACCGTCAGCCCCCGCTTCCGCAGCCATCGTTTTCATACTTGTACTGTCATCCGACGTGACGATTATCACCACGGCCGGGTGCGCACGTTCTTTGATACATCGGGCAGCTTGTATGCCACTCAAACGCGGCATGTGGACATCCATCAGGACCAACTCAGGAGACAACAACGACACGTAACGAAGGCCCTGACATCCATCGCTTGCCGTGCCAACGAGATCGAAGTCGCCGACTTCTTCCAGGATTTGGACCAGGATCTTCAACATCAAAGGGGAATCATCCACCACGAGGGTTTTGATTCTGGTTGGCTTCCTTTCAGCTATGTTAAGCTCGCAGTTATTCATGACCAGGGTTTGTCTTCTCCGATGAAAAAGCGCGTGGTTTTCTCAGAGGCCCGCAGTTCCGCTTCGTGGCTGTCGGCGGGAGGCCGCGCCGAGTCAAGGTATTGAATCGCGCATGAGGGACAGCAGAGCATTATTGTTCCTGCCTCCTCGCGGTGGATTTTGCAGAAGCAGTTCTCTCCAATAGGATGGTCGCAAACCGGGCACTTCTGGCGGACCGTGCCGTTGGGTTCTGTCTTCATAGGGCTACATGGAAAGGGGTTCGAGTTTGGCCAGAATGGCCTCCCTGGTCGCGGTGCCGACGATGCGCAGGCTAAGCTTTCCCCGCACGAAGTAGAGGAGAGTGGGAACCGATTGAATGTCGTACCAAAGACTCAAGTCCAGACTATCATCGGCATCAACCTTGACCACTCTGAGCCTTCCGGCGGAGGCGCTGGCGAGTTCTTGAAGCACGGAATCGAAGGCCTGGCACGCCCGGCTCCAGGGCGCCCAGAACTCCACGAGCACCGGTTGCTCTGCCTCCAGAACTTCCGCCTTGAAATCCTTGGCTGCAACCAGAGGCAGCGCCTCATTCTGAGGGTTCAAGTTTTCGGCATTATTCAACATGATTGTGCTATATGCACAGCGTGTGCCAGCGGGCGGGATAGAACGTAAGGAGCTAAATGGCAGGATGGAACGGAGCGACTCGTCGGCTCCGGCCGGGGTCAAAAAACTGAATGACCCGAAAAATCGTGTTGTATTCGAAAGCGCTTCCATGGCTCTCAATTCACCACGAGATGAAATGACTGGCACCCTGGCTCCAGCCCGTCAGCACCACACCGGTAGTCAGCGGCAATCGCGGTTTGTATGTTTGGATTCTCGCGTTTTTTCATAGTGGGCGAACACGTTCTCGCATCGAGAACAGATTTTTCATCTCAACTCTCTTGGTTCCCAGTCAGCCGCCGAAAATCACGAAATAGGGATTGGTCGCGTGCGCGCAATTCGGCCTTACGCCACTGCTTCAAGGGACCGTCGGGCATTTCCAGCGTGGCCCTGGCTTCATCCATGAGCCACTGGACCGTGTCATCCAGAATCGCTATGGATTGCTGACGCGTCAGCGGTTTGAATGGCTTCGGCGTTGCTGGCTTATACGGCAGGGAGGCTGTTCCTGGCCAGCGATGCGTTCGGTGTCGTTCCCAAAAACTCTTTAAGCTCATAATCGCAATTGGCATTTTCCCGATCTTAGTTGGGCTGGTGAAAGGCTCTGGAGCTCCAAGTTCTTTATTCTGCAGCGGACCTTCTTCAGGGCGGCATTTTGCACTTGGCGCACGCGCTCGCTGGAAAGCCCAAGCTCCTCCCCGACCTCATCCAACGTCTTTGGCAACTCCTCGTTCAAACCAAAACGCAACCTCAGGATGGCCTGCTCCCGTTGATCCAGGGTCTGAACGACATCCCGCACCATGAGCGTGCGTGCCATGCCATCCAGCGTGTCGTATGGCAATTCGGCTTTCTCATCCGCGACAGTGTCGGCGTAGCTGCCAATTTCCTCCCCATCAAACTGTGCATCGAGCGAGGCCGGACGAATGGCTGCTACTCGCATCTGGATTATCCGCCTTGGGGTGGTCCCCACTTCCGCGGCCAGTTCGTCGTCCGTTGGCTCACGACCTAATGTGTCCTCCAGGCGCGAAGCCGCCCGATGCATTTTGCTGAGCTTACTCACCACGTGAACAGGCAGTCGTATGGTTTTGGACTGGCTAGCTAAGGCTTGGGTGATCGCTTGCCTAATCCAGAAGGCGCTGTAGGCAGAAAACTTTGCCCCTTTGTACGGATCAAACCGATCGACGGCCCTCAGCAACCCAATGTTGCCTTCGCTGATCAGGTCCAGCAGTGGCAGCCCCAGCCCTTCATAAGCCCGCGCAATCCTGACGACCAACCGGAGGTTGGACTTGATCAGTTGCTCGCGAGCTTCCCGATCCCCTTTCTTGATGCGACCCGCGAGTTCGATTTCTTCCTCGCGGGTGAGCAGCTTGGCTCGGCAAATATCCCGCAGGTAGAGGGCCACGCAGTTATAGGCCGGCGAGGTTTCACGCGCGCTCCCCAAGGGCGCTTCCGAAGGCGGGCAAGGATCAAACTCGTTTAGATCTTTCATATTTCTCGCGTGAGGCTCAAGCGCCCTCAGAATTGGAACGGTGATGATTCAGCTTCATATTTCTTAGGCCCACACATCTTTCGTGCCACGTCCGGTAATGCGCCGTTTCTGTTGCGAGTGCGCCAGTTGCAGAAGTTCCAACGCCGCTTGTTCCCTTGTGAATTTTCGTACGTTCGAAAAACCGAGCGCATTCCCGGGTTGAGAACTCCGGCCACAAGTTCCTGAAGAGCGACGGGTTGTGTGCTGGTTGAGGGGTTGGCATGCGGTGTGATTGAAGGGGCTCGATTGCGGGATGAAAGAACGAAAAAATATCAAATTCCACTCCGGCTTCGAAACGCCAGTCAGACCCGGGTTGCTCCGGCTGAACAGTGAGTTCAGTTTTCCCCACCCGATCACGGCGAGCCGCGATTTCCGAGTATGCGGTTGCCGCATCACGCGTTGCTCATACCGCGCGTACGAACTGGATGAGCACGAACCCGTCCGGGCCGCTTTCGGGTCACGAACCGGACTGGCGATGGGGGTGACGTGTGCGTGAGTCCACCCGAACGGTAGTGACGAGTTTGCCCGAGTGGGAGAATCGGTGCGATTACCCTTCGACAGCACTCTGCCGCGACAAGGACGCTCCTCTTGAACCTGAAATGGGGGGTCAATCCGCCTTCACGACTGAGGCCAACCGGCGATCACGCGCGGGCAGGGCGCCGATAAAGCGATTGCGGGTATCGGCGATAGGGTTCCTCGCGGCTCTGGTACTCATGCTTGTTGCCTCACCTTTCGTGGAGGGGGTAAAGAACGGCCAGCTCTACAGTTCCGTGTTGTTCACCCTGGTGATGTGCACGGGCGTAATTGCCACTGGTTCGTGTCGCAGACTGGCCTTCGCGCTGGTGAGCTTGCCGCTCGCGACAATATGGCTGAACCAAATCTGGCCTCAAAAATGCCCCACGTTCACGTTTATCCTGCCGGCAATCGCATTCCTGGCGGTCGTCATAGCGTCGCTGCTGAGTTTTATCCTGCGGGCCAGGAGAGTCGATGCGAACGTGCTTTGCGCCGGGATCTCTATCTATCTAATCCTGGGGCTCATCTGGGGACTGGCCTATACATTCATAGCGCAAATCAGTCCCAACGCGTTCTCGTTCAACACTCGCCTGGGGGCGACGTCGGTGATGAGCGGCTTCACCGCCATCTATTTCAGTTTTACTACCCTGATGACTGTCGGGTATGGCGATATCACCCCGGTGGCGGATGTAGCGCGGATGCTGGCGATGATTGAAGCGATGACCGGCACGATGTTTGTCGGTGTCATGATTGCCCGTCTGGTTTCTCTCTACTCTGCCAAAGGGCGCAGCCACACACTGGCCCACAGCGACAACAACGAGTCGTCCACGAATTTATGATCGATAGCATCACCAACTACATTGAGAACAACCACAGGCCCAGGACCAGCCCGGCCGCACTCAGGTTCGCGCCGGCCCTCCCGCACCTTTCCGAGTCTGAAACCCGAAAGGGGCAGGCCGGCTTCACGAGAATCTTCCGTTGGCCGGTTCCAGCCGGACAAACGGCCCAACCGACCACCGTCGAGGTCGTCGGCTCTTTCAGCGGGTGGCGCAAGCTCCCCCTGAGTTATGATCCTCCGACCAGAACCTGGCAGCTCTTGCTGAACAACATCGAGGGTAACCGGACGCATCGCTACGTCGTGCTGGTGGATGGGAAACCGAGTTTTGACCAGACCTGCGATGGAATGATTGCCCCCCAAACACCCGAGGAAGCAAAGTGGAGCCTCGCGACCCCAAAAGGGTCGCGGGTTATGCTGCTCTTCTCTCAGACCAAATGAACTATGGCCGGTCAGTTCCATGAACGCCGTGAGCGCACTCACAGAAAACATGGCGAACCTCGCAACCTTTTCGGCGCATTATGGAAGGAATGGAAACATGCTTTGAGTTGAAAGCCAGAGATTACCCTGCGGAGGACGCATGAAAGGCTGGGCATGGCTGCTTCCTTGCTGGGTTTGGAAGTACTTCTTTGCGCAGTTCCATAGAGAGAGAGTGCTGGTGGATGGGCACAGGCGCTTCCTGATACGGTTGGACGAAGAGTTCGCGTTACTTTACCACCCTCAGGGGGCCGCCAAACTCGGTGGATCAGAGAACGATCTTTCGGCTCGATTGACTCATGAACTGAAAACCTCAACACGCACAAATGGCCTTTTGCGCCAGCGTCGTAGAATATGCGAAATCGCAGCCATCATGCCAGGGCAAGGCGATGCGCCGGTGACATGAGCTCAAGAACACAGATTTCGAAAGCGCACGTGCCCGCCGCGTGCGACGCTTCCCCTCCGGGCGGGAAGCAACGGAATGACACAAGAAGCCAGGCATTTCATAACCTGGTCAATCGCACCGACGTGCGCTTTCGATCCGATTCGTGGCTTATCTCAAACGCCAATTGTGCAATCAGATCTGGCTTAGAAGGCAGCGACCGTTCGCATTGGGAAATGCTCGCACTCTGGATATTTGTCGTGTTCAGTTTCGCTGCCCTCGTATTCGCCGGTTACCTCGTGTGGGCCAAATGTGCCGACCCTTCACCTATTTAAACAGCTCTGGTGCCAGCCAAGCGCTCTCGCGCTCCCGGCTTTCAACAAGGCACGCGAGCGACATTCTCGGGAACAACCCACCATGAGAGCGCGCAATTCCGTTTATCGATGCTTTCTTCATTCCGCTGCCGTGGGCTTGCTAGCCCTCGCACCCGGGCCGGCGGCGGGCCAGTTAACCCCCGAGCAGATCGCCGAGTACCGGAGCGGGCTGGGCAGGCGAGTCGAGGCGCTCACGGTTCTGGGGGGAGACTACGGAGCTTCGGGCGCCTCCTTCAGCACTTCCGGCGGCCCCGAACACACGGATCTGAACCTGTCCAAGTTCGGTGGCGCCGGCGATGTCGGGGACCCAAAGCCGTTGGGCCTGCTGGGGCTTGGCTGGCAGCCCGTGCTGCAAGGCGAGATGGGTTATGCCGACGCCAAGACCGACTTCACAACTGGAATCCTGACTGGCGATACCAGCGAAAACAAGACCTTCGCCATTGAGTTTGGCGGCGGGGCGCGCTTCTGGTTCAACGACCACCTGAGCCTGGCGCCCACCGTAATGGGAATGTACGGGCACACGGAAAACGATTACACAGCCCGCAATCCCGGCAGCATAGGCCTTCTTCCCCAAGCCGAGGCCGCAGGACTGGTCAACTGGAACGCCGATACCTGGACCATTCGGCCCGCCGCCAACCTGAGGTACGTCCAGAGCTGGCGACGCACCGTCTTCACGCTCTCCTCGGAATTTGCGTACTTCCACACTGAAAGCTTCCACACGTCCAACCCGAACCTGCGCATCAACGGCGATTCGGAGGCCTGGAAGAACATGCTGGACGTGGATATCCCGCTGGGGAAGCAACTCTTCGGGCACGAATTGCGCACCGGCGGTTTTTTCAGCCGCACCGATCTTTATGGGGACCTCAAGACCGGCCTGAACGCCGACCACGTGAATGAAATTCATGGCCGCCTGGTGTTGGATTTCCTTGGCAAACTATGGAAGGTCAAGTGGATTGGCCTGGGCGGTTCTTACCTTTGGGGCCCCAATTTTGACGGCTGGAGCGTCGGGGCCGACGTCGAGTTCAAGTTCTAAATCGTCCAGTACAGGACGTGTCAGGTGGACCAGATTATGAAAACCAACCCAATAAAGCATTTGGCTGCGACGTTCGTCCCCGCAGCGTTGCTGGCAATAACCGGGTGTAGAACCCCGCCGAACCCGCTGGCGGCTCAAACCACCCCAGCGCTTACGGGCGGCAGGACTGTCGTCGAGACCTCCCATAGAAAGGCGGTCGTGGCAGAGCTGGTGCCGGGAAAAAGCGAACTGGCCCTGCGCTCCTCGAGCGGCGCCACGATGCGATGCAAGATAGCCCCGCAGGTCGACAACCTGAACCAGATTCACGTCGGCGCCAGGGTGAACGTTACCCTGACTGATAGGGTAACCGTTTTCCTGTGCAAGAACGGCACGCCTCCCGGCCCGGGGACAGGAACCACAGTCACCACCGGCACGTCCCCCAGCGGCCAAGCGGCGAGCGTGGTGCTTCAAACCACGGATGCTCGAGCGAAGGTTCTCAACGTGGACCGCAGCTATCGCCTGCTCAAACTGGAATATGAGGATGGCCGCACGAAGGAATACAAGTTTTCGCTGCCCGACACACTGGAGAACATTCAAAAGGGGGATGAGGCCCTGGTCCGGACCACGGAACCTCTGGCGATCTGCCTGAAAACCAAGTGATTCCGGTCACGGCATTGCTTACGGCGGTGACATATCCTCTCGAATGCTACTTGCCCGGCTTCAAGGACAAGTCAGCAACTCCAGTTGCCGACGTTTGCTCGGCATCAGTGCTCGGATTCGCCGGTTACCTCACTTGGGCCCAATGTGACGGCCCTCCGGCCTTCTAAACGACCGGTGGCCCAACTGACGCCATCACGAACCGGCCTTGGCAGTGCCCGACCCCAGCGATAACCTTCACCCTGATGATCTTGGACATCTCGAAAGGCGCGGCCCTGGTGCGGGCGAACCTCTTTGTCCTGCTGATCCTTTCTTGGCTGCCCCTGAGCGCGGGTGCCCAGACTATAACTTTCTCCGCAGGAGTTCAAAAATATGCCTCGTTGACGAATGTCACCGTTAACATGAGCGGCAGGTGCGAGCTGTGGGTGACGAATGCCTCGACCCCGCTCTCTGGCTGCACGATCAATTTGAATTCCTCCGATGCATGGCTGTTTCTGCCAGCCGTCGAACCCTCGATAGCCGCTTCCTCGTATCTGGCTCAAGTGAAGGTGAGCGGCGCGTCAGCCATGGCTGACGCCAACGCGCGCGTCGTGCAATACGGACAAGCAGGGGCGATCGTCATTCCTCAAGCTCCGTCCTTTCAGCCATTGACGGTTTTCAGCCAACCTCAGTTTGGGGGCACCTCTACGGCGTACAGCCAGTGGACTTACTACACGGGCACCGGGTACGCCAACGTCAGTTCGTTCAAGTTGAAACGCGGCTACCAGGTTGTCCTCGCGCAATCTGCGAACGGTGCGAACTACAGCAAATGCTACGTCGCGCAGGACGGGGACCTGGAAATCGGCGTGCTGCCGGCCACTTTGGACAAGCAAGTGCAGTTCATTTACGTTACGCCCCGGCGTTGGACACCCAAGAAAGGCACCGCCGGCGACCCTGGACTCAGCCTGCTGAACCTGGGCTGGTGGTATAACTGGAACATCAGTTCAAGCTCCTCGCGGGACTTGGAATACATCGCAATCCGGCAGACTCAGTATTGGCCCGGGCTCGGGCAGAATTGGCGCGGGCTGGGAATCAACACCCTGCTCGGTTACAACGAGCCCGACAATTCTAGCCAGGCAAATCTGCCCGTGAGCACTGCGATTTCCGCCTGGGGCGATTTGCTCGCGACCGGTTTGCGCGTCGGGTCGCCAGCCACCACGGATGGCGGACGGTATAGCTGGCTGTATCCCTTTGTCCAACAAGCCGACGCTGCTGGTTTGCGGGTCGATTTCGTGGCGGTGCATTATTACTGGGGGGCAAATCCCGCCGATCCGGCGGGCGCGGCATCCCAAATGTATAATTTCCTCGAGGACATTTGGAATAATACTCATCGCCCGATTTGGGTCACAGAATGGAACAACGGCGCCAACTGGACGGACAACAATCCGTGGCCGCCGCCGACGTATGCCCAGCAGCAGGCCTGCATCTCCGCCATGACTGACATGTTGGAAAACGCGCCGTTCGTGGAACGGTACGCCATTTACAACTGGGTGGAGGACGTTCGGGCCGTGACGACCAATGGTGTCCTGACGAGCGCTGGCACGACCTATCGAGACAAGGTTTCCGGCCTCTCCTGCCTGCAGGCCATGCCCGACAATGGGACGCGGTCTATTGCCCGATTTGTTTTCGCCACCAACACCTGGGACAGCTCCGGGTATTACAACAACGGCATGGCGGTGGGCGCGCCGTCTTACACCACCGGACACACCGGCCAGGCACAGGCAATAATACTGGACGGGGCAAACAGTTACGTGCAACTGCCGGCCAACATCGCCAGGGGTAGCGCCTTCACTTTCGCGGCCTGGGTCAATTGGAATGGTGGCGGCAATTGGCAGCGCATTTTTGATTTTGGCAACGACACGTCGCACTACCTCTTCCTGACCCCGCGTTCGGGGAACGGCACGTTGCGCTTCGCGATCAACAACGGCAACGGCGAGCAAATCCTCGAACGGGCTGCCACGTTATCCACTGGTTCGTGGCAGCATGTTGCCGTCACTCTCAATGGCAACACCGCAGTTCTTTACGTCAACGGTGCGCAGTCCGGCGCGTCAACGGGTTTCTCGATTGCGCCCTCGGCTTTTAGTCCGACCAGGAACTATCTCGGTAAGAGCCAATTCCCCGACCCACTGTTCAATGGCAGCCTCGAAGCGGTGGAAATTGCGGATTACGCCATGAGTCCCGCCCAAATCTCAATGCTGTACAGCAGCCTGCTCTACCCGACCTACGCCAGCGGCGTCTGGACGAATGACGCCAGTGGCACATGGGGCGACACCAACAACTGGAGCGGCGGGTTGATCGCCAACGGAGTTAGTCGCTTTGCGGATTTCAGCACGATCGACATCACCGCGGATCGAACCGTGACACTCGATAACGCGCGAACGATTGGCGGATTGAGGTTCGGCGACACCGTCGGCTCGCAGAATTGGACGTTGGCCGGGGCAAACACTCTGACGCTCGATGGCGGCTCCCCCAACGTGCCGACGATCGCCGTCAAGCAGAACACGGCGACAATCTCCACGCCCTTAGCAGGTACCTACGGTTTCACCAAGACCGGCAATGGCATACTCGCCGTGAACGGGGTGAACGTGGTTGGCGGGGGGCTTAAGGTCAATGCAGGCTCCGTGAACATCACCGGCGGCTCCACCACTTTTGGGAGCGGTGTTTCTATCGTTGGTTATCGCACTGGAAGCGGCAATCTGGCACTGACAGGTGGCACTCTGGCCATAGGTGGAGAGCTCCAGGTCGGCGGATCAGACCAGAACGGAACCCAATACAACGCCACAGGCACCGCCACCCTGTCCGATTCGGCCCTGCGGGTGGGGTCTCTTACTTTGGCTCGAGGGAACTACCTTGACAATTCAGTGTCGGGCACCCTCATCTTGAACAGCGGCAGCACCGTCATATGCACGAACGACGTGATACTGCAGTTTGCCGGCAGCGGTCTGGGCAGGTTGGCGCTAAACGGAGGAGATTTGATCGTCGGTCCCAATGCCGCTAAGTGGCTTATGATTGGCTATTGGGACAACGGTTCGGGCGAATTGGATATCACTAATGGAAATCTGCTCCTTGAGAATGGAACATCGGTTAAGATGTCCCGCGGCAACAATCACACGGGCCCCAACCTGGTTAACCAGCTTGGCGGCGCGGTGACGTTTTACAGCGATGCTGGCATAGCCGTCGGTGGAGCCGGCAACCTTGACTTAAATTATGCAGGCGGGGCGAACAGCAGCAGCACCTACAACTTGAATGGTGGCACGTTGACGGTACCGCAAATTATAGCCTCATCACCCAGTGGCACACGGATCTTCAACTTTAACGGAGGCGTCCTGAAAGCCGCAGGCAACAATGCCAGCTTCATGGCCTCCGGTGTAACCAGTGCTGCCAACGTGCGCAACGGCGGCGCGATCATTGATACTGCGGGATTCAATGTCACCATCGGCCAGGCGATGCAACATCCCCTCGGTGGGGACAACGCGATAGACGGCGGGTTGACCAAGATAGGGAACGGCACGGTGAGGCTGACTGGCGCGAGTACCTACACCGGCCCGACGACAATAAGCGGCGGCACCCTGGCCTTGAGCAGCGGCGGCGCCATACGCACTTCTGCAAGCATCAACGTCTCGGCCGGAACAACTTTCGATGTTTCGGGGGCAAGCTATAACCTGGGGACGGCGCAAACGCTCACAGGCGCTGGCACGGTCAATGGTCTGGCGATCATCAACGGGGTGGTAGCCCCCGGGCCTTCGCTCGCGACCTTGACCTTTTCGACCGCCCCGATTCTGAATGGAACAACACTGATGGAACTGAACCGCACAAATGGGCCCAATTCGGACCGCTTTATGGTTAGCAGCGGCACGCTCAGCTACGGCGGGGCGCTAATCGTGACCAACATTGGTCCGGAATTACAGGGCGGCGACAGTTTTCAGTTGTTCCAGGCTGGGGTCATCGCAGGCTCATTCACGTCCTTAAACCTGCCCGCGCTTAGTGCTGACCTGGCCTGGGACACAAACAGCTTGAGCCGTGGCGTCTTGCGCGTAGTTCAGACTGTGTCCCCGAGCGTCTCGTATGCAAACGGCCACGACACCTTGATGCTTTTCTGGCCATCGGATCACACTGGATGGAGATTGCAGGCGCAGACGAACAGCCTTGCTACAGGTTTAGGCACCAACTGGTTCGACGTGCCGGATTCGGCTGCGACGAACAGCTTGACCCTGCCGATCGACGCGAACAACGACAGCGTCTTCTACCGCCTGACCTACCCTTGACTCGGAATAACTGCCGCGTCCAAGGTCTGTTCGGCAGTGGTGGAGTTGGTGGCGTCGGGCTTTGGGCAATCCCGGCTGCGAGGTCCCAACTTGGGCTCACCGAAACGTGTAGAACAGATTTTCAAGAGAGCGCTCGTCGTCGTAAGGATGACCGGGCCCAGCACAAGTCCCGTCCAGCCAAAGAAGACCAATCCGCCAACGAGCGAGACGAAGATGCTTTCGGAGGGGACCTTTAGTCGGTCTTTCACCAGGACCGGATAAAGGAAATTCTCTATCGCACGAACCAGGAGACTGCCCAGCGCAGCCACCACGAGAGCCTCTACCCACCTGCCCTCCAGGCCGAGATAGACTGCGGCCGGCAGCCAAAGGACAAACGTATCGATCACCGGCACAAAGGAGAATATCGCCGCAACCAGCGCCCAGAACCAGGGCACAGGAAGGCCAAGCGCCCAGAACATCAGCCCACCCAAGATACCTTGGAGTGCCGAGAGGGCCAGCATGCCGCGCAAGATTGCATGGATCGTATCATTGACCCGGCGAAAAAGCGTGTCGGTTTCGCTGTCGCTCAAGGGCAAGAATGAGCGAATGGCTTGAACGACGCGCACGCGGTCGCGCAGAAAATAGAACAAGAAATACAACGTCAGGGAAACCTGAACGGCGGCCATGGCGGATTCCTTTACCAGCCTCGAGAGCATGGTCTTCAACCAGGCCGCGGCCCTTGAGGCGTTTTCCGGTGAACTAGCCTCCCGCTCCACCCAATCGACAATGTGAGCAAGTTGCGGATGATGTTCGCCGCTCATGTGCCACTTCCCGGCGGCGATTTGTTTATGGATGCGGTCCGGTACCGAAGTGGCTTGGTCCGCAATCTTCTGGGCAAACCAGGTGGCCGGGACCACAACGAGAAGCCCGATCATAATGAGGGAAAACGCGGCCGCGAGACTTGGCCTGCGCACCTTTGCCTCAAACCATCGCTGCAGGGGAGTGAAGATTAACGCCAGCGCGCCAGCCCAGACCAGGGACGGGATGCAAGGCTGGGCCAGGCGGTAGCACAGGTAGATGCCCACCACCGCAAGCAGCGCCAGCGTAATCGCTCGAACGCGAGCGCGAGGCCAACCACTATTACCGTTATGAGAGGTTTCGTTTGAACTTATCTCTTTCATCTTGAGCCAATGACCAGGCGTGACCTCGAATTTACGATTAGCAGCAGGCCGCCATCGAAAATACACACATGTTCTGTGCCATATTCCGGTAATGCGCTGTTTGCCTTGCAGGTGCGCCATTTATGCAGATTCCCGGTTCGCAATTCTCCCCTCGTGCCTGCACGGATTTTCGTGCGTTCTAAAAATCGAACCCCTCGCCAACCACGTCGCTGGCCTGCAAGTCACTGGAAAGCTGTATGTTCTGCGGCGCTATTGGTCTTGGCACGTATCCTGATTATGAGCGCTTAATGGCGTACTTCATAAAGCCGCTTGAAGAAGAACGATGCGTGTTGTTGTCCTATGATGGCGAGATGCCGCCCCGGGATATCGCTGCGGCCCGATATGAAGCGCATGGAGTGCTTAATGCCCGGCGCTGGAGCCGAATGATGGTGGACCTTACCCGGTTGCGCTTTGTCCCCACATCAGCGCAACTTTTCGACTTCGCCAAGGGATTTGCCGGCCAGGTTCCCCCTGATGCCCGCGTCGCCCTGGTAGTTCACCCTGAGCAAGTTCGGGACGCCAACCTTGTTGAAAAGGTAGCCAGAAAAGACGGCGTGTTTTTGTCCTATTTTGTCGATCCGGGAAAGGCGGCGCTCTGGATGCAACGCTCTCAGCCGTTGCGACGGAACCTCGCTCGGGGACCTCTGGTTGAAGAAAGCAACGCGTCTAAACCTATCCGACTCTCCACGCAGGCACAGGATCCTGAACTCCGTGCACCCCATCACCATTGTAATTTTTTCGACCGCCGCTGCGCCGCGGCTTCCGATATAACAGGCGGAGCGCGACCCGTGGCGATTGCCGAAACGTAGATACAAACCACAGTAAAACCAAAAAGCTATGGATACCTTGATAACCGAAGACAACGAAAAGACGAACATTCGAGCGAAATTGGAAGACGCGATCGAGAAGGCCAAAGGCGCGTGCCAGCGCTTGGAAGAAAAGACCGTCGCGGCAGCCAAGACGGCAGACAAAGCAGTTCGCGCCCATCCATACCCAGCCATGGGAATTGCCTTTTGCGTGGGCCTCTTGGTCGGCGTGCTTGCCATGAGGAGCCGCCGCGATTGAGATCCATCGGAGATGTCTCGGTGCCGTTCCGGCTCGCGGACGGCACCGGTGTGATCCTGCGGCCGATTGCCCCGAGTGATCGTGAGTATATCAGAACGGGCTTTCGTTCGATGTCGCCTCTATCACGAAATCGCAGGTTCTTTGCATACTCACCCGGGCTGTCAGACGCGCAGTTGTCTTACCTGACCGAAGTGGATCAGATCAATCACGTCGCGTGGGTGGCAGTAGCCGGCTTGCAGACCCCCGCTCCAGGCCTGGGCGTAGCCCGATTCGTTCGGATGGGAGAGCAGACTGCAATTGCAGAGTTCTCTTTTGCCGTCATCGATGCGATGCAACGCAAGGGACTGGGGCGGGCCCTATTGACCATGCTCTATCTTTCCGCTGCGGAAAGAGGAGTTCGGATTCTGAGGGCGGTCTGCTTGCCCGAGAATCAAAGTGTCGTGAACTGGCTTTGTCGCCTCGGCGCGGAAGAAAGAGGCTGCTCGCAGGAAACCGTCGAATTGGATTTGCATGTTGAGGAAATCTCCAATTTTTCAGCTACGCGCGGCAGCACTGCCGACCGGTTCGCAAGAAGCTTGGATTATCTAGGGCGGGCGCTGGCTGAAGCACGGGCGAAGCCGCGCTCACGTTCCGACAATGAATATGCAGGCCATGACGAGCCCGCCAGGCATTCCACCTGCAACCAGCAGCGAAGTATTCCGAAACATGAAACAACACCATAATGTGTCGAGTTCGGTAGCCGTCCGTGTTTGTCCGCTTTGCGGGCGAATCCTTGCCCACTGGCGGTTACACAAGCACATCCGTTCAGAGCACTGGCGGATGCGTAATGAGATCAAGGCTGAGATCCGGAAGGAACATCCTGATTGGATCGAACAGGACGGTGCGTGCCAGCGCTGTTGGGAATCATATCGGGGTGTTGTGCGCGTTGTTAGATTCATAAATAAATTCAAGTTTCCAAAGCGCTGGAGGAGGCTAGTCGAGGTGGCGGGCGATCAATGTAATGGGGATTAAAGAAAGGCATATTCCGCTAACCGGAAGCGTGGATGGTGCGATAGGGCACCCCCGGAGAGGACACCGGAGTCGGAGCCTGGCTCCATTCCGCGCTGGAGGCCATAACCAGGGCGGTCAAATAAATGAGGGAAACAGAGGCCGGTAGAAAACTGCACGTAGGTTCTTGTTTGCTGTTCTTTTATCTGAAGGGATAATTGCTTCTGCGCACCACCAGCCCGCGCTGGCCGTTGCCGGCGATCCCATGAGTTAAACTATAGCATTCACCTTCATGATTCTGGCCTCTTCAGGCCCCACTTGTTCATTCTTAAAAAGCAAAGTAGCAGGCCTCACGCCCAAGAGTTCCGCTGCGCTATCGCGTCCGCTAATCTTCCAATCAATTGACGAATGACGACCGAACAAGTAGTGTTTACTCATGCGAGTTTCGAAGAAGACCGATTACGCGCTCCGCGCCATCTTTACACTAGTCGAGCATTTCGGTAGAGGACCTATCCCCATCCGCGAACTCTCCCGCCGCAACGACGTCCCGAAGAAGTTCCTCGAACAAATCCTCCTCGCCATGAAGAAGCGTGGCTGGGTGGACAGCGCACCTGGTTTGCGTGGCGGCTACGTCCTCGCCAAGGCCCCCGAGAAAATCACCATGGGTGAGGTCGTCCGCCATTTCGACGGCATCCTGGCACCCATCGCCTGCGTCTCCGTAAACGGTTACAGGCGCTGCTCGCAGGAACCACTCTGCCGCTTCCGCCGGGTTTTTCTCAATGCCCGCAACTACGTCGCCGGCCTCCTCGACCACGCCACCTTGGCCGACGTTGCTCAGGGACTGCCAGTCGCCCGCCCCGAAGTCTCCACCCCCGGATTCACCGGCGGCGAAGGTATTTGACCACCCTTCGAAAAAAAATTTCAAAAGGGGGTTGACGACCTTTCCGAATCATGTAATATACGACCAAGATAGTAGAGATTCGATGCAAAAATTAGCGCCAATGTCAGTTCGTAGAACGCCCAGCCGGCGGCTATCAGCCGCAGCTCTGCCGCACTCTCTTTTTGTTGCCCATAATGACTACTGGTTAAGTCGCTATTTGTCGAACAACCCTTTTGCCGACCGGCTCACCGGAGGCCACATCAACATCCCGCTACAGGCCGCACCGACCGGACACCCGGAAGTTCGCCACAACTTCTGACTACGACATCATGAACCTAACGGCAAAAGAATCACCCCACCACAACACAACACCCCGCCTCGGAGCTCTCCTCGCTGCGGCCCTGCTGGCCCTCGCTCCCAGCGCCACGAGTGCGGACGAGGCCACCAACTCCCCACCGACAAAGGTCGAAAAACCGCCTCCCCTTCCACTGCACCAGATCGAAGGCAACGGCGGCATCTTCTCCACCCTCTCGGCCTACATCGTCAATCCGCCCCGGGACGGCGAGCCGCTCGGGCGTCCGTCCGTCGGGTTCAGCTACGTGGATATCGGCCACGGTCAGAATCTAGATGCATTCACCCTGACCGAGTCACCCTGGAAGCGGCTCGAACTCGGCTTTGCCTACGACCGCTATGACCTGGGCGATCTGCCGAAGGACATTCTCGCCACCACCGGCGTCAATCTCGATGAACAAACGGTATCGCTGTACAACTTCAGCGCCCGCCTCCAAATCCTCAAGGAGAACGAGTTCGACCAGAAATGGCTTCCAGCCCTGACGACCGGCGCGCATTTCAAATACAACAGCACCTACAGCAGCCTCGATAGCCAACTCGGCGGAGCCCTGTCCAGCTCCGGCATTACGGACGACACCGCGGTGGATTTTACGCTCTACGCCTCCAAGCTTCTCACCTTCCTGCCCCGGCCCGTCCTCATCGAAGCGGGCGGCCGCGCCACCAGGGGCGTCGAGCTGGGTTTGGTCGGCTTCACTCCCGGCTACAGCTTCTTGTTTGAAGGCAACATCGCCGTGTTCCTCACGGACCGGCTCATTCTCGCCGCCGAATACCGCCAGCAGCCAAACGACTACAAACCCATCGCCGCCGGCGGCCAGACCCTGGTCGGCGCTTCTGGCGATTGGTGGACCATCGATGCCGCCTACGTCATCAACAATCACTGGACCATCGCCGCCGGCTACGGCCATTTCGGCCAAGTCCTCAACCACGAAGCGAACGGCGTCTGGGGCCTCACGACCAAATACGAATTCTGACCTGCTCCGCCGAAATTCAATCAACATCCACCAACGACCATGAGTAACTCTCTTAACATCAGCACACTGGCGTTGCATGCCGGCCAGGTGCCTGACCCAACCACCGGCGCCCGTGCGGTGCCCATCTACCAGACGACCTCCTACGTCTTCAAGAGCTCCGACCACGCCGCGAATCTTTTTGCCCTCAAGGAGTTCGGCAACATCTACACCCGCATCATGAACCCCACCACCGATGTCTTCGAGCAGCGCATCGCTGCAATCGAAGGCGGCACCGGCGCGCTGGCGGTCTCATCCGGGCAGGCCGCCACCACCTTCGCTCTGCTCGCCATCACCCAGGTCGGCGACGAAATCGTCTCCGCCAACAATCTCTATGGCGGCACCTACCAACTCTTCCACTACACCCTGCCCAAGCTGGGGCGCACAGTGAAGTTCGTGGACTCCCGCAGCCCCGAGGCTTTTCGCAAAGCCATCACCCCGAAGACTCGCGCCATCTACGCCGAGACCATCGGCAACCCCAAGCTCGACGTGCCCGACTTCGACGCCCTGGCCAAAATCGCTCACGACGCCGGCCTCCCACTGGTCGTGGACAACACCATCGGCGTTGGCCTCGTCCGGCCCATTGACCACGGGGTGGACATCGTCGTCAACTCGGCCACCAAATACATCGGCGGTCACGGCACCTCCATCGGCGGCGTGATCGTGGACTCCGGCAGATTCAAATGGAACAACGGAAAGTTCCCCGAATTCACCGAGCCGGACCCGAGCTACCACGGCCTGAAGTATTGGGACGTGTTCGGGAACTTTCCCGGCCTGGGCAACGTGGCCTTTATCATCAAGGTCCGTGTCCAGCTCTTGCGCGACATCGGCGCAGCGCTCAGTCCCTTCAACGCTTTCCTATTCCTCCAGGGGTTGGAGACTCTGCCGCTGCGCCAGCGCCAGCATTCGGCAAACGCCCTCGAAGTCGCGCGCTTCCTCAAACAGCACCGCCTGGTGACCTGGGTCACCTATCCTGGCCTCCCTGACGACTCGAACCACAAGCTCGCCGCAAAGTTTCTCACCAAAGGCTTCGGCGGCATCGTTGGCTTCGGCATCAAAGGCGGTCTGGAGGCGGGACGCAAGTTCATCAACTCCGTCAAACTCCTCTCGCACCTGGCGAACATCGGCGACGCCAAGACCCTTGTGATCCACCCCGCCTCCACTACGCACCAGCAGCTCACCCCCGAAGAACAGCAGGCCACCGGCGTCACGCCGGACTATGTTCGGCTGTCCGTCGGGTTGGAGGATGCCGAGGACATCAAGGCCGACATCGAGCAGGCGTTGCAGGCGTCGCAGCAATGATCCACCCGGCGCCAAATCCCAAGCTTTCGCCTTCGGCAGTACGAAGGCGCATCACCAAACACCCACGCAAATAGACAATCGAACCATTAAGTATGAGCACTGAAAGAACACACCAAAATGAAGTTGCCAATCGCGCCTACCGCCTTTGGGAAAGCGCAGGACGGCCGCACGGGCGAGACCTGGAATTCTGGGTCCAGGCCGAAGCCGAGACCCACGGACACGTGACCAGCGACACAACGGGCTTTCCGGATACCGCCGCCGAGAGTCCCATTCAGGCGCCCCAATCCACTCCCTCTGTGGCCACACACACCCGCGGCTTCCAGCACCGGACCGGCTCCTCAGCCCAAAGCGCCGCACGGAAAGGCACAGGCCGCGCCCGTTAACCACTGTTACAGCGCAGCATGCAACGGACGCGCCGCCTTCTCTTATGACAAAGACAAGCCCCACCCTGCTCCCCAAGGACGCAATCGGCGAACCAGGCTGGCTTGAGTTGGTCCGCCAGCACGTCGGTTCGCTGCGCTACGGCGTCGTGCAAATCATCGTGCACGACGCGCAAGTCACCCAGATCGAAAGAACCGAGCGCGTGCGCCTCGACAACCGCGTCCAAACAGCCACCCAAGCCCGCCAGCCGGCGGCCCGTGCCACCATCATCAACGCCTGATTCTCAGCCTCCACGCACTATGACCACTGCCTATCAAACCTCGACGTCACTGCAAGGTGCCCCGCGCTCAGCGCATCGCCACCTCGACACCATTACCGCGCCTCTGGCCGCAATTTCCAGCCGGTCCTCCAGCCTTATCGCCTGCCCACCGGGCCGGTTCGAGTTGGCCGGCCAGACCCACGACCTGCCACGCTACCTGTTCCTGGGCCCCGCCGGTGGTGCGGAACCCATCCGCATCGGTATCTTCGCTGGCCTCCACGGCGACGAACCGGCCTCCTCCTTCGCCCTCCTGCGCTTCGTGCAACTCCTCGAGGAGAACCCCCAAATCGCTCGCGGCTATTGCCTGTTTCTCTACCCGGTCTGCAATCCGACCGGTTTCGAGGACAACACCCGCCACAACCGCGACGGAAAGGATCTCAACCGCGAGTTCTGGCGCAACTCCCCCCAGCCCGAAATCCGCCTGCTCGAATCCGAACTCGCAGCCCACGCTTTTAACGGCATCGTCTCCCTTCACACCGACGACACCAGCCACGGTCTTTACGGCTACGCCCATGGAGCCGTGATCACCCGGCATCTTCTCCAGCCTGCCCTCGCCGCCGCTGCCGAGTTCCTGCCGCTGAATGAAGACGGCGTAATTGACGGCTTCCGCGCCCGCGACGGCATTATTCTGGACAGCTTCGAGGGGGTCCTGCGTGCCCCGCCTGCAACCCGACCGCGGCCGTTCGAAGTCATCCTCGAGACTCCCCACGCGGCGCCGCAATACCTCCAGGAAGCTGCCCTCGCGGTCGCGCTTCGCACCATCCTCGACGAATACCGCGCATTCATCGCGCACGCCGCAAACCTGTAGCCACCACCTGGAACCTGGCCGCAACACTGTCTCGAACGGAAAACAACGCAACGGAAATGAACACATGAACTCACAGAACAGAAAGAACAAGAACGGACCCCACGCCGCTCAGGCGGAGGAAGCACCTCACGCATTCACCCTGATCGAACTGCTCGTCGTCATCGCCATCATCGCGATTCTGGCGAGCATGCTCCTTCCCGCCCTCGCCCTCGCCAAAGAGGCCGGGAAAAAAACCAGTTGCTTGAACAGCGTCCGCCAGATCGGCCTCGGTTATCAGGGCTTCCTGGGCGATAACAACGACCGATTTCTCGCCTACGTAACCGAGCGCACCGCTCCCGCGGGGACGCCCGACACCCCAGAGGCCCGCGCCCCGTACTCCTATCGCCAACAGCTCCAGCCCTATATTTCCGGCACCAACGTCTTCAAATGCCCCGACGGACTGCCCTGGCCCGACCCACGGGCCGGGGCCTGGTTCAACACCGATTATGGTAACAACCATAATGAGGCGAACCTCCCCGGCGCCTCCCAACAGGCCTGGTTCGCCGCCCATCCGGATTTCGGCTTCAACGAAACCGTCAGCGCCAGCACGTTGCCCCGCCCGACAGAATTCATCCTGCTGGCCGACGCCGGGCGCTCCGACAACACGCCTTCCCGCGGCGGCATGTACCCGCAGCCCTGGGCTTTCGACGTCAGCTCCCAGGCCAGAATGCTTGGGCGCCACACCAAAGGCACTGCCAACGTAGTCTTCGGCGACTGCCACGCTCAGAGCACCAAAACCAACCTCACCTGGCGCTCAATCGACGACAACAACTGGCGGCGCTACCAGGTCACCGCTGCCACGTAAGGCCACCAAAGCCCGCTTCACCAACTCACAAATCAAAACAAACATTATGCCTATCCACTCTGACATTATCAGCACCGTGGGCCGCACCCCACTCGTAAAACTCAATCGCATCGCCACCGGCGCTCCGGCCACCATCGCGCTCAAAGGCGAATTCTTCAACCCGCTTGGGAGCGTCAAAGACCGCATTGGTTACGCCATGATCGCTGCCGCCGAGCGCGAGGGCATCCTCAAGCCCGGCACCACCATCATCGAGCCGACCTCGGGCAATACCGGAATCGCGCTGGCCTTTGTCGCCGCCGCCAAAGGTTACCGGCTCATCCTGACTATGCCCGAGAGCATGAGCCTCGAACGCCGGACCCTCCTGGCGCTGCTTGGCGCCAGGCTCGTGCTCACCCCGGCCACGGAAGGCATGAAAGGCGCCATCAAAAAGGCCGAGGAGCTAAACAAAGAAACACCAGACTCCTGGATCCCCCAGCAGTTCAACAACCCCGCCAACCCGGAGGTTCATCGCCAGACAACCGCCGAGGAAATCTGGACCGACACCGAAGGCAAAGCCGACATCCTGGTCTCCGCGGTAGGCACCGGTGGCACCATTACCGGCGTGAGTGAAGTCCTCAAACTCCGCAAGAAATCCTTCCGCTCCATCGCCGTAGAGCCGAAAGACTCGCCCGTAATCACCCAGACACGCAACGGCGAACCTCTGAAGCCCGGCCCACATAAGATTCAAGGCACTGGCGCTGGCTTCGTGCCTCACAATCTCAATCTCCAAATCGTGGACGAGGTCATCACGGTCAGCAACGAAGACGCCTTTGCCACCGCCCGCCGCCTGGCCTTAGAGGAGGGCATCCTCGCCGGCATTTCCACCGGCGCCAACGTCTGGGCCGCCTTGCAGGTCGCGAATCGCGCTGAAAACAAGGGCAAGCTTATCGTCACCATCGGCTGTAGCACCGGCGAGCGCTACCTCAGCACCGCCCTGGCCGACGACGCCCGCAGGCAGGTCCAGTCCTGACTCGATCGTGGCGCCTTCGGCAAATGTAAGGCGGGTTCCCAACTCGACCCGCCAATCGGCACCGCCCTCTTGCTGAGCAGGTCCTCGGAGCAGCGCAGTGGAGGCACGTGTCAGACCCGGAAAGGAACTTGTGGACCACCTCCGGGATGATGGACCGCAGGAGGCCGTAGCGGGGCTGATACTTCCGGGGACAGACCTCCTGGAACTCGTGATAATGGCGGTGGGCGCACTGTCAGAGCGGCGACTTTCTAGGATTTTTGGGGCGATAAAGTTGCGTTGGTCCAGCCGCGCGCGCAACTCGAACTCAGGATGGTGCGCGTTCCGGTTTCTTCAGGCCCCACTTGGTCATCCTGGAAAGCAGAGTTGTTGGCTTTAAGCCCAAAAGCTCTGCGGCGCTGTCCGGTCCGCTGATCTTCCAATTGGCGGCTTCCAGCGCGTGAAGGAGGTTGTCACGTTCGAATCGTTCCACCTCGGCTTCGGTGAGGAACGTGGGCTGAGCCGGGCTCGTAGCTGGCGAAGCCGCCTGAGGACTCGGTCGAGCTGGCGTCGCGGCTTGACCGACGATCGGGAGATCAAACTCCAAAGCTCCTCCGCGGGCCAGAATCACCCCGCGCTCAACCACGTTGCGCAATTCCCGCACGTTGCCGGGCCAGTCGTAATTCTGAAGTGTCGCCACCGCCGCCCGGGTCAAACGGGGTTTGGCGCATTTCAACTCGCGAGCGGATAGCTCGACAAAGTGCTGCGCCAGTAACGGAATATCATCCATGCGCTCGCGCAAAGGTGGAACCTGAATCGGGAACACATTCAAGCGGTAATAGAGGTCTTCCCGGAATTTGCCTGCCGCAGCTGCTTTCTTCAAATCCCGATTGGTCGCTGCCACAATGCGCACATCGGCACGGCGCGTCCGGTCGTCACCCACGCGCTCATACCGCTTCTCCTGGAGCACACGCAGGAGCTTGTTTTGGATATCCAGCGGAATCTCGCCCACCTCATCCAGGAAGATGGTTCCACCTTCCGCGGTTTCAAATCTTCCAGCCCGGTCTTTGATGGCCCCTGTAAAGGAACCGCGCACATGGCCAAAAAACTCGCTTTCGAACAGCTCTCGTGGAATGGAGGCGCAATTGACTCGCACCAGAGGCTTATCTTTGCGTGCGCTCCGGCGATGGATTTCATGGGCGACCAGTTCTTTGCCCGTTCCGGTTTCGCCCAGGATCAGCACCGTAGCCTCAGTGGGGGCGACCACATCGACTTGGCTGACCACCTTTCGCAGACCG
This sequence comes from Verrucomicrobiia bacterium, assembly GCA_036524155.1. Classification (GTDB taxonomy): domain Bacteria; phylum Verrucomicrobiota; class Verrucomicrobiia; order Limisphaerales; family UBA8199; genus DATDCV01. The sequence continues at coordinate 35,153 of DATDCV010000050.1, forward strand.
GAACTCTGGCCGACCAAATCGCCGAAGGCCCTGGCTTCCACCACCTCTTCCTGCAGGTAGGTGTTATGCAATTCGAGCTGGGACTTGAGCGCTTCGATTTCCTCGCAGGCCCGGCGGGCTTTCTCTTCGCTTTCCCGCAGGGCTTGATTAGAAGCCTGGAGTTCGGCAGTGCGTTCTTGCACCCGGAGTTCCAGGGTGTTGTGCGCCTCTCGCAGAGCTTCTTCGGCCCGGCGCAGCCTCAAATGAGTTCTGACCCGCGCCAGTACTTCTTCGGCCTCGAACGGCTTGGTAATGTAATCAAGGCCGCCGGCCTCGAAACCACTCACTTTTTGGCGTGTATCGCCGAAGGCGCTAATGAAAATGACAGGGACGCGGCTGCTCTTCTCGTCCGCCTTTAAGCGTCGGCACACCTCATAGCCGTCCATGCCCGGCATGCTGACATCGAGCAGGATCAAATCTGGAATTTTGGCGGCAACGGACTTCAGCGCTAAAGCCCCATCAGTGGCCGGGCGGACACGATAGCCGTGCTGAGTCAGCAGGTCGGACAGCAGGCGTAGGTTGGCGGGTGTGTCATCCACTACCAGAATCTCTTCTGATGCCGAAGGTGCCATCTGGGCCTGGCTCATAAATTCTGTTTGGCTGCAGATTGTTGTATTTCCAGCAATTTCAAAAGCCGATTGTAATCAAGCTGCGTCGCTACTCTATTCAGGGCCCCACCCAACGAAGCGTCCCGCTCTGTGACATGCGTGATGAGGGCCTGCGTGCGAGCCGTGTCCAGCTCGACTACGGCCTGACGCAAATCCCGCAGCAGTTCCATTGGCAGAGCGGCCAACTGTTTCTGATGCAAGGCAAACTCCGGCATGTCCGGGATGCTTTCTGGATGGCCCGCCTTTTCATAAATGAACTTCAGACGCAGATGCCGCGCCAAAGTATCAAAGATCTCCTGCTCGCGGAACGGCTTCCTCACAAAGTCATCGCAACCGGCCGCCATAATCGATCTCCTCTCCTCCTCCAACGCGTGTGCTGTAAGTGCGATGACTTTGGCAGCAGCGGCAGCCTTGGTCGCCCGAATTCGCCGGACTGCGTCCAGCCCGTCCATAACCGGCATCCGGATATCCATCCAAATCAAATCCGGATGCCATTGCTCAAACAAACGCACGGCTTCCTGGCCGTTCACGGCGTCGCGCAGCTCAAAACCAAGCGGCTCCAGGAGCCTTCGCAATAGCAGGCGGTTTTCCGCCTGGTCCTCGACAATCAGGAGTCGGCACCGAGGCTGCCCCTCGGCCAACCTCACTACGCGCCCGCGCGTCGATTCCTCCGGTTCGGCAACCGACGGAAGCACCCTCACCGGAATCGTGAAATAGAAAACGGATCCTTTGCCTGGTTCGCTGGCAACCCCAATCTGCCCCCCTATGAGCTCGACATATTGCTTGCAGATGGCCAAACCCAATCCCGTCCCAGCGCGTGCGGGGGCTTGCTCGCCCAATTGCACGAAGGGAAAGAAGATACGGTGCGCATCCTGCTGTGCGATGCCCGGTCCCGAGTCTTCAACCTCAAACCGGACTTCAGCTTTTTCAGGTTCGTCTTGACTGGTTAGGCCAGCTCGGAGCTTCACCCCGCCTGAATCTGTATACTTTATAGCGTTGCCAACCAGGTTGATCAGCACTTGGCGCAACTTGCCGGCGTCCACCGCTACGAACCGAGGCAGATCGGGGGCGCGCTCCAAACTGAAACGGAGTCCCTTTTCTGCCGCGCTCACACCCATCAGCGATTGAATTTCATGCACCAACTGATGCAAATCTGCTTCGGTTTCCTCCAGGGCCACGCCACCCGATTCGATCTTGGCCATGTCCAAGACATTGTTGATGAGATTCAGCAGGTGCTCGCCGCTGCGCACAATGATGTCCAGCGCTTCCCGCTGGCGTGGCGTCACGTCCGGCCCGCTCTTGATGAGCCTCGAAAAGCCGAGCACGGCGTTAAGAGGAGTGCGCAACTCATGACTCATGTTGGCCAGGAACCGGCTCTTTTCGCGATTGGCGGCTTCGGCGCGGGCCTTGGCTTCCGCCAATTGCTCCGTTCGATGCCTCACCATTTCTTCAAGGTTCTCCCTATGCTTCCGCAGTTCCTCCTCGGCCTGTTTGCGTTCGGTGACATCGATCGCTGTGCCGACATATTCGACGACTTTCCCTGTTTCATCGCGCACCGGATGGCCGAGCGCGTGGATGTGCTTGACCGTCCCATCGGGCAGGAGGATCCGGTGCTCGTGCTCGTACTCTGACGGTCGATGCGCGAGGTTCACCAGCCACTCGTAGATTCGATCGCGATCTTCCGGGTGCAGGCGTCCTCTGAACTCTTCGTTTGTTGGCAGCCCCTGCTTCGGGTCCAAGCCGAAAATGCGGAACATTTCCTCGGAAAAATAAAGCGGCTGGAGAGTGATCGGACTCCAGGCCCAACTGCCCGTGTGGGTCAGTCGCTGCCCTTCCGCCAGATAAGCCTCACTTCTACGCAGGGCCTCATCAGCCCGCTTGCGCTCGGTGATGTCTACGCCGATGCTCAGGATCTCTGTCACGTCGCCGTGCGTGTCCAGCACCACCTTGTTGGTCCAGGCAATCCACACGCGGTCACCGTTGCGACGCATGTTCTCATTGACGTTTTGCTCGAATGCCGACGGGTTGGCAGTGATATTCTCCATCAGCTTCTGTAAATCCCGGCCACGACTTTCGGTGTCCGGGACAATGGTGCCGACCACGTGACGGCCGCGAATCTCGGCGTCTGTGTATCCGAAAAAGCGCTGGCCAAACTCGTTCAAGTGGATGATTCGCCCGTCGCGCTGCCAGTGCAGAATAATGCTGTTGGCTTGCTCCACGAGTTGATGGTATTTCCTTTGGCTCTCGCGCAGTGCCTCCTCGGCGCGTTTGCGCTCCGTGATATCCCGCACGAGGCCCAGGTTGTAAGCCCGACCGCCGTATTCGATATAATTGGCGCTGACCTCGACCGGGAACGTGCGGCCATTCCGGGTTCGGTGGCGGCTTTCGAAAAGCAATGACCGCCGCGTTTGGAGTTCGCGCCAGTGGGCGGCCCAACGCTCGATTGGAAAGTCAGGATCGATATCGGAAACCGCCATGTGCATTAGTTCCTCGCGGCTATAACCAAGCACCCGACAGCCCTCCTCGTTGACATAGTGCAGACGCGCCTGCTTATCGATCAGAAAGGCTGCTTCGTGTACCTTGTCCAAAGCGAAGTTGAGGAGGGCGAGTCGCTCCTCTGCTTCTTTGCGCTCAGCAAGCTCCTGTTCCAACCTCTGTTTGGCCTGTTCGAGGCGTTTGCCTGCAAGGCGAACTTCCTCGAACGCGCGCGCGTTGGCGATGGCGGCCCCCACTTGATTAGCCAAGAGAATTCCCCACGGCCGGAGTTCCTCCTGAAACGCCTCGCGGCTGCCCGTTACTATGGCGCCCAAGACCTCCCCTTTGTAGCTGATCGGATTGACGGCATAACCCTGGATGCCCTCTTCGCGCATCCAATCGGGATCCAGCGGAGATGCTGGCTTTGTGTTCAAATCCGAAACGGCTCGCTGCTGACGGCTTACCACCACGCTCCCAATTGGCGGCGCTCCGAGCGGCTCACGAGAGACTTGAGGAGCCAATCTTCGAAAGCCTTTCCCCGGAGGCACAATCGAGTTAGCTTTCGCCGCCGCCAGGTGCAGGCAGCGGGACTGGTCGGGACAATCAGGGCGGCGTGGGCAGGTGGCGCACAGGTCGCCCTTGTCGATCAGCCAAACTTGAGCGAAGGCCATGTGCTGTTCCATGACACGATCTAGCAACCTCTGCAGAAGTAGGTCCAGCGACTGCTCGTGGGCAAGGTCCAGCAGCACCCGGACAGCGTAATTCGGATCGAATCGGTTGTCGTTGGTCGGTTCCATGACCCGTTCAGATAAACGTATTTTGGCCGAGTTTTGAAGCGGCGCAAGGCTACCTTGGGGCATCACTGGGCGGCCCAGGCGGCACTTGACGAATCACGTCGCTGGCCTCCTTGAGCAGGAGACGAGCAAGGACCCAGTCGCGCCAATGCCACATGTCAAACCCGAGATCAAAACCGGTCTCAATCAAGTTCTGGGCCTGCTCCAGCTCCAAGCGACCTGCTGGGTCGTTTCCAAGTTGATGGAGCGACATGGCCAAAAGGACACGATCGATGGCATGCGGCAGCGCCACATTGCCTACCTTGGGAAGGCTTCGGTGAACCCACTCCGACGCTTTCGTGAAATGCCCGCGCCTATACTCGAGAAGGCTCAGGAGGATGGCATACGATGGGTTTTCATTGGCGTTCCCCAGGGCGCGACTCAACAGTGCGGCAAACGGTTCCAAGGTCGCGGCGGTCCGCTCGTCGAGAGGACGCATCAGGTTAATCGTCAAGACCCTCTCAGCGGTCCGCTCGTCCGGGTCTTTGAACCGTGAGGCCATCTCTTCACGCAGGCGCAAATACCCGTTCTCGTCGCGCAATTGCAGGCAGGCGATGGCGGCGTCCTGATAATCCATCGTGGCGTGGTCCAGCGAATCCTCCTGGTTGGACTGCACGCAATATCGGGAGCACCGAAGCGAGTCACTCCATTCACCGCGCAAACCGTGCCACTGCCCCAAAGCGCGAATGAGGGCAACCTGCTCCAGACTGGGTGCGCCTCCAGGCGCTCGACCAACGGATTGGTCAGCTTGTTCCAGCATTTCATCCCACTCCCGCATCAAAAGGGCGGTGACTGCCCAATCGTACCAGGGCGCCTGGAGATAGGTTGGCTCGCTCATTCCGGGAAAAATCTCGGACCGGGCAGTCAGGGTTACGAGCCCTTGCTTAGCCCCAGCCTGGGCCAAGGCGTACCCTTTGGTCCATTCCACCATGGCGCCCCAGTAGTCCTTCAGTTGCCAGAGGGCCAGCGCCTGGATTAGCGAAAAGGTTGCGAGCCTCGGAGGGTTGTCCAGACGAATTTGGGGACTTAGTGTGTATTTGAAATTACCGCGGCGATATTCCAGCAACACCAAAGCGTCGCTACTGACTGCGTACCGAGCCATTGGACCGTCTTCTGCTGGAGTGGGAACTCTTGATGTAGCCACTCCCAAAGCAGTCGCAAGCGACTGGAGCAGGTTCGGCTCCGCGGGCCAGAGCAGGCAGGCTTTGATGACCGGGTTGGGCAAGGGGGCCCCTGCGGGTGTAAACCTGGTCATCACGCCCTGACGCCACTGTTCGTAGCTGCGGCGGTCCCCGGCTTGAACCCAGGCTAGCGCCAGGCGTAATTGATCCAGGCTGGTTATATCGGGACTGTCTAATTGGTTCACCTTGATCAGTGAGCTGAACCGCTCAGCCGCTTGTTGCCATCGGCCCCTGGTGGCGTGCCAATCGCCTAATGCCCGTAATTCGGCGGCAACTTCGATCGACGGCTTATGGAGCGGGATTTTCGCGAGGAGCTTATCAGCTTCGTCAAAACGGCGTTGTGTCACCAGCGCCGCCACATAGGACGTCTTTTCTCGTGACTCAGCCTCTTTCCTCACCCGGGCCTCGATAAACAAGAGCAGGGTGGAAACGATAGTAGCCAGGACCAAGGTCGCAACCGCAACGGCTCCGAACAGAAACGCCATTCGGTTTCGGCGCATTAACTTCTGGAGCGAATACAGCCGGCTGGGCGGCCGCGCAAGAATTGCTTCCTCGTGCAGATAACGCTCGATGTCCTCCGCCAAAGCGTTGGCGGTCGCATAGCGGCGGGTGCGATCCTTCTCGAGGCACTTGAGCACAATCCAGTCCAAATCACCGCGAAGCTGAGAAACCAACCGGGGCGCTTCAACCTGAAGCCTCCTGGCGGTCTTGGTGAGTTCCTCGTTGTTCAGCGTCCTGAGTTTCGCTGATGGGCTCAATGGGTCCCGCTCGCAAATCGTGCGCCTCAACTCCTCCACCCCGAGTCTCAAAAGGTCCGTCGTCTCGAAAGGAGTGCGACCGGTCAGCAGTTCGTAAAGCAATACCCCGAGGGAGTAAATGTCGCTCCGGGTGTCAAGGTTGAGCCCGCTCATCTCCATCTGTTCTGGACTCATGTACGCGGGGGTACCCATCAACTGGGCATACGAGGTGAAGAGAGTCTTGTCGGTCAGGCGTTGCTCGGTTGCCTTGGCGATCCCAAAATCGATTACTTTGGGAACCGGCACCCCGTCATGCATGGTGACCATTATGTTCGAGGGCTTCAGGTCCCGGTGAATGATCCCTTTTTGGTGGGCATGCTGGACCGCGTTGCAAACCTGAACGAACAACTTCAGCCGCTCCCGCATGCCGACTCGGTTCTGGTCACAGTACTCGGTGATTTTGACCCCGTAGACCAACTCCATCACGAAATAAGGCCGACCGGTTTCGGTCGCGCCGGCATCGAGGACACGAGCAATGTTGGGATGGTCCATCAGAGCCAAAGCCTGGCGCTCCGCCTCGAACCGAGCGATCACGTTCTTCGTATCCATCCCTAGCTTGATGATCTTCAGGGCGACTCTTCGGCGGATCGGCTGTTCCTGCTCCGCCATATAGACCACCCCGTAACCGCCTTCACCAAGCTTTTGGAGCAATTTGTAGGGGCCGATGCGTTTGCTTTCGGGGAGTTCAGGCTCGAGCGCCGATTCCGCCGCGGAAAGGACCTGTTGCGCATCTCCCGCCTCGGGGCCCAAGGCGAGTTCGCAATCCTTAAAAAAGCCGCCGGCCTCTTCCGAAAGACCCAGCAATCGTTCGACCTGCTCGCGCAATGCTTGATCGGCCCCGCAGACCCGCTCGAGAAAAAGACGGCGTTGCGCTGGATCAGTGATCTCCAGCGCCTGGCAAAACGCCGCTTTTTCGCGCGGGACTCGATTGCTCATTTGTTGCTATTTGTCTATGCGCTAATGCGACGAACCCAGCCCGGTTTCGCCAGAATTATTTCAAAATCTCAGCGGTTAATTTGAGGCAGTCCTGTAGCGAAGCCGTCTTATTAATCACGGGGCACCCCCTTGTGCGGAGTCGCGCCTAGCCGGCAGCGATTCCGAAGCTTCACGCAAGAGGACCCGGGCGAACACCCAGTCGAACCAGAGCCCGCGATCCCATCGAGCGTGCTTGAGCCCGTCCTCGAACCCGTTCTCGAGGATTGCGCGGGCTTGCTCAAACTCCGCGAGGCCGCTTTGGAGCTCTTGCTCCTGTCGAAGAGACATGGCCAGGATGAGACGGGCGGTGGCAGTTCGGACAGGGATCTCCTGGCGGCACGCCAGGCAAATGCGGCTCCAGTCAATGGCCTGGGCATAATGACCGCTCCGATACTCGAAGAGTGCGAGTGAAGTCGCTCGCCACGCTTCGCGGAGGGCTATGATTTCCGGGCCTTCATTTGCACTGGTAAACGGACGAGCCGCAACCTTAGCAAGCGGCGCCAGCCCAGAAAGCACTTCGTCGCTAGCAGGCTGGAGGAGGCTGATTTTAATGATCCGCTCAGCGGCAGGTTGAAGGTCGGTTCCTTTGAATCGGCCTATGGCTTCCTCACGAAAGTTCCTGTACCCTACTTTATCGCCGATCTCCGCCAGGACGGCGCCGCAGGCCAAATAATCGAGTGTCGCAACGTCCCAGCCGTCCAGTTGATCTAGCTTCAGAACCGTGCCGAACCATCGAGCCGCCTCGCGCCACTCCTGACGCAAGGCATGCCAGTCGCCCAGTGCCCGGTAATCGGCCGCGATGGACGGACTGGCCGGGGGCAGCGTCGCTTGCGCCACGGCTCCGTCAGTCCGTGCGAATTGCTCCTGGCACTCACGCAAGAGGATCCGCGCCAACACCCAATCGTACCAGTGATGTTCGGGGTCGTTGCTCGGGTTGGGATTCAGACCGTGCCCGAACTCGCTCTCGATTCGCTCCTGGGCCTCGATCATTTTCGGCACGGCTTCCCGGTACTGATGCGTATGCCAGTCAGACATCGCCAGAATCAGTTGGGCCGTCGTGGTCCAGAGTACGTTCCTTTCGGGATAGGCCAGGCTTTTGCGACAGAGGCCGATTGCTTTGTCGTAATTTCCTCGTCGGTACTCCAGCAGTTCCAGTGATAACGAGTTCCACGCCTCGGGATAACCGGAATTATTGCCAATAGTTTCTTCGCATACCCGTGCACAGGGCTCAAGAAGATCCAGGAACTGCCTGGGAGCGGGCAACAAGAGGCAAGATTTGATGACCCGATTCGCCGCAGTCGCGTTAGTCGTATCACCATAGCGGGTGACAAAGTTCTCGCGGAAACGGTCAAAGTCGTCTCGCTTGTTCGCTTCCGCTAATGCGAGACTGAGCTTGAAATGGTCCAGCGTGATAGTCTCCCAACCCTCAGATCGGTCCAGTTCGGCCAACACAGCCAGGCGTTCAGCGGCATCCTGCCACTCCTGGCGAAGCGCATGCCACTCGCCTAACACGCGATATTTGGCGGCGGTTTCCACGTCGGCAGCCGGCATAGTCAAGGAAGCCAGCGAACGATCGGTTGCCAAAAGTCGCTCCTGGCACTCGCGAATAAGGATACGGACTGGGACCCAGTCGAACCAATTCTGCATGACTCCATTATTCGGGTTAACGCTGAGCCCACTCCTGAATGCCGAGTCCATCTGGCCCTGGGCCCGGTTCAGTTCGGAGAAACCTTCCGGATATTGCCCCAATCGCCAGGCGGCCAAACCCTGGATCACATGCGCGAGGGCCGTTCGAGGAGCGTCGCAAGCGGGAGAACCGAGACATCGTATGCAAAGGGTCGCGGCTTTCGACTCATTACCACGCCGGTGTTCCAACAAGGCCAATTCCGATAAAGTTAAGGGCGTGCGGGAGGTCGCAACCCGTTCGGAAGTCGCGAGCGCCCTTTCGGCAGCGTCTGCCACTGGTTGGAGATTGTCCAAGAGCTGTTGGTTTGCCGGTAGAAGCAGACAACATGTGATAAGCTGGTCCGGAAAGTCCTTGGTTGGGCCACCTCCGCTGCCAAGCCACGAAACGATGTCCTGGCGGAACTGCTCGTAATCATCGCGGTGGCCGGACCCGACCAATGCCGCGCCAAGCCTAAATTGGTCCAGCGAGCTTCCCCAAATATCCTCCGGGTGCAGCTTGGTTAATGACGCAAAGCGCTCAATGGCCCGCGGCCACCGGCCATGAATCGCATTCCAATCGCCTGTTATACGCAACAAAGCTTCTGCCTCCGGAGATGGCTTCTGGAGCGAAGCCTGACTGATTAATTCATCAGCTTGTTCGTAGTGGTTTTGCGCCATTAACAAGCTAATCTCTTTGATTGTTTCACGCGACTCCGCCTCGCGCCGCAGATGCGCTTCCCTAATCAAAAGCCAGGTTGAAGTAATGCTGCCAAGAAGCAACGCCGCTACCGCTGCGGCTCCGAGCAGGAATACCATGCGGTTTCTGTGCACCAGCTTTTGCAGTCGATACCATTGGCTGGGTGGCCGGGCGAGAACGGCTTCGTCATGCAAGTAACGCCCGATGTCCTCCGCCAGCGCGTTCGCCGCCGCGTATCGGCGCGTGCGGTCCTTCTCAAGGCACTTAAGCACGATCCAGTCCAAATCACCGTGGAGTTGAGACAACAGGCGGGGTGCCTCCACCTGAAGCTGCCTCGCGGTTTTGGTGAGCTCCTCGTTGTTTAGTGTTTTCAGTTTGGCCGAGGGGCTCAATGGGTCGCGTTCACAGACCGTGCGCCTCAGTTCGTCCATTCCCAATTTCAATAAATCCGTCGTATCAAAGGGCGTGCGACCCGTCAGCAACTCGTAGAGCAACACCCCCAGGGAGTAGATATCACTACGCGTATCGAGGTTCAGCCCGCTCATCTCCATTTGCTCGGGACTCATGTAAGCGGGCGTGCCCATCAATTGCGCATAGGACGTGAAGAGCGTCTTGTCTGTCAGGCGTTGCTCCGTGGCTTTGGCTATGCCGAAATCAATCACTTTGGGTACGGGCACCCCGTCATGCATGGTAACCATGATGTTCGAGGGCTTGAGGTCCCGGTGAATAATCCCTTTTTGGTGGGCATGCTGCACGGCGTTGCAGACCTGGATGAACAACTCCAGCCTTTCCCGCATGCTCACGCGGTTCTGATCGCAGTACTCAGTGATCTTGACCCCATACACGAGTTCCATCACAAAGTACGGGCGACCAGTTTCAGTGGCTCCGGCGTCAAGGACCCGAGCAATATTAGGATGGTCCATCAGAGCCAAGGCCTGGCGCTCGGCCTCGAACCGAGCGATCACGTTCTTGGTATCCATCCCCAGCTTGATGATCTTCAGGGCCACCCGACGGCGAATGGGGTGTTCCTGCTCGGCCATATAGACCACTCCGCAACCGCCTTCCCCAAGCTTCTGGAGTAATTTGTAGGCGCCGATGCACTGCGTCTCGGGGATTTCAGGCTGCAGCGCCGCTTCGGCCGCCGAAAGCACCTGCTCGGAATCGCCGGCTGCCGGCTCCAATGCAGAAGCACATTCCTTGAAGAAATCGCCGGCGCCCTGTGAGAGCGCCAATAACTTCTCGACTTGAGCGCGCAATTCCTGATCGGCGCCGCAGGCCTGGTCGAGGAATTGGCGGCGTTGCGCCAAGTCCGTTATTCCCAGCGCCTCACAAAACACAGCCTTCTCGCGCGGGGCTCGAGTGCTCATTTGGGCAAGTGCCTATCTGTTCATGTACCATTAATGCGACAAATGCAGGCCACTTTCGCCAACAAGATCCAGATTCTTCGGAGTTCACTGATGCTCGCTGATGTAGCGAAACAGCCAGGCCCTGGCATAGGCCCACTGCCGATCCAGCGTTCGACTCGCAAGCCCTAGAGTCTCAGCGATTTCCGCGTTGTTTAACCCACCAAAAAACTTTAGCACCACAATGCGCTCCAGTTCCGGGTCTTCTTCCTTCAGCTTCGCTAAAGCCTCGTCCACCATCAAAACCTTGTCATCAGGCGTGGTCTCAGCCAATTCCAAGTCCTCGATGTTCAACCGCGCCTGCCCGCCGCCATGCTTGAGCCGGGATTTATGGCGTGCCCGTTCGATCAAAATGCGGCGCATGGCCTCTGCGGCTGCGCCGAAAAAGTGCGCGCGGTTTTGCCACGTCCGGTCTCCGTCGCTTACCAATCGCAGCCAAGCCTCGTGAACCAAGGCCGTCGGTTGAAGCGTTTGGCCGGCCATTTCATTCGCCATCCGCGCCGCGGCTAACCGCCTCAATTCGGCATAGACCAGCGGAAGCAGCTTCTCGGCCGCGCCTTCCTCACTACGGCCAATCGCGTGCAAGACCTGCGTGATTTCAGCAGCTTCCGGCATGGCGTACAACATTATACGCCCTGAAGGGCTGCGATCCAAGACAAACGGAGGCCGGGAAAACCTCGGAATCGTCCGCGGCTCGTGCGGAACGGGGGTCGTCAGTCATTCACTCATTTCAACCAGATGTTCCAGAAAATCCTTGGTGAGTCGCTCCGCCATTGGCCTTCACCCGAAGCCATGCTTTCTGCAGGTTTCCGGGTTAAGAAGCCCACAGAATATCGGCAGAAGATGCAGGGCAGCAAAAACCCAGCCTGATCGCCGAGATCGCAACCGGTACTTCCTGGCCTGGACAACCTTGGGTCAGCCTCGCTGTCCTTCAGCGCGCTTCAGTAATCGAAGCAGCATCAGCACCACCAGCGAACGAGGCCGAGGCAGTACGATCGCCCTTTGCCAAAGCTTGGAATTTTAAGCGAAATCGCGCATTTCACTTTGGCATGGATAGCGATGCTGTCTTTATTAGGCTGTTTTTATTGGTGGCGGTGGGTTCGTGCGTAACCGCGGTAGTGCTCTGGATCGCAGACTCGATCTTTCACCGGCCCCTTCCGATTCGGATACCATCGCTTTATGGGCCGGTCGCTCGGCTGGCATTCCATCCCAGCCGGAACGTTCGTCGGGCTTTCCGTTTCTGGTTCAGCAAGGTGTACCGCAAGTGGTTCTGGAATCCGACAATGGGCGCTTTGATCAGCACCAAGGGCTTTGATCGGAAACGCCATCTCCAAGCCGCCAACATGCACGCGGCATGTTCCGTCTTAGCCCTCTCCGTAATAGTTGCCTTTCTGCACCTCGCCCACAAGGCATCGCTCTCAGGCCAATTGGACGCTAGACTCACATGCATCGTTTGGGCGGCAGGGATGGCGACTTTCGAGCTGGTTTTCAACGCTCCGGCAATAGTCTTGTCGCGCTACCTGTACCGGCTCACCTTTCGCAAGCGCGGACTCACTGGCGCATCGACTGCGGGCGGCGGCACTCCGGGTTCTGGGCCTGCTAAGCATCCATCGGGCATGAGATAAACCCTGAGCTGCAAGACCAACCGCGTCTAATAGATCCCTTCAGGGTTTCATTGCAGCCCCCCGGCAGAGAGGCAATCGTTTTCGCAGCTCTAAATCTAGCTGTCCCCTGTGGCGATGAGTACCACCAGCGAGCGAGATCCAGCGCGATACGTTCGCCCGCCAACCACAGGGGCAGCCGGCCAATCCTGGATGTCGTGGGGGGATTCCAGCGATGTATCAATCCATCGGCGCCATCGATGGCTGGCAACGCGCTTGTCCGATGGCAGGTCAAATTCAAGCGGTTCCCAGTAGGCATTGAAGATAATGTAGAAGGAGAGGCTCTCCTCCGTCACTTGCGCACTGAAAGCCAGGCTGTGGGACTGGGGGCTCCAGTCGGGTTGTTGCAGCTTGACCCCATGCCACTCCTTGGTGGCGCTATGCAGGAGTTGGTTTAAACTGCGCCTTTGGCATTCACTGTCCATTTTGCGCAAGGCGCGGCGGGTTGCCAGAAGCTCCACGAACCGATGAAGACCCACGTGCTGCTGCACCAGGTTCCAGTCGAACCAACTGGTTTCATTGTCCTGACAGTAGGCGTTGTTGTTCCCGCCCTGACTCCGCCGCGCTTCGTCGCCCATCAAGAGCATGGGCACGCCCACCGAAAGCAGGGTCACAGCCAGAAAGTTTTTAATCTGCCTCTCACGCAGCTTTTCGATAGCTGAGTCGCCGCACGGCCCTTCCACACCGCAGTTCCAGCTTCGGTTATCATTGGCCCCATCGCGATTGTCCTCGCCGTTGAGTTCGTTGTGCTTTTGGTCATAAGACACAAGATCATTAAGGGTGAACCCGTCATGGCAGGTGACGTAGTTCACGCTTTGCTCGGCCTCCCTCTCTTTGTGCCCGTAAATCTCGGGACTGCCGAGGAACCGGTCGGCCAATCGCCCGACAAAACCGTCTTCCCCGCGGAAGAAACTGCGCACATCATCGCGGAAGCGGCCGTTCCATTCCTTCCAACTGTCGCCGATGAAACTGCCGACCTGGTAAAGGCCGGCAGCGTCCCACGCTTCGGCAATCAGCTTGGTTCCCGCCAAAACCGGGTCGGACTCGATGTCCCACAACACGGGAGGGTTGGGCAGAACCCGGCCCAAAGGATCGCGCGCGAGGATGGAAGCAAGATCGAAGCGAAAGCCATCCACGTGCATCGTTTCCACCCAATAGCGAAGGCTGTCAACGATGAGCCGGCGAACGATCGGGTGGTTCGCGTTGAGGGTGTTGCCCGTGCCGCTGAAATTCGCGTAGCGGGACTGGTCAGCATCGAGCAGGTAATAGATCGAATTGTCCAGACCGCGCAGGCTGATCGTCGGGCCGGTTTGGTCCACTTCCGCGGTGTGGTTGAAGACCACGTCCAGAATGACTTCCAGCCCTTGCCGGTGCAGGGCTTTCACCATGTCCCGAAACTCATCGATCGGCCCGAGCGGGTCACGCCGCGAGCTGTAACCGTGGTGAGGCGCGAAGAACGAAACTGGCGCGTAGCCCCAATAGTTTACCTTGCCCGGAGGGCAGTCCTGCGGATCGAACTGGAAGACCGGCAGCAGCTCGACTGCCGTGATGCCCAACTGTTTCAAATAAGGAACCTTCTCGATCAGGCCCGCATACGTTCCACGCAGATTTTCCGGTAAGCCAGAGCTCGGATGCCGAGTGAAGCCCCTGACGTGCATCTCGTAGATGATCGTTTTGGAGGACGGTCGATTCAGCGGCTTGTCGCCTTCCCAACCGTAGGTCGAAGGATCGACCACCACGCTTTTCATAGCCGTGGCGCAGTTGTCGCCCGGGCGACGGGCGGCCTCCCGAGAATAGTTCGGGGGGACGACAACCCCGCACCCATAGGGGTCGAGCAAGAGTTTGTTGGAATCGAAACGCAACCCTCTCGAGGGCTCGAATTCACCCCGCGCGCGGTAGCCATAAAGCTGGCCCGGTTGTAGTCCCGGGATAAAGGTGTGCCAATAGTGATAGCTGCGGCTGTTCGCCGGGTCCAATGGGATTACCCGCGCCGGCCTTGGATCGTCCTCCCGGTCGAAGAGCAGCAATTCCATTGCCGCCGCGTTTCGCGAGAAGACGCTGAAGTTGACGCCGCCATTGACGAAGGTGGCCCCCAACGGCGAACTTCGTCCTCGGGTTCCAGTTCGAGGCATTGCTTTCTGGGTCAGAACGTGTTCGAACAAAGTGCTAAAGCCTCTGACGGGCTACTCGTTTAGCCCCCAATGCCGGTATTCGGTCTGGCCTGAGTTTTCCTCGGCTTTAATCAAAAGCAGGGCTTCCCGCAATTGCTGTTCACTGTTTGGATCCGGTGTCTCAGGTGCCCGTGCGAGCTTGGCGGCCACCGACCTGAATCGTTTCAAGAAGAAGTCAGTGAGCGATTTGAGCAGGGTTGTCTGTTTCATAAAGCGCAGGTTGTCTGGCCGAAAACACTCCGGACGGGTCGCCGGCGATTGGGATGAACCTTTTATCCGGGCAAGGCCTCCGTAGACCCCGCAGTTCTTTGGCGATAGCCACGACCCACTCCGGCTCGAAGCCGAACTTCTTTTGAAGTTCTTTGAGCGGCGCCGAGGCTCCGAAACTGCGCATACCGATAACCCGGCCGTTTGCGCCAACATAACGTTCCCAGCCAAAGGTCGAGGCCTGTTCGACAGCGAGGCGGGCCTCGACATCAGCGGGCAGGACACTGTCCCGGTATTCCTGACTCTGTTCCTCGAAGAGCTCCCAGGATGGCATCGAGACCACTCGGGAACGGATGCCCTCCACCAGCAGTTTCTCATGGGCTTCGACAGCGAGAATGATTTCGCTACCCGAGGCAATCAGGATGAGCTCGGGGTTTGCGCCGGGCGCATCGGCCAGGACGTAAGCGCCTTTCGATACCCCTGCGGCGGGAGCATATCTACTTCGATCCAGGGTGGGTAACGGCTGGCGAGAGAGGACGAGAACGGCAGGTTTGCGCCGCAAGCTCATGACGTACCGATAGGCTTCAACGACCTCATTGGCGTCGCCGGGCCGCAATGTCACTAGGCCTGGAATGGCGCGAAGTGAGGCCAAGTGCTCGACGGGTTGGTGGGTCGGGCCGTCTTCACCGTCGCCGAGGGCGTCGTGAGAGAAGATGAAAAGAGCGGGCAGTTCCATCAGGGCGGAGAGCCGGATGGCCGGCCGCATATAGTCAATAAAGACAAAGAAGGTGGCGCCAAAGCCGCGCAACTTGGACAGCGCCAACCCGTTGACGATCGCGCCCATCGCATGCTCGCGAATCCCGAAATGCAGATTCCGGCCGCCTGGACTGGCCGCCTGAAAGTGTCCAGCGCCTTCAAAGGTCAGCGTGGTCTTGTTCGATGGACCCAGGTCTGCCGAACCGCCGAGAAGCCACGGGATGTTCTGTGCCAGAACATTCAGGACCTTGCCTGAAGCTTCGCGGCCCGCTAGCCCTTTTGTATCGGCTGGAAAGACCGGCAGATTGCGGTCCCACCCCTTGGGCAACTCGCGTCTTTGCATCAACTCGATCTCGGCTGCCAACTCGGGGAACTTGTCTCGGTAAGCCGAGAAGAGGGTTAGCCACTCACGACGGGCTGCACTGCCCCGAGCGCCAATCCCCGCAGCAAAATGAGCATAGACTCCGTCCGGCACGAAGAACTTCGCGTCTTCGGGCCAACCATAACTGCGCTTGGTCAGTCGGACTTCTTCCTCGCCCAGGGGCTCGCCATGCGCTTCTGAACTGTCCTGCTTGTGGGGAGAGCCATAGCCGATGTGGCTGTCCAGAATGATAAGAGCAGGTCGGCCTTTGGTTTGGCGGAAGACTCGGAGCACCCTCTCGATTCCGTCCACGTCATTGGCGTCTCCAACGCGCAAGACGTTCCAACCGTAGGCAAGAAACCGAGCCGCCACATCCTCGGTAAAGGTGATGTTGGTGCTCCCTTCAATCGTGATGTGGTTGTTGTCGAAAACCCAGCAGAGGTTTTCGAGGGCCAGGTGGCCGGCGAGCGAGGCCGCCTCCGACGAGATGCCCTCCATCAGGCATCCATCGCCGCAGACAGTGTACACCTTGTAGTTGAACAACTCGAAACCTGGCCGGTTGTAGCGGGTGGCGAGCCATTTCTGGGCGATGGCCATGCCGACCGAGGTGGCGACACCTTGGCCGAGCGGGCCAGTGGTGGTCTCCACGCCGGAAACCCACCGGTACTCGGGATGCCCCGGCGCCTTGCTGCCGAGCTGTCGGAACCGGCGAATGTCGTCAAGGGTCACCGCCGTTTCGCCCGACCGCTCGTAATCGGGATCCACCGCTTGCACGCCGGTTAGGTGAAGGATGGACCAGAGCAGCATCGAGGCGTGCCCGTTGGACAGCACAAACCGGTCCCGGTTTGGCCAGATTGGGTCCTGTGGATCATATTGCATCACTCGATTCCAAACAGTGTAGATCAATGGCGCCAGTGCCATCGGCGCCCCAGGATGGCCGGACTTGGCCTGCTGAACGGCATCTATGGATAGGGTGCGGATCGTGTTTATCGCCAATTGGACTATGTTCTCTTCTTTCATCGGAATCGCCTTGGTTATGTCGCTTTCTCCAGGGCGGCCACCTTGCCGAGTCGCCGCAGGTGTCTTTCAGCCTGGCTGTATTCGGCCGCCAGGAAGGTCTGAACCAAGTCCCACGCGACGGCCGGACCGACCGTCCGGCCGCCCATGCACAGGACGTTCATATGGTCGTCTTCGACTCCTTGCCGGGCCGAGAAGTGGTCGTGGATCAGGGAGGCACGGACGCCTGGAATCTTGTTGGCGCAAACGGAAGCCCCCACGCCACTGCCGCAAATGGCGATTCCGCGCGTCACCTGGCCGGATGCCACGGCCTTCGCCAACCGAGTCACGTAGTCGGGGTAATCGTCATCGGATTTGGGTTCGTGGGCCCCGAAATCAACCACCTCGTGGGCCGCCATGCGAAGTTGCGCAACCAATTCTTCTTTTAGACCAAAGCCGCCATGGTCGGCGGCAATTCCAACTTTCATGATCTTCCTATGGGGTTTACGCGAGAGCTGCCAAACCTTTCCGCTCAACGGTGGTCGGCTTCCTGGGTGCTCTCTTCGTTGTTGAGGCCTCGAAGATGCTCTGAACCGTGGCATCGAGGCGGGTGTGGAACTCGTAATCCGATTGCTGCGCCGTCAATCCCTCGACCAAAGCCCGCGAAAAGCTCGCAATAACCCCGTGATTCCGCCGCAGCCGCGCGTTGGCTTCTGCCCGCGAGTAACCTCCCGATAGCGCAAGCACCCGCACCACCTTCGGATGTGCTGCGCAGTCGGCGTACAAATCATCTTCCTGTGGCAACGTAAGCTTAAGGAAGACCCGTTGTCCCGGAGGCAGCCTGTCGAGCTGCTCGAGCATGAAAATCTTGAGGAAGCCCTCGGCGCGGGACCTCTCGGGACAGTGAATGTTCACCTCCGGTTCGATGATAGGCGTCAAGCCCGTGGCCAGGATTCTGGCGGCGACCTCGAACTGCTGACTTGCGATGTCCCTGATTCCAGCGAGGTTGACCTGGTTGATCACCGAACGCATTTTGGTACCGAAAATGCCCTTCGCTTTGGCGTTTTCGAGCAGCCTCTCAAGCTGAGGCATGGGTTTCATCAGGCGCACCCCGTTCTTTTCCTCCGCAAGCCCGTTGTCCACTTTCAGAAATGAAACGATTCCTTTGACGGTCCAGAGATAGTCGGCGGTAGGCCTGCCGTGAACGTTCCGATCCATAGTGTTCTCAAAAAGGATCGTGCCAAGAATCCTGTGACCGTCGAAGCTGGGGCTGGTGATGATTCGAGTGCGCATCCGATGCATGATCGCAAACATCTCGTCTTGGTCGGGCCACGATGTTTCCTTGATACCATAGGCAGCCAGAGTTTTGGGCGTGCTGCCACCGCTCTGGTCCAGTGCGGCCACAAAGCCAGGCTGGCTCTTCATTTTCTGCAGTTGTTGCTCGTTCAAGCCAAGTGAGTTCATGGCATTTGTTTTCATCTCCGTTAATGCCAGATGAGGTTGTTCCGATTTATCGTGGGAAAGCTTTGGTTCTACGATGCTATGCAATTCGGGAATCATTCAGTGTTGCCTCCTTTTGCTTCGGCGATCATAACTCGATGATCTCCATCTGGTGGTGGCCGGGGGCAGGACGCTTGGTCAGGATAACAAACTCGCCTGCCAGCCCATGCTGCCGGACCCAGTTCTTTAAATACTTCGGCCACGAAGCAGGAGCCTTGCGTTCACGAACTGGCACAACGCCGTACGAGAAAAGCAGGTCCTGACTGGTCTTCTCATCCGGGCAGACCGCAACCACGGGGATCGGCAAGTGCAGCGAGGCCAGGCCCCGCGCCGTCGCGCCGGTCACGGACGGAACCACCACCGCCGCCGGTTGCAGGTATCTCAAACTGGCTTCGACGCTCACGGCGATGAGGTGTTTGGGCCGCACACGCCCGGTCAGTTCGACTCCGGCGAACTTTTCGTCCACCGAAATGCGCCGGCGCGTCGGCTCAACAGCAGCGGCGATCCGGGCCAGCATTTCGACCGCTTCGACCGGAAACGCGCCCATCGCGGATTCCCCCGACAACATCACGCAATCCGTGCCATCGAGAATCGCGTTGGAAACGTCCGTTGCCTCGGCGCGCGTGGGCAGCCGGTAGGCGGTCATTGATTCGAGCATTTGCGTGGCGGTGATCACCGGTTTTGCCAGCAGGCTGGCGCGCCGCATGATGTCCTTCTGCACGATAGCAATTCGCTCAATCGGCACCTCCACTCCCAGATCCCCGCGCGCAATCATGACGCCGTCGGCCGCCTCCAGAATCTCGTCGAGCCGGTCGAGCGCACGCGACCGCTCGATCTTAGCGATAACAAATGGTTGCCGCCCACACCGCTGCGCCGCAGCGCGCACCGCGTTCACGTCAGCCGCACTTTCGACAAACGACTGACTCACTGCGTCGACGCCGTTTTCGAGGGCGAACTCAAGGCATTCGCGGTCGCGCTCCGTGAAGGCGCTGATGCCGAGGTCAATCCCCGGCAGGTTCAATCCTTTGCGCGAGCGCAACTCGTCGCCCACTTTCACGACGCAAGCAACATCCGCGCCTTTCACGCCGATGACTTCCAGTTGAATGTAACCGTCATTAAGCGAGAGCCCGTTGCCGGGCTTTACGACCTTCGGCAGCTTGGCGAAACTCACCGATACGCGCTGTTGATTGCCGACGATGTCATCGGTGGTCAGCGTAAAGCGGTCGCCGGCCTTCAACTGGATTTTCTCCACCCCGAAATTGCCGATGCGCATTTTCGGTCCCGACAGATCCGCCATGATCGCAACGCGCTGTCCGGTCGCGTTCTCGGCGGCGCGAATATTTCGGATGACGCGCCGGTGAGTGTGGAACTCGCCGTGAGAGAAGTTCAGTCGGGCGACATTCATGCCGGCGCGGATCATTTGCCGGAGAATGGCCGGTGATTCTGAGGCTGGGCCGATCGTGGCGACGATTTTGGTCTTCGGGTGCATGGTCGGGGCGTGGCGATTCCGCTATTTATGATCTTCGCGTCACTTCAAGCCGCTTGTTTGAGCATTTGGCTCTTGGAGGCAATCACGGCGAGCAATTCTTCCCAGGACTTCACGAAGGCTTTGGCGCCGTCGGTCTGGAGTTGAGCGCCCAGAGCGTCCAAATTGACCCCAGCCTTGCAGAACCGCGTCAGTACCGCTTCGCCATCGCCGCCATCGGCGGACATGATCGAGCCAAGCTCGCCGTGATCAGCCAGGGCCAGCAAGGTGGCTTCCGGCATCGTGTTGATGGTGAAAGGGGCCGCCAGCGCTTTGACATAAAGCACGTCCGAGGCTTTAGGATCCTTGGTGCCGGTACTGGCCCATAGCAGCCGTTGCGGCCAGGCGCCCGCGTTGTAGGCGCGATGCCAGCGCGGCGAAGCCAGCATCTCTCGGTAGGCTACATAGGTGCGGTTGGCCATCGCAATCCCAAGCTGGTTATTCAAGGCAGGTGGAACCTTGCCCGCCACGGCGCCATCCCAACGGCTGACAAAGACCGAGGCAACCGAACCGACATCCGGCTTGAGTCCGGCGGCGATTCGCCGCTCGATGCCGCGTAGGAAGGCATCCGCCGCCGCAAGATATTGCTCCCTCGAAAAGAGGAGCGTCACATTGACTGGTATGCCGGAGAAGATCGCTTCTTCAATGGCTGGCAAGGCCTCTTTGGTTCCGGGGATCTTGATGAAGACATTGGGCCGGCCTGCGCGGGCGTGCAACTCCTTGGCGGCGGCCAAGGTGCTGGCCGGGTCGTACGCCAATACCGGCGAGACTTCGAGGGAAACCCAGCCATCCAGGCCCTTCGTCTGATCGAAAATTGGCCGGAAAAGGTCTGCTGCCCGAGTGATGTCCTGGAGCGCGAGCTCGAAAAACAGAGATTCTCCGGCTTTGCCTTGGACGAGGCGCACCCGAATGGCCGTATCGTAGGCCTTGCTGTTCTTGATGGCGTGGTCGAAAATCGACGGATTCGAGGTCAGACCGGTGACGGACAACTCCTCGATGTAGCCTTTGAGTGTTCCGCTATTGAGCAAGTCGCGGATGATGTTGTCGAGCCAGAGGCTCTGGCCAAGGTTATGCAGTAGTTTAGTCGCTTTCATCTTTTGTTGTTGTTCAATGCAAGGCTTCATGGGTTTGTGGCTCGGCCATTACTTGGGCCGTGCGCTCACTGGAAATCGTCAACTTGCGCAGCCGCTCGAAAACCGGGGGCTTGAGCATCTCCTCCGTGCAGCGCCAACGCCAATTGCCGTTAGCGACGCCGGGCACGTTCATGCGGCCTTCGACGCCCAGATTCAGGAGGTCCTGGAGTGGAGCGATGACCAGGCCGGAAGACGATGCCCATACTGACCGGATACAATCCCAGGCGATTTCGCCAGTCGCGGCGCCAGCCCTTGCCGCATAACCGCTGGCAACCTGGCGCACATGTTCCGGCAGAGATTCATACCAGCCCCGAGTGGTGTCATTGTCGTGCGTTCCCGTATAGGCGACGGTGTTCGGGACGCAATTGTGGGGGAGATGCGGATTACCCGGATTGCCATCGAAACCGAATTGGAACACTCGGATTCCCGGCAGCTCGAACTGATCCCGAAGCCCAACTACATCCGGAGTGATGGTGCCAAGGTCCTCGGCAATG
This sequence comes from Verrucomicrobiia bacterium, assembly GCA_036524155.1. Classification (GTDB taxonomy): domain Bacteria; phylum Verrucomicrobiota; class Verrucomicrobiia; order Limisphaerales; family UBA8199; genus DATDCV01. The sequence continues at coordinate 56,630 of DATDCV010000050.1, forward strand.
AAAGGCAAGTGGCCCAACTCCGCCTGTACGGCCTCAAAGAAACCGGCGCCGGGTCCGGGCACCCAGTGCCCCGGTGCGGCGGTTTTCGCCTCCGGCGGCACGTGCCAGGCCGCGCAAAAAGCCCGGAAATGGTCAAGTCGGATCAAGTCCACGTGGGCCAGCAACGACGTCAGGCGGTCAATGCACCAGCGATAACCTGAGCGGCGAAGGGTTTCCCAGTCATACACTGGGTTGCCCCAGAGTTGCCCTTTGGCGCTGAAATAATCCGGAGGCACGCCGGCCACGAAGCGGGGCCGAAGATTAGCATCGAGCTGGAAACACTCGGGATTGGCCCAGACATCGCTCGAATCGAGCGACACAAAGAATGGCAGATCCCCGATGAGGAATACGCCGCGGTCGTGGGCATATTCCTTTAAGTAGTTCCCCTGACGCGAGATTAAGAACTGCCCAAACCGGCTCTCGTAGATTTCGTCGGCCAGGTCCCGACGCGCACGCGCCAGGGCCGAAGGACTGCGCTTGAGCAAGTCCTCTGGCCAGTCGAGGAGGCGAGCGCCGCCCAACTGCGCTTTCAAGGCGCGGAAGAGCGCGTAGTCGTCCAGCCAATGGGCTTCTTCCGCGCAGAATTGCTCGAAGTTGGCCCAGAGCCTCGGGTGCTCGGAAGGGTCAAAATTGCGCCAGGCCTGGTCCAGCAACCGATGCTTGATAGCAATCACAGCGTCATAATCAACCTCGGTCTCGGGGAGGTGCTTGCCTTCTTCGCAATCGCTTGGACTGAGCAACCCGTCCTCGATCAACAAGTCCGGGCTGACCAGCAGTGGGTTGCCGGCGAAGGAGGAGAGGGCTGAATAAGGCGCGTTGCCACATCCAGTGGGGCCCAAAGGCAGCGCCTGCCACCACCTTTGGCCGGCATCGTGGAGCCGGTCCACCCACGCAAATGCAACGGGCCCCAAGTCGCCAATGCCGTAAGCAGATGGCAGCGAGGTTACATGCAGCAGCACCCCGGAGCTACGGTGCCCTGGCCTGAACGGAGGAAGCACGGATTGGTGCTCAAGCTCTTTCATTACACCGGGCACGGCTGCACGTTCCAGATCTCGCTCGCGTACTCGGCGATGGTGCGGTCGCTGGAAAATTTCCCGGAGGCGGCCACGTTCAGGATCGCCTTGGCGGCCCAGGCTTTACGGTCACGATTTAAATCCATGAGCAGCTGGTCGGCTTCCAGGTAGGATTTCAAGTCCGCCAGGTGAAGGTAATGATCGCCGTGGACCAAGAGCGAATCCACGATGGGTGAGAAGATGCCGGGCTCCTTCGGGCTGAAGTGGTTGGCCGCGATCAAGTCCAGCGCCTCCTTGGTTTCCGGCTCGTTCTCGTAGTGCCAGCGCGGATTGTACCACCCGCGCGATTTGGCGACCTCTTCCGCTGTCAGTCCGAACAGGAAGAAATTCTCCTCGCCCGCCTCCTGGACCATTTCGATGGTGGCCCCGTCCCGGGTGCCGATGGTCAGGGCGCCATTCATCATGAACTTCATGTTGCTCGTGCCGCTGGCCTCGTAGCCCGCAGTCGAGATTTGATTGGACACATCGCTGGCAGGAATGAGCCGTTCAGCCAGGCTCACACAATATTCCGGCAGGAACAGGACTTTAATGCGGCCACGCATCGTCGGGTCGGCGTCGATTGTGGCGCCGAGGTTGTTGATGAATTTAATAATCACCTTGGCGAAGTGGTAAGCCGGGGCCGCTTTTCCGGCGAAGAGGAAGGTCCGTGGAGGCAAGTCCAGCTTGGGATTGGCGCGCAGCCGATTGTAAAGCACCACCACGCGCAGCGCGTTGAGCAGTTGCCGCTTATATTCGTGGATGCGCTTGACCTGGCAGTCAAAAATGGTATCGGGCTCGACCACTTGCCCGCTGACCTGTTTAAGCCAATCGGCGAATTTCGCCTTGGCATCGCGCGCGGCGCGAAGGAAAGACTCCTGGAAATTCGAATCCGCGGCCAAGCGTTTGAGCTGGCGCAACTCGTTCAAATCGCCAATCCACCGATCGCCGATGGCCTCGGTGATGGTCTTGGCAAGCGGCGGGTTGGCCAGCAACAACCAACGCCGCGGGGTGACACCATTGGTCTTGTTGTTGAATCGTTCCGGGAACATGGCGGCGAAATCCGGCACGAGCTGCTTCTTTACCAGCTCCGAATGCAAAGCGGCGACACCGTTGGTGCTGTGCGAGCCGACGATCGCCAGATGCGCCATGCGGACTTGCCGGCACGCTCCCTCCTCGATGAGGCTGACGCGCGCCACTCGCCCCTCGTCGCCGGGATACCGGCCCCGGACGTCATCAAGGAAGCGGCGATTGATTTCGTAGATGATTTCCAGTTGGCGCGGCAGCGCGATCTGGAACCACTCGACAGGCCATTTCTCGAGCGCTTCCGGAAGCAGTGTATGGTTGGTGTAAGCCAGCGTTCGCACGGTGATGTCCCAGGCGCTATCCCAGTCGAGTTTCCCCTCATCCAACAAGAGCCGCATGAGTTCCGGCACCGCCATTGTGGGATGCGTGTCGTTCAGTTGGATGGCAACTTTTTCCGGGAGCGTGCCCCACTCATTGCCCGCAGTGCGGAAACGGCGAATCAGGTCAGCCAACGAACAAGCCACCAGAAAGTACTCCTGGAGAAATCGCAGGCCCTTGCCCTGGGCCGTGCTGTCGTCCGGGTACAAAACTCGGGTGAGCGTTTCGGCGCCCAGCGACTCGGCAAGCGCCCCGACAAAATCGCCGCTGCTGAACTGCGCGAAATCAAAGCCGCGGGCGCCTCGCGCGGCCCAAAGACGCAGGGTATTGATCGTCTTGCCGGCGTAACCAACTACCGGCCGATCATAGGGTATTCCAGTCAGGATAGAGGGCCGGCCCGGGACCGGACGCAACTCGCCGCCGCGGAGCTCGAATGAGCAGTCGAGCTTCACCTCGACGGCTTTGTCATGGCGGACGACTTCCCAGGGACTCGGCCGCGCCAGCCAGTGATCGGGTTGCTCAACTTGCCAGCCGTTGTGGATTCTCTGGCGGAACATCCCGTACTCATATCGCAACCCATAGCCCATGCCGGGCAACCCGAGCGTGGCCATGGAATCCAGGAAGCACGCGGCCAGGCGTCCGAGCCCGCCGTTGCCCAGGCCAGCATCGGATTCCTGTTCCAGGATTTGCTCCAGGTCAATGCCTTCGCGTTTTGCCGCTTCACGAACAACAGGGTCAACCAGGAGGTTGGTAATGTTGTTCGAGGTGGAGCGGCCGAGCAGGTACTCCATCGAGAGATAGTAGACACGTTTGGGGTTCTTTCGAGTGTAGTGTTCCTGGGTGCGAATCCAGCGTTGGGACAGAAGGTCGCGGACCGAGCGAGCCAGCGCCTCGAACTTGTCCCGGGCCCCGGCGGCTCGCACCGGCATCACACTATCGAAGATCAGGTGCCGCTCATACAAACCGTTGGCCGAACCCGAAAACTGAATCGGGCCACAGCCGTACTGCTCCAGGAGTTCCGCTTCCGTCATGCGGCCAGGCCGATTGCCTGGCCCTGCAGCCTGGGCTGGTGGAGGCGCGGTGTTCGCCTGTCGTCGTTTGGCCTTAGGCGATGGTCCAGCGGTTTGACCTGCAGGAGATGTCGGTTTGAGTGATGGGCTATTCATATCATTCGTTCTATCCGTCTTATCCGTTGCATTGGTCCTATCTTCCGAGGTTCCCTGGCCACGTCCACCCGTCCATCTCCGGCTTGTCCATGCCGTGTTCATAGGCGTAGGCCTGGCATTCGATTTGCATAAAGTGCAGCTTATCCTTGGCGTGAGCACCGCAGGCGCGCAGCGCCGGGACGCGATCGATTACGTCCATCGCAATCGTGAAGCGATCAATCTGGTTGCGAATGGCCAGATCCATTGGCGTGTTGATGTTGCCTTTCTCTTTGTAGCCGCGCACGTGCAGGTTCTTGTGGTTGGTGCGGCGGTAGGTGAGCCGGTGAATCAGCCACGGATAACCGTGGAAGTTGAAGATGACGGGCTTGTTCTCGGTGAATAGGGTGTCGAAGTCCCGGTCGGATAGGCCGTGCGGATGCTCGCTGGACGGCGTGAGCCGGAAAAGATCGACCACGTTGATGAAGCGGATCTTGAGATTGGGGAAATGCTCGCGCAACAGGACAACCGCCGCCAGCGATTCCTTGGTGGGAATGTCTCCAGCCGAGGCGATGACCACATCCGGCTCCGTACCCTCGTCGTTGCTGACCTGGGGCCAAATGCCAAGCCCTTTCGTGCAGTGCACGATGGCCTGCTCCATCGTCATGTACTGGAGATGCTTCTGTTTGTCCGAAACGATGACGTTGATGTAGTTGGTGCTCTTGAGGCAATGATCCGCGACGCAAAGAAGCGTGTTGGCATCCGGCGGCAAGTAGATGCGGCAGACCTCGGGACTCTTGTTCACTACCAGATCGAGGAAGCCCGGGTCCTGGTGCGTGAAGCCGTTGTGGTCCTGGCGCCACACCGTGGAGGTGATTAACAGGTTCAAGGAAGAGATCGGCGCACGCCAGGACAACCCACGACAGCTCTCCAGCCATTTGGCGTGCTGGTTAAACATCGAGTCAATCACGTGCACGAACGACTCGTAGGTGGAGAAGAACCCATGGCGTCCCGTGAGCAGATAACCTTCCAACCACCCTTCGAGTGTGTGCTCCGAAAGGATCTCCATGACCCGGCCGTCGGGCGCCAGTTCGCCGCCATCGGCGTCTTCGGGAAGGTAATCGGCAAGCCAAAGTTTTTTGCTGGCTTCGTATACGTTATCCAGTTTGTTCGAGGTGTTTTCGTCAGGGCAAAACACGCGGAAATTCTGCATGTTGTTGCGCATCGTATCCCGCAAGAAGCGCCCCAAAGGCCGCGTGTTCTCCGCCGTTGTCGCCCCTGGGGCATCCACCTTGACCGCATAATCCCGGAAATTCGGGAGGCGCAGCGGCTTGCGTAGCAGCCCGCCGTTGGCGTGGGGATTGGCGCTCATGCGTCGCGCGCCTTCAGGAGCGAGGTCTTTCAGTTCAGGGATCAGCCGCCCGGTTTCATCGAACAGGTCCTCGGGCCCGTAACTGCGCAGCCACTCTTCCAACTGTTTTAAATGCGCCGGGTTTTCACGCACTCCCGCCAACGGCACCTGGTGCGAGCGCCAAAACCCTTCGACCTTGTGGCCGTCCACTGCTTTGGGCCCCGTCCAGCCTTTGGGACTGCGTAGAACAATCATGGGCCATCGGGCGCGGGTCGCTTTCCCACTCGCTCGGGCTTCCTGCTGAATGCGTTTGATCTCAAGAACACAGTTCTCGAGCGTCGCAGCCATTTTCTGGTGCATGTCCGCCGTGTCGCTCCCCTCCACGAAGTAAGGCGTCCAGCCATACCCCACAAACAGGCTTTCCAATTCGTCATGCGAAATGCGGGAGAGCACGGTGGGATTGTTGATTTTATAGCCGTTGAGCTGAAGGATCGGCAGCACTGCCCCATCGCGAATGGGGTTCAGGAACTTGTCGGAATGCCACGCGGCGGCCAGTGGACCGGTTTCAGATTCACCGTCGCCGACCACGACCGCTACCAGCAGGTCGGGATTATCGTAGGCAGCGCCAAACGCATGAGAGACGCTATAGCCCAACTCGCCGCCCTCATGAATGGAGCCGGGCGTTTCGGGTGTGCAGTGACTGCCGATGCCGCCGGGGAAGGAAAATTCCTTGAAGAACTCGCGCATGCCCGCCTCGTCCTCGCCTTTGTTGGGATAGATCTCCGAATAGGTTCCCTCGAGGTAGGCCGGCGCCAGCACGCCGGGCGCGCCGTGTCCCGGTCCGGCCATGAAGATCGTGTTCAGATCGTACTTTTTGATCAGCCGGTTGAGGTGGATGTAAATGAAGCTCAGACCCGGGCTTGTACCCCAGTGGCCGAGCAACCGCTGCTTGATGTGTTCCAACTTTAACGGTTCCCGGAGCAGTGGGTTCGCCCGAAGATAGATCATCCCGGCGGCCAGGTAATTGCACGCCCGCCAATAGGCGTCAATTTTGCTGAGCTCATCCTTTGATAACGCAAGTGGGGGTGCCACGCTCATTTCGGCGCGGCGGGTTGGTTTTCGATCATCTACTACGGTTGCGGTCTCTCTCATGGTTTATGATTTTTGATTGCCGTCCGGATCACCGACCCGGAACAGCGGTTTCGGTGTTAAACGGTTTCGACTGTTGCTGTGTCTCTCTCTGGGATGTGGTTTTCTGCTGCCCCTTCCGAACGAATCACTCGCTTGGTTTCACGAACAATCGTCAGATCCTCCCTGGTTGAAATGACCAGGATCCGTCCCGGGGAGCCGCGCCGAGCGATATCGGCATCGGGGTTGCAGCGCGCGTTGGCGGCGGTATCGAGTTCCAAGCCAAGATGGCCAAGATTCTCGCAGACCAATTCTCGGACTTTCGCGGAATTCTCGCCCACACCCGCGGTGAAGACCAATCCATCCACCCCGCCAAGGGTTGCTGCCATAGCCCCGATAGTCTGCACGAGCCGATGGACATACACCTCCAAGGCCAAGCGAGCGTCAGGACTGGTAGGAGCCTCCTTCAGAATTTGCCGCATGTCCGATGAAATTCCTGAAATGCCAAGCAGGCCGGACTCGTAGTTCAGCGCGCTCTCGAGTTGTTCGACACTCAGACCCTGCCGTCGTAAAAGGTACAGCAGCACCCCTGGATCAAGGCTGCCACTGCGGGTCCCCATCACGATCCCGTCCAAAGGCGTGAAGCCCATGGAAGTATCCACACAAATGCCGTTGCGGACGGCTGAGACGGACCCGCCATTGCCCAAATGCGCAATGACGAGTCGCGAGCCGTTATGGCCCAGCATCTCAGCCGCTCGCCTGGCGCAGTAGGCGTGGCTCAAACCATGAAATCCGTAGCGATGAATTCCCCACTCCGTGGTCCACCTTCGGGGGAGGGCGTAGGTTTGCGCTGCCGCGGACAGGGTAGTGTGGAAAGCCGTGTCGAACACGGCGACCTGCGGAACCCAAGGCAGGATCTCTTCAATGGCGCGAATGCCTTGCAGGCTGGCCGGGTTGTGCAGGGGGGCCAGATCGCTCAACTCGTCGATGGCGCTCTTGACCTCAGGCGTAATCCGGGCCGCGGCCGTAAACCGCCTGCCTCCGTGAACCACGCGATGCCCGACGGCGTGAATGCCTTGAATGCCCGGCAAATGGGTCGAGGTTCCCGCCTGCAAGTCCAAGAGGATGCGCGCAAGCGCTTGATCCTGCTCGCTTGGGCCAAGTTCTTCCCGAATCTCCGCTTGCCCTGCAGACCGTAAGACCAGTCGCGTCGGCCGAATCGCCCAATCAATGCTGCCTTCGGCCAGAAGCAGTTCCTGCTCGGCCTCATAGAGGCTGAACTTGACACTGCTAGAGCCCGAGTTGCAGACGAGAATGTTCATTTCAGATCAATCTGTCTCCGACCACCCATCCAACCTTGCAGTGAAGATGAAGAGGTAACCGGCCAAAATCCAAAGCGTGATGAGCCTGGATATTCCTCCATGGGTTCATTCATTTGTCGACAAAAGGGAGATTTCGACCGGCTCTGGCGTCCCTTCGGACAAAGCATTGGGAGCCGAAGACTGGAGCTGCCGGGAAGAGAGCGCGGCCGGACTAGCAACCGGCCGCGCCCCTAAGCGCAAGCACATCAACCCATGTCCCTGGAGCTTGGGCGACGGCAGGAAAATCTTCGTCAAAGGAACAGCCTCAGTGGGTCTGCCGACGGTTTTGAATTGCCTCAAAGCGCGGCGGACATTCACCTTCCTGATACTGAGTCCAATGGCCAGAGGTCTGTGGCGCGTTACTCGTTCCACACGCACTTCGAAGCTCTCGAATTCAAATGGAGCTATCGGCACGAATGACCGCGGTGCTTTCTTTTCGGCTCGTATCAGAGTCTTCATTGATTGAATCCTTTTAATCAAGGGCAATGGCCAGGCGGGCGGATTCTCCCCGCCTCGACAGGTGGTGCGCGGGCCAGGCATCGATGGGCGTCACATCCGGGCCCGGATAGAATGTGACTCGGACGAGGTTTTTGAGATTCAGGATGGTGGTGCCGCCTTGACGCATGCGGAAGTGGACCGCAGCCGTGGAGAACAGTGTCCGCAAGCGCTGCAGCCGCTCCGCCGGCAATCCCACCTTGAATTTTGCCAACAGGAAGATTCGGGTCCCGCCGGTCAACTCCACTTCCACAAAGCCGGCCGCGGATTCGCCTGTCTGTTTCGGGCTCCGCCGTCGTTCCAGCCGCGCCGGGTCATCTAAGTGGCTGCGTTCCCGGAATTCGTCCTCGGACAGTTCGACTACGTCCAAAATATCGTCGGGATATTTCCATGGAGGGGGATCTTTGGTGATCAAGTCAACCCGGTTGACGTGCGATGCGGCGAAGGTCGTCAGGGAATAGTCGCCGGCAATAGTAATGATGTTGGCGGCGAACACTTTTGTGGAGTGGATGCCCTTCAGTATCGAAGCAACCAGTGCCCGGTTCTCCTGAAAGAAAGTCTCGACCGAACCTGACTGAGTATGAATTCGAATTTCCATAACGTGCATCTTTAAGTGTCCGTTCCCCCCGTAATGCGACGGATAGCTCTCGACGTTCGCCAAAATTCTTGGCCCACATTTGTGATCGTCGCTTTGGTGCTCGGGACTCGATTCCTGTTCATATTGTCGAAAGCAATTCACAGACAGATCCCAGTTACGCAGGCAGCGAGCCAACTGTCTCCCAAACGCAGAAAGTGCTGAAGTTCACTTGGTAAGGGCTCTGGAGCGAGTCGTCGTGCGAAGCTCGAAATTTAGAGAGTTCGAAAACCCGGGAAGAGACCCGCGAGCTTGTGCATCCTCCCGTTCACGGCGGTGCGCCTGGCAAACTCCGACCGGCGGATATCGTGGACGATAACAATGCACCGTTCGTCTACCGCGCTGGCAATCCGGATGAGCTTCTGGGCTTCGCGCCGTGCAACGTCCACGGAGAGTATTGTCAGATCACCATCTCGCGTATGTCCTCTAAGTTCAGCCAGGCGGTAGTCGCCAGCGCGCAAGACTTCAGCCAATTCCGGTCCCTTGGGAGTGAGGAGAAAAACCAATTGCCTGCCAAAGGCGAGCCGTTGCTCGATGAGCATTCCCAGGTAAGTCCCGGTCGCGAAGCCCACCGCGTACGCGAAGGCATACGCTGGCTGGCTCATGTTCAGCAGGACCTTGGCAACTGCGCAGATAAAAACAAGCGCCTGGAAAAAACCGAGAACGGCGGCAAACCCGCGTCGGCCTTGAACAACCGAGACCATGCGAACAGTGTCCAGGGACACATCGACGATACGCGCCAGGACGATCAGCCAGAACGTGACGAATACGGTCAGGTTCATATGAGGTTATAGTTCAGGCGCAGACTGCCTATCTGATCGTCATTGGTTTGCTCCTCGCCAGTCAGGCAGGACGCCGGCCAGAACAGCGCGCCGAATACCACGCCAGTGGAAAGCAAAGTGAATTGGGCGGTGTCGCAGGCACGCCCGGGTCATACCGCCAACGTGAGCCGCGATCTGCCGGAAGCAACCGAATCCATCCGTCTCGCGAATTAGCCAAGTCGAAGTTCTCATACTCCTCGTAATCTCTGGTTTCAAAAACTTGAATTGAGGGCCATTGCCTCATTACCCGCACTCCTCTAATGCGACAGAGGGCTTTCATTCTTCGCCGAAATTTTTGCCTCCATTCGCGACGGCCGCTCCGGCAAAGGTCCACTCTGGTTCGTATTACTGAATGCGGCTCGCATACCAAGCCGAATTACGCAGCTTCCACGCCAATCGCCTTTTGATGCA
>DATDCV010000051.1:0-7214 GCA_036524155.1 Verrucomicrobiia bacterium
AAAAAACGATAATTGCTTTTGAACAAACCCAGACCTGCCAATACGACCGAAGCCAGCACTGCGGGCCAACCAACGAGGAGAACGAGGAGGAAGTTGAGCATGGTGTTTAATATGTCATTGCGAGCGTTCTTTGCGAAGCAATCTCCAACTAAACTGTTGAAATCGTTCGATAAGAGCCATCTGATTAACAGGAGATTGCTTCGTCGCTACGCTCCTCGCAATGACACTATGACAGTAACCGCTTTGCTGCCTTGTTATGTTTCTCGATCAACTTGCATTCATCCACGGTGACCAGTTGTCCTTCCTTGACAACGAACTTACCGCCGACGACGGTGTAATCTGCGTTGACGGATTGTCCAAAGACGATTGCAGAAACGGGATCATGCATTCCGGTAAATTTTCGGGCTCTAACTTGCGCCCCATGAAACCGGAGCGCCGCGCCGTTATTGACGTCGGCACCAACTCAATCAAGCTGCTCGTCGCGGACGTGGCCACGGGCAAGGTGCGCCCGGTGTTGGAGGAAAGCCGCCAAACCAGGCTCGGCCAGAGTTTCTACCAGACCAATCACCTGCAGCCAGGGCGCATCGCCCAAACAGCCGAAGCCGTTGCTCAATTTGCCACCAAGGCACGCGACCACGAGGCTGCTTTCATCCGCATCATCGCCACCAGCGCTGCCCGCGAAGCCATAAACTCGGCTCAGCTCGTCGGCGCCATCGAACAGGTCAGCGGCCTGAAACCAGAGATCATCTCCGGCGAGCAGGAGGCGGTTCTGGCGTTTCGCGGTGTGAACACTGACCCTCTCCTGGCGGGGAAACCGTTGCTTTTGCTCGAAGTGGGCGGCGGCAGCACGCAGTTCATCCTGGGACACGATGAACGGCGGGACTTCCTCCAGAGTTTTCCCATCGGCTCGGTCCGGCTGATGGAGAAATTCCCTCACAGTGATCCTCCCCAGCCGGCGGAACTGGCCGCCTGCCGTTCGTGGATCGAAGGCTTCGTCCTCCACGAGGTCCGGCCGAAACTGCTGCCGCAGATTGAGGCGGAGCGCGGGCTGGGCGCCGAGGGAGGGCGACTCCAACCGGTCGCGACCGGCGGTACCGCGAGCATCCTGGGGTGCATGGAGGCGAAGCTCCACCGTTTCGACCGCGCCGCGCTTGAGGCGGTGCGGTTGAGTCTCGACCGCATCTGCTGGCATGTGGAAAACCTCTGGAGCAGGCCGCTCGAGCAGCGGCGGGAGATCATCGGCCTGCCGCAAAACCGCGCCGACGTGATTCTTACCGGGGCCGCGATTTATGAAGGGGTCATGCGGCATTTTCAGTTTCGGGAATTGCGCCTGAGCACGCGAGGGCTGCGGTTCGGAGCGCTGCTGGATGTTGAAGCGTTGAGCCGTTGAAGCGTTACAGCCGGGGGTGTCTAAACGTGATTGGGCAAATCGCAACGCGAAGGATTGCGGCGCGATTCGCGGGACCGGGATGGATCGTTTATAATCCCTTATGCCGATGGCAGAGCTAACCACGACAAACGAACGCAAGCCAGCAGCCGCTCAATCCAACGCGGTGACCGATTTGGCCATCACGGGCATGACCTGCGGGAACTGCGCCCGGCACGTTACCCAGGCGATTCAAAGCGTGGCCGGTGTGCGGAGCGCGGAAGTGAGCCTTGAAGGCCGAACGGCGCGCGTGAAATGGGAGCCGGATTTCGCGGGCAATCCCGCGGCCGTGATCCAAGCAGTCGAGAGCGAGGGCTATGGAGCGAAACTGATGGCATCAGAAGGACGCGAACCCGGCGAGAGCCTGCTGGCTGGCTGGAAGCTCAACATGCTGCTCGGCGTGCCGGTGACGCTGCTGCTGATGCTTGGTGAATGGCTGCTGCAGTTCGACACGGTTCGCTGGTTCCAATGGCTGTCTTTCGTGCTGGCTGGCTTGGTGCAGGTGCTGGCTGGGGCGCGCTTTTACCGCGGGGCCTGGGCCCAACTGAAGGCCGGGAGCTCGAATATGGACACTCTGGTGGCGCTGGGCTCGACCACGGCCTTCGGCTATAGCGCCTGGGCCCTCTTCGCGGGGCATGCCGGCCACCTCTACTTCATGGAAGCGGTCGCGATCATAACCCTCATCAGCGTCGGCCACTGGATCGAATCGCGCGTCAGTGTTCGCGCCTCCGCCGCCTTACGAAAGCTCCTCAACCTTGCTCCCGCCATGGCCCGCCGCCAAAATCCCGACGGCACCGAAACCGAGGCCGCGGTGGCCGACCTGGTTATCGGCGATAACGTCGTACTCCGGCCCGGGGACCACGTGCCCACCGACGGGACAGTTGTGGAAGGCAACTCGGCAGTCGATGAATCCATGCTCACTGGAGAATCTGTCCCTGCCGACAAAGCGAAAGGCGGTCTGCTCTATGCCGGAACCGTCAACCTCAACGGGCGGGTGCTGATGCGGGTGACGGCGACCGGCGAAGGCACCGCGCTCGCCCACGTCATCGCCGCGGTGCGGCGGGCGCAGAGCAGCCGCGCCGACATCCAGCGAATCGGCGACCGGGTCAGCAGCATTTTTGTGCCGCTGGTGATTCTCATCGCGGCCGCCGCCGCCCTTTGGTGGGGACTGGCGCCGGAGTCAGCTCGGACGGCTCACGAGTGGCTCTCGCGCTTTCTGTGGGTGGCACACGCACCCGAAGGCAGGCTGGGCGCCGCGTTTATCATTGCCTCGGCGGTGCTGATCATTGCTTGTCCGTGCGCCATGGGCCTGGCGACGCCTGCGGCCATCATGGCCGGGTCCAACGCCGCCGCCCGACGCGGCATCCTGGTAAGAGATGGCGTCGCCCTTGAAAAGGCGGGGCGCATCACCGCTGTGATTTTTGACAAAACCGGCACCTTGACCGCCGGGCGTCCGGAACTGGCCAACACCTGGGTGGTCCAGGGCTCGGACGGGACCGTGCCCGCGCTTGCCGCCGCCCTGGCGCGCAATTCCAATCACCCGGTCAGCAAAGCGGTGGCTGGTGTTTCCGGCGCCACCCTGGAGCTGATGGACTGGAAGGAAGTCCAGGGCGCGGGGGTGCAAGCGCTGGTGCGGCACGATGCGATCGGCACTCCCGGCCAGAACGGCAAACCACAAGTTCAAGCTCGGCTCGGCTCGTTGCGATGGCTGCGCGAGGTGGGAGTTGACCTCGGGCCGGGCGAAGCCTTCGTCCAACAGTGGTCCGCCGAGGGAGCGACGTTGGTCGCTCTGGCCGCCGAACAGTCCCTATTGGCGCTGTTCGCGGTAAGGGACAGCGTCAAACCCGGCACCTTTGAAGTGGTCCGGCAACTGAACGCACAGGGGCTGCGGACCTACCTTGCCACCGGTGACAATGCCACCACCGCCGGCGCCATCGCAAGGCAGGCCGGGATCGCCGCCGACCATGTGTTTGCCGAGGTGCGCCCCGAGCAAAAAGCGGAGTTCGTGAAGCAGCTCCAGCGGCAGGGCCAGCGCGTGGCGTTTGTGGGCGATGGCATCAATGACGCGCCCGCGCTGGAACAAGCCGACCTGGGCATCGCCGTCAGCCGCGCCAGCGACATCGCGCGCGAAGCGGCGGATGTAATATTGCTGAATTCCGAAATCCAGGCGGTGCCGGAGAGCCTGGGCCTTGCCCGGGCCACCCTGCGCACCATCAAACAAAACCTGTTTTGGGCTTTCTTCTACAACGCCGCAGGCATCCCCCTGGCGGCGCTCGGTTTCATGAGCCCGATTCTCTGCGCGGCCGCGATGGGGCTCTCGGACCTCGTCGTCATCGGCAATGCCTTGCGGTTAACGAGGTGGCGCCTCCGACCGGCGCGCGGACTTCAGTCCGCAGCGATGCCCGTGGACCGAGGCCATCGGCGTTCCGAGCACCAGAGCCACTCGTGAATTGCTGCGGACTGAAGTCCGCGCGCCGGCCAGGCGTGGATCCGCCGACAGCGGGCTTTGGCATTCCTGCTGCAACGGTCGATCGGGCATTGCTGCGGACTGAAGTCCGCGCGCCGGTCAGGCGGGGATGCCGGAGCCGGGGCGGAGCTTCTTTCGGATCAGCAGCGGTTCAGGAGAGTACTTTTGCGAAGAGTGCCCCTCTCAATTTACATTTGTAAAAAATCCAGTTGACTTCCTTTACATTTGTAGATCATACTAAACGCCTTAGGATTATTATGGGAAAGCCGAATGAATTGACCAAGGCCGAGTGGGCGGTGATCAAAGCGGTCTGGGAACAGGAGCCGTGCACGGCGCCGGAGATTCAGGAAAAGCTGCTGAAGCAAACGGGCTGGGCCTACAGCACGGTGCGAACGCTGATGGACCGCATGGTGGTCAAGGGCCTGCTCAAGTCGGAGAAGATCCGCCACGCCACACTCTATCGCTCCGCGGTCTCGCAAGCGCAGGCGCAGCGGGGCGAGGCTCTTTACGCGCTGAAACAGGCGTTCAACGGGGCGCTGACACCAATGGTGCAGTGCCTGATTGACAGCCGCAACGTCTCGGCGGCCGAGTTGGTCGAACTGGAGGCGCTGATCAAAGCGAAAAAGAAAACCGCCAGGAGTTGAGGCGTATGGACTCTATTATCGAGCGTCTGAATGTGTTGGGAACCCAGGCCATTCTCGTTGCCTGGCCGATACTCTGGCAGTCGAGCTTGCTGATTGCAGTGATGCTGGTGATTGACTGGGCCACGAGGAACAAACTGCGGCCGGGCGTGCGGTATGTTCTTTGGCTGGTTGTGCTGATGAAATTGGCGCTGCCGCCCTCCCTGGCGCTGCCCACCAGTGTGGCTTGGTGGGTGAGGCCCCAGGCTCGAAAGGCCCAGCCGGCCGGCCACGCGCCAGCGGTTGTGACTTACGAGCCCGCCACGCTTCCTGGGCGGACTGAACCCGTATTCTTGCCGGAGTCGCTGAGGCCCCGATTAACGGTGGGGGGCGTCGCGTTAGCGGGGAGCGCCGGGGTGAGTTTGGCGCTCTTCGGATTTTTGCTGTGGCGGTGGCGGCAGGCGGCGCGACAGGCGGTGAGCGCTCGCCCCGCGCCCGAATGGCTGGCGGATTTACAGGAGGCGGCTCGCGCTTCCGCCGGACTGCGGCGCCGCGTGGCTGTTCGGTTGGTCCGGGGACCGATATCCCCGGCGTTGTTCGGTTTGTTTCGGCCGGTGATCCTTTTGCCGGATTCCCTGATCGAACGGCTCTCAGTTGCCCAGCTTCGGTCGGTACTGCTGCACGAGCTGATTCACCTGCGCCGTGGCGACGTTTGGGTGAACTGCGGGCAGACGCTGCTGCAAGTCGTTTACTGGTGGCACCCGCTGCTGTGGGTGGCGAACAGCCGGATCCGCCGTGTGCGCGAAGAAGCGGTGGATGAAGCGGTGATGCTGGCGTTGCGCGGGGATGCTGAAAGCTACGCGCCGACGCTGGTGGCGGTAGCGCGCCTGGCATTGCCAAGGCCGTTGGCCAGTGTGGGGCTGGTTGGGATCCTGGAGTCGCACGGGGCCTTACGGCAACGCATCGAACGCTTGCTCGACTTCCGTCCGCCGACCAGGGCAGGAGTCACCTTGATGTCGATGCTCTGCGTGGCCGCTTTTGGCGCCGCGGCTTTGCCGATGGGCCAGGCCCCGGATAACCCAACGGGCGATGCGAAATTCGCCAGCGGGGATTCGACACAGATCCCGCCCAGTGACGGTGCCGGAAAGGAGAAAGCGGCCGGCGCCAGGAATCTCGTACAAGATGGGAAACTGCTTTATGAGTTGGGCAAGATCGACGAAGCCGAGAAGAAACTCATGCAAGCGCTGCAACTGGACCCTCGTGAGCAGGCGGCCTATTACTATTTGAATCTCATAAAAGAGACCCGCGCCAAACAAAGACCCGCAGGGCGCCTTCGCGTCACTACTTCCGGACGCCAGCGCATCTACAATAGGCTGGATACGCTGCGACTGGACAGAGTGCAGTTCGATGCCGTGCCGCTGAGTGGGGTCGTTGAGACCCTGGCCAAGGAGGCCAAGCGCCAGGATCCTTCAGGGGACGGGATCAACCTCATTCTCAGCCGGGCAACCTCGGCAACCAACGACACCCAGGTGCAAGACGTCGGCGGGGTCACCATCCGGATTGTACCGAGCCTGATTAACATCCGCCTGGCGGACGTGCTGGACGCAGTCGTCAAGACGGCGGATAAGCCGATCAAGTATAGCATTGAAGACTATGGCGTGGTGTTTTCGTTCAAGGGCACCGAGCCGCCTGCGCTTTATACTCGTATGATCAAGGTCGATCCGAACACCTTCGAAAACGGGCTACGCTCGGTTACGGGCAATCTTGACCCCGGCGACAAACAGCCGCCCCTAAAGCTGCTCCGGAACTTTCTCGCCAGCATAAGCGTGGACCTCGCACCGCCTAAAAGCATTTTCTGGAACGACCGTGAGGGCACGGTTCTGATCCGGGCGACGCTGCAGGATTTGGACACGATCGAGACGGCGATCCAGGTGCTGACCGGCGCGCCGCCGCAACTGAACATCAGAGCGTGGTTCATCGAAGTCTCCGAACAGGAAGAAGCGGCATTTTGGCAGAAACACCAGGCGGCGAAACAATCACCCTCCGCTGTCCGGACGCTTGAACTGAGCGCGGAAGAAGCGCAACGGCAACTGGACGAATGGAAGTCAAAGGGCGGCGCCGATGTGCTGAGCCAATCAAGCGTAACGACCTTGAGCGGACGCCAAGTGCAGGCGCAAGTGGTAGATCTTAAGACCATTGTCACATACACGAATTCGTCTGAAGGTCATTGGGAGATCAAAACCAACGTCGTGGCGCTTGGCCCGATCCTCGACGTGCTGCCGACGATCTCGGCGGACACGCTCAGGATTGATCTGGCCCTGACAGCATCCGTGAACGAGTTCCTCGGCTATGATGACCCGGGCCCGTTCGTTGTCAGCACGGACCCGGTCGGTCAGCCCCAGCCGGCGACTCTCCCGATCCCGCGTTTTCGGCTGAGGCAGTTGCCCGTTACCGCCAGCGTCTGGGATGGTCAGACGCTGGTCATTGGCGGGGCGCTTGAGCAAGGCCGGCCTGCCGATACACCCGGGGACAACAAAAAGCGCCTGCTGGTGATGGTTACGCCTACCGTGGTCGACCCTGCGGGCAATCGCACGCATGCCGACGAAGACGTGGAACGCGCGCGCTCCAGCAGCGGACAGTGGCGCCCGCCCGTGTCTCCAGGGCCGACGAAATGATCGGCGCGCGGACTTCAGTCCGCAGC
>DATDCV010000052.1:0-11738 GCA_036524155.1 Verrucomicrobiia bacterium
TTACGTTTGCCGCGCGTCGTTTCATTCTACCGGCGAACAAGGCGGATGCAGCCGCCAAGCCAGCCCGGCCCCGCACCGTCGGGCGTCGTCGCAGGCTTGCGGCTGATCCGCACCGTTGGGCGGCCTGCGAGCACTCCAACAAAACACACCAGAACCATCACAAATCATGAAAATACAAATCATCATTGCCATCGTGAGCATGGCGGCAGCATTCACCTTGACGGGATGCCTCCACACGTCCAAGACAGCCGCTCAGCAAGACAGGCAGCTCCAATACACGCTTCGTGTTACACCAGAAACCAAAAGGACGTTCCATTCGGACGACTCCATCAAGATTCGAGCCATCACCGGCACCGCGCCGAAGTTTCAGACCGGCGGGACCTACCGCGTCGTGGGCACCTGCACTCAGCAAACCCTCAAGAATGCGACCCTCTATCTTGGCAACACCGCCGAAGCCGGCCCCGACGCTATCGTGGCTAGCGCAGGATCGTCACTCTTCAGGCCGCTTCCGAACGGAACGACCGAGTTCGACATTACCTTCACTCTGCTTCGCCCCGGTCTGCTTCACGTCACCATCTACGACCTGGACAACCGCAACAAGAATGACAATGCCTATGCGGGAATCTACCTCGGAGATGTCGTTAATCGTCGCTGAGCTGGAATCACGAATACCGCCCAACATTTGAGTGCAGGCGACGCCGGATTGCGCCTTGTTGTGTATCGTTGCTTAGATGTCCGACTCGCCTGGCGCAGCCCGTTCGCCACTATGAAGACCATCTTGGGATTCAGTATCTTCGCCGCATGTGCCGGGTGGGCCTGGGTCGCCCTGCTCCATGGGCAGGCGCCGCCACCAAGGGCGCAGCCCGACAAGGTCCTCACACAATGGGTCGAAAGTTGCCTGAAAGATTTTGAATCCATCAAGGTCGGCATGACGCGAGGGCAGGTGGAAGCCAAGCTCAGCATGGACGGTGGCTTACAGGGCATTTCGCCTGCGCGGTTTTCCCACCCGGCTTGCGGGTATTTCAAGATTGATGTGGAGTTCGATTTCAAGCGCAACGCGGCGGACCAAAACCGCGCCATTGTGGACAAGGCAGACAAGGTTACGAAGGTCTCGAAGCCATATATCGAAAGGCCGTTTGCTGATTGAATTACACCATGGCGAACAACCGTAGCCAGCGGACCCCGCGAGGCCGGTCTGTTTGCGCCTTCGGCACCCATCGGCGGTTCTGCGGGTCGGCAAACAGATCGCGGGCAGCAGCAAGGCGAAGCTTTAGGCGCCGTCCCCGCACCCTGAGCCCCCCCGGAGAGCCTTACACACTAAAAGCAGGAGTCCCGTTTTGCCTGACGCGAGTTCGGGGAACCTCTCGCCAGGCACCAAGCCCACCGTAAAACACCCGACTACAATCAGTAGTGGCTGGCATTGTTACCCGCCGTCCTCGAGAGCACTGTAAGCTCGAAAGGAAAGACGTATGCGAAAAGTAATGATGCTGTTAGGAGCGATTGGGGCCTGCCTGGCGATGAGCACGAGCGCGGCCACGATGATATTCGAGACCCCTAACGGAGCTACAACGGGTGGAGGCCCTGTTGACGCCCGGGTGCAGTTCGATCTCGGCGCCGGGTCATTGCAGATCACAATCTGGAATCTCCAGGACAATCCAACAGACGTAATGCAATGCGTCAGTGGTTTGTTCTTTACCTTAAGCAGTGAGGGATCCAGCGGCTCGCTCACGACTCTTCAGGGTCTGGAGCGTAACATCGCGGCCAATGGCACCTACTGGCCCGTGGTTGGATCGGTCGGGCCTATCGCAACGCCTGGATGGTTGCTGTCGGGGTCGAGCCTGCCAGGGTCGGGTTCGACTTGGTCCTTAAACGCCTTAGGAGGCGGACAGCCCGAGCACACTATTATCGGCGGACCGAACGCCTTGGGCGTTTACTCAGCCGCAAATGGCAGTATCGCGGGCAATGACCCGCACAATCCATTCCTGGCCGGGCCAGCGACATTCAATCTCAGCATCACGGGAGTAACCGCTGATACCACCGTTACTGATGTGATGTTCCAGTTCGGCACGGCGCCCGGCAACAACGTCGGCGTGCCGGACGGTGGCAGCTCGCTGGTGCTTCTCGGAATGGCCCTTTCAGGACTCAGCCTGCTCAAGCGCAGATTCTGCTGAGATCCCCGAACACGCTTCGAGTTCTTCAGTAACGCCCCCGGATAAGGATCCCGGGGGCGAAGCAAACTCCCTTTCCTCCTCTTGGCCGCGCTCTAAACAAAAGCCGTTTCGAGCTCAGGCTTTGACGGTTTAGGCTGGCGAGAGGCGATATCTCTGGCGATGTCGATCAGCTCTTCTGGTGTGACGTCATCTTCAGAAATCGCAAAGTTGCGATCCCCTGTTTTGACGTAAAGCCGTCGCGACCCAATTTCGTAAACCTCGATTTCACCCGGTAAATTCTTATGTGTCATTAACGCCAATTAAAACTCGCCGTTGGATAATTGGTAGGCGCAGTTATTGCCAATTATTCACTGGTTGTTCACAATTTCCTGCCGAGGCCAGGACTTGCCACTCCGGACAGTCGCAAATGACAGCGGATTAATTACTCTCCGGTTCTTCGGCCGCCAGGTCGATCTCGACGGGACTGGCCTTCCAGATCTTCTCGCAGTATTCGCGGATAGAGCGATCGGATGAAAAGTAGCCGATGCGGGCGACGTTAAGGATCGACATGCGCGTCCAGCGATCGGTGTCGAGAAAGGCTTTACCGACTCGTTCCTGGCAATTGACGTAATCCTCGTAATCGGCAAGGAGCATGTGGGGATCGTGAGTCAGCAAGGTGTTGGCCAGCGGTTCGAAGAGTGCGGGCTGTTGCGGGGAAAAGAAACCCGACCGGACCTCATCGATGGCCTCGCGCAGCTCGGGATTAGAGTCGTAGCAGTCATGCGGTTTGTAGCCGTTGGCTTTGAGCAGCTTCACTTCCGGCGCGGTGAGCCCGAAGAGGAAGAAGTTCTCGGGGCCGACCTGTTCGCGGATTTCGACGTTGGCGCCATCCAAGGTTCCGATCGTGACGGCGCCGTTCAGAGCGAACTTCATGTTGCCGGTGCCGGAGGCTTCCTGGCCGGCCGTCGAAATCTGTTCGGAAAGATCAGCGGCGGGATAAAGTCTTTGCGCGGTTTTGACGTTAAAATCCGGGACAAACGCGACGCGGATCCGGCCCTGAGCGAGCGGGTCCGCGTTCACCTTCTGTGCGACGCTGTTGATGAGTTTGATCACCAGCTTGGCCATGAAGTAACCGGGCGCGGCTTTGCCGCCGAAGATAAAGCTGCGTGGGCCGATCGCGAGACTGGGAGTGCGCCGCAGGCGGTTGTAGAGGGTAATGACGTGCAGGGCGTTGAGGTGTTGCCGCTTATATTCGTGCAGCCGCTTAACCTGCACATCGAAGAGCGAGGTCGGGTCGAGGTCAACCCCGGTTTGCCGGCGGAGAAAGTCCGCGAAAGCGCGTTTGTTCTCCAACTTGACCCCCTGCCAGTCCGCGCGGAAGGCCGCATCCTCCGCTAGCGGTTCGAGGCCGCGCAGATCCTCCAGCCGTGTGAGCCAGCCCGGGCCGATGGCCCTGGTGATCAGGCTGGCGAGCCTGGGATTGCTCAGCGCCAGGAAACGCCGCGGGGTCACACCGTTGGTGACGTTGGTGAACTTCGCAGGCATGATCTCGCTGAAATCGCGGAGAACGTCCTGGCGCAGGAGGTCGCTGTGCAGTTTGGCGACTCCGTTGATTGCGTGGCTGCCGACACACGCCAGGTGCGCCATGCGAACGTAGCGCTCGCCCTGTTCGTCGATGAGTGAGAGCCGGGCGACCCGGGCTTCGTCGCCGGGATAGTGGAGGCGGATTTCGTCGAGGAAACGCCGGTTTATTTCGTAAATGATCTCGAGGTGGCGGGGAAGCAGGCTGCCCAGCAGCGGCACGGCCCAGCGTTCGAGTGCTTCGGGGAGGAGCGTGTGGTTGGTGTAGCCAAAGGTGTCGCGCGTGACCTGCCAGGCCGCCTCCCAGTCCAATTGGTGCTCGTCCACCAGCAGGCGCATCAGTTCGGCGATGGCGATCGAGGGGTGCGTGTCGTTGATCTGGACGGCAAACTTTTCGTGGAAGCCGCGCAGATCCCGCCGCCGTTGACGGTAGATGCGGATCATGTCCTGGAGCGCGCAGGAGGTGAAGAAATATTGCTGCTGGAGTCGGAGTTGTTTGCCCTGCGGCGAATCGTCGTTGGGGTAGAGGACCTTGGTGATGTTTTCCGAAACGATCTTTTCCATGACGGCCCGGTAGTAGTCGCCCGTGTTGAAGGCCTGGAAATCGAGCGACTCGGCGGCTTCTGCCTTCCAAAGCCGGAGCAGGTTGACGGTATTGACACCACACCCGGGCACGGGCGTGTCGCAGGCGACGCCGCGGACGACACGGCCGGGGACCCAGCGCACCTGATACCGTCCGTCGGTGGCGCCGCTTTCAGTGTGACCGCCAAATTTCACATCGAAGGCAACTTCAGGCATGGCGATTTCCCAGGGGTTGCCCAACCGCAGCCACTTATCCGTTACCTCAACCTGCCAACCGTCCCGGATTTCCTGGTCGAAGATGCCGAATTCATAACGAATACCGTAGGCAATAGACGGAATCATCAGCGTCGCCATCGAGTCCAGGAAGCACGCGGCGAGGCGCCCGAGGCCGCCATTGCCCAGGCCGGGTTCCTCCTCGTGCTCGAGCAATTCATCCAGGCTCAGTCCGGACTGGCGCATCGCGTTGCGCACTGTTTCCATGATGCCCATGTTCACGAGGTTGTTCCCCAATTGCGGCCCCATGAGGAACTCCGCCGAGAGGTAGCACACGGTGCGGCTTTCGCGCTTGAGATAGGTCTGGGCGGTGGCGATCCAACGTCGGAGCAACCGATCACGAATGGTGTAAGCCAGCGCCATGTAATTATCATTGCGGGTTGCGACGGCCGGGAAGCGCGCCTGCAAATAATAAAGGTTCTCGCGGAATGCGCGGGCGATGGAGCGGGCGCCTAAACCCGTGCGGACATCCTCGTGTTCAGTGGCTGGAGTCGACGAAAGCTCGGGTGGTCTTTTCATCGGTCTGAATGCCCACAGCATCTCCGATGGGCGAGGTTTGTCAACGAGCAAAGTCCCCGCCCCGTGAGAGATCAGTCGCGGGTGGGCCAAGCATCCGGCGCGCGGACTTCAGTCCGCAGCAGCGTGCGAAATCGGCAATTGCTGCGGACTGAAGTCCGCGCGCCGGCCACGCCGCAACGGCCGCCCTCCACAGGCTCTGAGGGGTTGCCCCGTCTCGGTAATGGCTCAGTGAAATGTTCCGGGACCTCCCCTAATCCTGCCCGCCAGACCGCCTGCCAATCACCGCGGCTTTGGCACCGCCGCCGCCCGTGAAGGTCACCGCCGCGATGTTGGTGAGCCCGCGCCCGGGCGTGAACTCGAGGGTAACGACCTGGATTTCGTTCTGCTTGAGGATGTAGTCGCCGCCGGAGATGATCTTGAACGGAGCCGGAACCGACGCGCGGCCGATCAGTTCGCCTCGGCCAACGTTCTCGATGAGAAACGTGTTGGTCGCGCTTTTGCCGGCAGGCACGACGCCGAAACTAAGGGCTTTCGGCGTGATCAGGATGATGGGGTTCGTCAAGACGACACTGGGGCGGGTCGGAAGCGGCGAGAACACGGAAGCGCCAACCGACTCCGGCACGGTCAGCAAGCAAAGAAGAACCAAAGCTCCGATGCTTGCCATCACCGGCCGGGAACAGGCACACTGCCCGTGACGCGCCGGCCGCCGGCAAGCGAGCGGCGTGTTGATGGCACGGCGGTCCTTTAATCGAGCTGCCTGGCCGGTTGCTGTTGCCGCGAGAAGATCAGAATTCATGTTAACTCTTGTGGAGCGAAGTTGCCCGCTTGTCAATACAGTTGAATTGCGGCCTGCGGGAACGCGGCGAGGCGCGAGTGTTTTTCAGCAAGAATCGGCTGTCAACTCTCGCATCTTCGCGGGATGCTGCCCGCCGGCGCTGGTCAAACCACGGGGCTGAAAGATGAAGGGTGCCACCGCCGCCATTACCTTCCTGCTTCTGTGCCTCAGCGCGGGGTTTGTCGCGCTGGGCGCGCTGATGACGTTTCGGTTGACACCCGAGCGCACCCAGCGGCAGATCCTCCGCTGGCTGGCCGAATGGTTCGGCAAAGGGGTGGTGCTGCCGGTGGCGCTTTGGGCGGTGATGAACCTGGGACTGACCTGGAACCTGCCCGCGTTCATGCCGTCGGTGCAGGCGGCGCAGATCAACGGGTTTTCGTGGATCGGCGAATGGCTGCGGGTTACCGCTCTCGGCGGATTTGTGGTGACCTCCTTTTGGTCGACCGCGACCCTGGGGTGGGTGCTGGCCACCACGTGCAGCGCAGTGGATGTGGAAGCCCGACAACACTTCAAAGCGCTGTGCTGGACGTGCGCCATCGGCCTTGGCATCCCGGCGCTGCTGGTTCTGCTGGTCGGCGGTTGGGAAGCGCTGGGCCTGGCCGGTGCCATCGTCCTCGGTCCCATGGCGGGATATGCCCCCGGCATTCTGACTCCCCGGAAAGCGCCACCGTTGTATGCCCGGGCGATCGCTCGGATCAAGTTCGGCAAGTACGCCGAGGCCGAAATGGAAATCATTCGCGAGTTGGAAAAATGCGAAGACGATTTCGAAGGCTGGATGATGCTGGCTGAGCTATACGCGACGCGTTTTTCCGACATCGCCGAGGCGGAAAGGGCGGTGATCGAATTATGCGACCAACCCAAGCTGACCCCGTCGCAGCTTTCCGTCGCGTTGCACCGCCTGGCCGATTGGCAACTCAAGGTGGCGGGAGATCCCGATGCGGCCCGCCGCGCGTTGCGGATCCTCATTGACCGCCTCCCCGGAACCCACCTGGCTCACATGGCCCGGCTCAGGCTCAACCAACTGCCTCGCACGGTCCAGGAACTCCAGGAACAACGCGCCGGAACGCGAATCCCGTTGCCGGCGCTGGGCGACAAACTGGATCGCCCGACCGACAGCGACCTTCCACCCATGGAACGGAAACAGGCAGCCCGCCAGGCCAACGCATGCGTCGAACAACTCAAGAACGACCCAAACAACGTGAGCGCCCGGGAGAAACTGGCGCGGCTCTTCAGCGAATACCTGGACCGCGCCGACCTGGGCATCGAGCAACTTCATCTGCTGCTCGACATGGCCGAGCAGCCTGACAACAAACGCGCTGAATGGCTGGGACTCACCGCGGCCTGGCACCTCAAATACCGCGACGACCCCGCCGCCGCCTGCCGTTTCCTGGAGCGGCTGATCGACGAATTCCCGGGGAGCCCTCACGCGATCGGCGCCCGCCGAAGGCTGGAGCAGGCCAAAGCCAGGCTCACCTAACCTTGGTGCCTGCGGCGCGGCCGCAGTTGACAGATTCCGCGTCGTAGTTAACTTTAAATGGGACAAGGGATCCTGATGCACCGAATCTGAATTGATTATGCGCACCCGCGCTGTCCGCTTTAAGGGTTTCACGTTGATCGAGTTGCTCGTGGTGATCGCGGTGATCGCGATTCTCGCCGCGATGCTCTTGCCGGCGCTGGCGAGCGCGCGGTCGAAAGGGTATGGCATCGCGTGCCTGAACAACCAGAAACAGCTCAGCCTGGCGTGGCTGATGTACGCCGAGGATGCCGCGGACGCGCTTCCTTACAACTGGGGCACAACCGAGATCAAACGACGCCGGTTGGGCAACCAATTGCTGAACTGGACCATGCCGGTGATGAGCTGGGGAGACGAGTCGGACAACACCAACACGGTGCTGCTGACGGCGGGAGGCCTGGGACCCTACGTCAGCCGCAGCGCCGGCGTCTACCGCTGCCCGGCCGACCACGTCGTGAGCGACCAGCAGCGGGGCCTGGGTTGGACGGCGCGGGTGCGGAGCATTTCCATGAACGCGATGGTGGGCAATGCCGGGGATTTCAACACCAACGGCGCCAACATGAACAATCCCCAATACCGGCAGTTCCTCAAGGCGAGCCAGATTCCCAAACCCTCCCAGATCTTTGTCTTCATCGAAGAACACCCGGACAGCATCAACGACGGGTACTTTTTGGATTTGTTCAAGGTGCTGAAGTGGTTCGATCTGCCCGCCTCATACCACAATGGCGGGGCGAACCTGACGTTCGCTGACGGACATGCCGAGAGCCACAAATGGCTGTTTGCCTCGACCAAGCCTCCGGCGAGACCTGATGCCGTGGAGTTTCCCATCGGTTTGGATCCCCCCGCGAATCCCGGAGATTTCCGCTGGTTGATGTCCAGGATGAGCGTTTACTACGTCGACGACGACTGAATCCGTTCCCGTCAGTCTGCGGTCGGAGCGCCGATTTTCAATCGGCTTGACCGCGTCGATTTTCAATCGGCTTAGCCGCGCCGACGGCCGCGTGTAAGCCGAGTGCAACTCGGCGCTCCGACCCGAGGCTGAGTGGATTCCTTTTCCTGGCCGGGGCGCCCGACTAGAGGTATTTCTGCACGAAGTTGGCCTCTTCCGGGCCCGCCAGCATGTAGGTCTTGTCGCCACGACTCCACCGGACGGTGACGCAGTCGCGCTGGCGCGCGATTTGGGGTTGTTCGGGCGGGGGATCCTTGAGCGCCGTTCGTTTCAGCACGAACAAAAACAGCATTTCATTATCGCCGCGATTGAAGCAGACCATCGAAACCGGGTTGCTCCGCCACCGGAGCGCGCCGGCGCCAGTCAGCGGCAGCTTTTCCAGCCCGCGAGTCAGTTCGTAATCACTGGGGGCCCCTTGGGAAGCCAGGTAGCTGCGGACCTGGCGCATGTCATTTGTCTGGATGTCCATCTGATAAGGCCGCAAGGCGGTCGTGAGCATCCGTCCGGCAAAGTTCTGGTAGTTATTCGCCGCCCGGGGGCGCAGCCAGAGCCCCGCCAGGCCGAACAGGAGCAGGATCCCCGCGATGGCGGCCAGCCACACGGGTGTCCGTGATGGCGCCGGCGATGGGATGGCCCTGGCGTTGGCTAGCACGGACAGCTTAAGATGGGCTGGCACTTGGATTTGCCGGAAACCGGCGCGCATCGCTTTTTGAAAGGCGCAGTGGTTTTCGAACCACCGCGCCAGCTCACGGTCTTCGCGGGCCACGGCCATGGCCTGGACCACTTCGGGATCTTCCGCGTCCGCCGTGCCGGGCCGGTACAGCAGCAAAATCTGCCTGGCTTCGGCGGCGGTCATGGGTTCCCCTTCCAACCCGCCTGCCGGGGTGCGGCCGAGCCAAGCACCAGTTCTTTGAGCTGCGCCAGGCCTCGGGCAATTCGTGATTTCACCGTGCCCAACGGGACCTCCAGAATTTCCGCAATTTCATTGTAGGAATAATCCTCCAGGTAGAACAGGGCGACAGCCGATTGATATTGAGCATCCACTCGGGCCAGCAGGTCCAGGACGTGTTGCGCGTCCAACCTGCTGAGCAGCCCGGGATCGACCTGGGGCAGTTCATGGTCCACCGTGGAAATCTCGAGGTGCGGGAATCTGGTGATTCGGCGCTGCCGCTGCAAGAACCCGCGGTTCAGCGTCGTGAACAGCCACGCCTTCACTTTGGAGACATCGTGCAACTGGTGCCCTTTGGCCGCCCAGGACACGAAGGTGTCCTGCACCAGGTCGGCGGCATCAGCTTCCGAGCGCGTTAGACTCATGGCAAACCGATAAAGCGGCGCATAATAACTATCGACCAGAGCTTGAAAGTCCGGACGCTCACGCCCCGTCATCTGACCGTATGAGCTTCGAGCAGGCACAAAGGTTCCCAGGAATCCGGAACCACGCTAAAGCCAAGTTGGGTCCCCGGCAAGTGTCGGGGCGCGCGTCGCGCAGACTGGAACACCCGGAACGGCCTGAAACAGCCCGAAATGGTCGTTCAAACCCGTGTTCCGGGTCGTCTGCCTCCGCGCGGCGGCTGATTGATTGCGGCTCGCTCCGAGCTATGGCCCGAGGTGCCAGAGGCCGAAGAAACATCTGGCCGGCACGTAACCAAAGGCGGTGTTCAAGGCCGATTGGTCAATCACCGCCAAGCGCTTGTTCCCGCCGACCAGGACCCAGCCGGTCGCGGTCGTCGGCAGGCTCTTCCAGGATGGCCCCAATTGTTTGGTGAGGTCGTCGGTGGCGTATACGTTGGTGAAACCGGCGTCCGGAGTGGGCCAGGTTACCCAGCACTTGGCGTCCGGGGCGGTAACGAAGATTCCCGCCGGATGCGACGCTTTGCGCACCCAGGTGGACGCGTTCAGGGCGTAGGGCGGTCCTTGTGAAACGAAGCTGTCGTCAATTGAACCGGCGGCGCCGGTGATTTGGATCCGGCTGAACGTGGCAGACTGCCCGATGCGCGCCGGGTCGGTCGGCCGGACGCCGAAATACGCCATCAGCGGGCCCTGGAAATTCGCGGCATCAGCGGCCGGGATGGCGAGAGCCAGGTTGGCGCCGTTGGGGGCTGTCATGGTCACATTGGTGTTGTCTTTGATGGCCAGGCTCCATGTTCCCAACGGCCCCGCGCTGCAACCCAGGTCCGTCCAGCTCTGGAAATGCTCCGCGCCCGGGTCGTTGACTTTATACCGGAAGTTGGCTTTGGAGGTGCCGTCCGCGTTGGCGCTGACCGTGAAGTAAACCACGTGCGAGGCGTCCCAATCCACCGACGGGTCATCCGGACCGGCGGAAGGCATGCCGGCCATGGGGATGAGGTACATCATCACCTCAAAGCCGCTGTAAGCGGCGGAGGGAAAGGCGGCCAGGCTCATGGAGTAGGTGGTTGTGTTGGAAACCGCCGTGGCTGTGTCCCAGGAATAGTTGCTGTCGACGGTCCGGATCATCTGCCGCTGCCAGGCGTCGTCCGGCGCGCTCGCGATGCAGGTCAGCCCAGCCGGCGGCGCCTTGGCGATGCTGAGCGGCGGCTGGTTGGTATTGACGGAGGGCGGTGCTGTGAGGCGAATACTGTCGATCCAATAGGCGATCGTGTTGGTAGGGCTGCTGTCGCCGTTCGAGATGAGACCCACCACCACCTGATCGTAGGTCTTGTCCGGGATTGCGGACAGGAAACCGTGAATGCGCTGCCAGTTAGGCGTCGCAGCAAGATTGGCGTAGCCTTGCACCTGCTGCCACCCTCCATCGCCGCCGTTAAGATACAGCCCCGCCACACCGTAGCCACCGTCCTGGGCGGTGAAGGAATTGGCGACGTCGATCTTGATGTAGGCCTCCACTTCAATGTAGTTCGAAGCCGCGAAGTTCCCGGCGCCAAAGAACACCTGCACGTCGTTCCAGCCATTGTTCCAGCCCGGGTTGTCTTTCGTGGGCCAGTTGACAGTGACGTACAGCGACCCGCTGTTCGCGTTCGTGTCGGCGTCCTGCGTCGCGTCCCAATTAATGGTGTGACCCGAGATGTAATTCCTCCAATTCTGCCAGGCAATTCCGGAGATATCGAAGTCGAAGGTGTTGACGTTTAAGTCCTGGGCCAGGGCGAGCCCGGCGGAGAACAGTAGCGCCAGGCCGGCGAAGGCCGGGAGCATGGCGTGCGACCACTTCTGGTTGAGTGCTGAGTATTTCGTTTTCATAGGATTCTTATTGCACACTAGCTTGACTACGCAGTTGTTGAGGTTGCCTGCTCTGATAGCGTTGTTCCAAGAAATTTTCGGGCATTGAACCCCTGGTAGGGACGCGTTCCACCGCGTCCGAAG
>DATDCV010000053.1:0-1963 GCA_036524155.1 Verrucomicrobiia bacterium
GTCCCCCTCTCCGCCTCTGGGGGAGAGGGGACAGGGGAGAGGTGGCCCACTGCTTTTTGGTAGGTTCATGGCACAACGGTGGGCTTCTTTGTCAGGCCAATCCCAGCAGCCTCGCCCCACGCTCGAAAACCGATTGTGGGATTCCCAGCGCCAACTTCAATTGCACGTCTCGTTCGAATAGGTTCTTCTCCTCAGCCAACCGCGCGGTGAGGCGGGGCGGAAGCCGGTTCCAGTAAGCCAGGCCGTTGGGTGGAAACGGAAAGTCACCGCCATGGACCATCCGCTCCAGGACACCCGCATGGGCCAGCATTTCCGGCACGTTCCGCCAGCGCAGCATCGCCGCCATCACTGAGTTGTCGCAATAGAGATTCGGATAGCGCTCGATGAGTTTAACGAAGCTGGCAAAGTGCCGTTCCCGATCATAAAACTGGCCGGTGCCGGCATGCGCGGCGATGACGGTGCATCCTTCATCGAGCGCGAGTCGCAGTTTAATCGGGTCACAATTGTGCAGACCCACTATATCCGCGCCGTGCTCGTTGCCGGTGTGGACCATTACCAGTACGCGGCGAGCCTGGCATAGCCTGTAAAAGTCTTTCAACGGCAGCTTGTTCGGATCAACGTCCATTGTCGGCGGGTGAATCTTCACCATCCGGGCGCCGAGTTCGGCGCATCGGGCCAGTTCGTCCAACGCATCCACGCGATAGGGGTTGATGGACGCGCACGGGATGAACAGGTCCGGATACCGGCGCACGATCCTGAACATGTAATCATTAGGAACGAGAAGCGTGGTCGTGGCCTCCCGGTCGACTTTGCCATGGCCATCCACACGCCCGTCCCAAGCCTGCAACACACATCTATTGAGCGACGAACCCCTTAGCATGGCGACCAACCGCTGAACGTAAACTTCATCCTGGTCCTCCTGCCCATCGAGGCCGAGCAACTTCATGAAGAACGGATGTGTCCAGTGTTCGCTCTGGGTTTTGGAAAGCCAACACCCGTTCTTCTCCAAAACACCGAAGAGATGAACGTGCATATCGACGAGCGGAACAGACGCCTGCAGGCGTGCATACTTCGCCGGCCGGAGAAAGGGCGCGGTTATCGCTGCAGCGGCGCTACTGGCGAGCGTCCCAAGAAAATGACGGCGATTAAACTTCATGACGTCCTCCCATGAAATGAGCCAATGCCTTCACTGACATCACGTGAGACGCAGTCGCAAGCACCGCCGCGACGAAGCAGAAGATCCAGAAGCCGTAAAGAGGGCTCATCCTCCCCCACACGCTCGCCAACAACAAAACCGCGGCCGTGCTCGGCAAGCCAACCGTGCCTAACCAGATTAGAAGAGGAACGAATAACCAGCCCGGCGCACCAAAATCGGCAGCCTCCAGGGCGGTCGCTCCCGCAAGGATCGAGACCAAGGCAAGGACGGCGCCCGTCGCCTTGGGATGACGAAGTAAGGTGTTGAGTTTCATAATGGCAGCCTGGGATGCAGAGTTTGTGCCGAAACCTCCAGCGGGGCTGACCTTGTTACGCCTCAACAGGATACGCTTACATTGCCCGAACCATGAGAACCGTCATGTTGACATTTGCTGACAGGTACCTATCATAAAATGTCTACACCACATGAAACAAATGATGAGAGCGGAGGAGCGCGCCTTCGCGCGGTCGATGGCTCGGTTGGCAGTCTGCAACCACTTTCTCCCTCAACGCATCGACCTGGAGCGGCAGGCACTCGGGTCCGCTTTTGTCGAAGGCCCCTCGGCGATGTGGAACGTGGACTTCGACTCGCGCGGGCGGAGCCCGAACATTTTGCGTTTGATCGAGAAAACTGGCGAAGTGGTTGAGCACGTGGGCCAACGGCTCGCTCAAGGGGGACGACTGGCCGGCGAGGAGTTGAGTGAGTATGAAGCGCTGGTGGAATATCACCTCTATCAGCGTTACCGCAGCGATTTCGAACGGCTGACGC
>DATDCV010000054.1:0-2389 GCA_036524155.1 Verrucomicrobiia bacterium
CTCCAACGACCCGGCAGCCACGCCAAGCGTCAGCTTCGACTACGACCGCCTCGGCCGCCGCAAAACCGCCGCCACAACCTCCGGCGGCACGACCTTGGACTCGATCGCCTATTCTTTTGACGATGCCAGCCAGCCCCTCGGCGAGTCGCACTCTGGCACGCTGCTCAACGGGCTGGGCGTCAGCGTCACCATCAACAATGCCCTCCAGCGCCAGAATTTGTCGCTGACCGGCGTTGCCGGCTACAGCGTCGGCTACGGCTACGATTCCGCTGGCCGCCTCCAAACCGTCACCTCCGGAAACGCCACCGTCACGTACTCTTACGTTGCCAATTCGATGCTGGTCGGGCAAATTTCTTCCGTCCAGGCCGGCACGAGCATGACGACGACCAAGAATTACGATCTGCTCAATCGCCTCACGTCCATTTCCTCGGTCGTGTCCGGCGCCGCCGCGCCAACTCTCCCCATCAGCTTTGGTTACCAATACAATCAGGCCGGCCAGCGCACGCGGACCACTCTGGCTGACGGTTCCTACTGGATTTACACGTATGACAGCCTCGGGCAGGTGGTCTCCGGCAAGCGCTATTGGTCCGACGGCACGCCGGTCGCCGGTCAGCAGTTCGAGTACGGTTTCGATACCATCGGCAACCGCAAAACCACCGGGGTCGGTGGCGACGCCAGCGGCGGGGGAATTCGTGGCAATTCCTACGGCGCGAACCGGCTCAACCAGTATTCCTCGCGGACCGTCAGCGGCGCCGTTGATCTCCTTGGCATCGCGAACCCGACCGCCTCCGTCACTGTCAACGGAAATGCCACCTATCGGAAGGGCGAGTACTTCGATTACGTACTGCCCGTCTCGAACGGCAGCGCCCCTCAATATCCATCTGTCACCGTCAGCTCGACCTATCCTCCCGGCCAGAGCTCCAGCGGTTCGGTTTTCGTGCCAAAAACACCCGAAAACTTCAGCTACGATTCCGATGGCAACCTCACCAACGACGGCCGGTGGTCTTACGTTTGGGACGGCGAGAACCGGCTCGTTAAAATGGAGAGCCTAGCCAATGCGCCCGCCGGCTCAAAATGCCGCTCGGAGTTTACCTATGATCAGCAAAGCCGCCGCATCAAGAGCAAAGTCACGAATCTCGACACCGGCGCCGTCGCCTCAGAAAACAAATTCCTCTATGATGCCTGGAACCTCCTCGCCGAACTGAATGCGACCAACAGCACCATAATCCGATCCTTCGTCTGGCGATCCGATCTGAGCGGCTCGCTGCACGGCGCTGGAGGGGTCGGCGGCCTCCTTCAAATCACCTACAATGGCCTGACCACCACCAACTGTTTCGTCGCGTATGATGGCAATGGCAACATCGCCAGCCTGACCGACGCGAACGGCGGCGCCCCGGTCGCCCGATACGAATATGGCCCCTTCGGTGAGGTCATACGGGCAACCGGCCCTATGGCTAAGGCGAGTCCATTGAGGTTTTCAACCGAGTATCAGGACGAGGAGACGGATTTGATTTGCTTCGCTCGGAGATACTACAGCCTAAGCACTGGAAGGTGGCTTAACACGGATCCCATCAACGAACGAGGGGGAAGGAACCTGTACTGCTGCGTGTGCAATTCGCCACTCTCAAGCATCGACCTGCTTGGGCTGCTGACAATGACGAGCCGCCCGCTTGGCCTCTTTCCCTGTGGTGGTTTTGGCATAAGCTGGGTCTATTCTCTTGCCACACCCGCCGGAAACGTCGGGCCAGGTCGAATCTCGGGTTATATTGTTAACCACGTAGAATTTGTATACTCAGCGCGAACGTGTAATGGTACTCCACTGTCCCTGCATGCGGAATTTTACGAGGCAATGCCAGTTTTAAGCGGAGCCCCCACGCCGTTCGTGGCTGATACTTGGAGGTACCCTGAGAGCTATGGAACAGTCGGAAGGTGGACCTTTACCGGCGAGGCTAAGTACTTTCCAGTTTCGGTGACGGGCGACCTTGGCAATGTTCGCATACCCTCCCCTGCGCCGATTGAACCCGTATGGTCACCAGGTACATCTTACGGGGACGTGCCGTTGCAACCTCCCCCATGGGGGGTGGGGTCGGGGGTATTTCCCTCAACCGGCCAGCCCCCTGCGTTTTGGAATAACACCCCAGTCGAGGCCACACCGCCAGTAACCTTCCTGCGCACTTGGGACTGCTGTTGCCCAAACAACCCAAGTTCGATCGGCGAACTACAAGTGTCCTCGCCTGCGAACACGATACAATGATCGAAGATACCCGCTATGAAATCTCTTATTCTCTCTCTGACGTTGGTCTCGCTCGGGGCCTCATCTAACTTAGAGGACATAAACATCGAACTGGGTAGTGGGGAACTTGGAGGTCACCACTACAAGTCAGCCCTA
>DATDCV010000055.1:0-7372 GCA_036524155.1 Verrucomicrobiia bacterium
AGCGCGGCATAAAAATAGCGCCCACCCGCATCCGGCACCACGCGGAGCCCCGGCAGCACGCTCTCGCCGGTGATCGGCCCCGACACTTTGTAGCTCCTGGAGTAAACCTGCCCGCTGCCCGACCCCGTGCCACTATAGAACGAAAGCTGAAAATTCAGGTCGGGCAGTTCGGACGCCGGTGTCGGCTGGGGGTATTCGGAACGCAGGCGCGGATCATTCTGCAGCGAATCAATCACGAAAGGCACCGGGTAAGGCGCCGTGTACGCGCCATGAAAACTGCCGATCTCCAGCCCGGTGATCGCGTGGATCGTCGGCACCGTCCGATAAAACCTTCCCGTGTCCAAACTCTCGCCCGGCCAAATGTAATTTCCCGGGTTCTCACCGAATCCGTACCTTAGAATTTCCACCTCGGGACCTAAACCCTGGAGACGTTGGATGTAATATCCGCTGAGGACTACTCGCTCGATCACCGTGCCGTTGGTGGGCGTGACCAACCACAGAACCGGCTCATACGCGCAAAGACAGAGGGTCACCTTCTGGCCCGGCCGGTTGACCACCACGGCGGCCAGGCCTTCCTCGTGATTTGGGCTGGGGCCGCCCCCGTATTTTCCGGAATAGACACTCACGACATGAAGCTCGCGCCCGCCGGGCGGCGGAGCCTGTGCTGTGACGTGAACCGGAGGAGACACCGTGATGATGTCCGAGGCGTCAATTACCCGCGCCGTCAGCGCAAAGTCTCCGGGCGGGACGTTGCTCCAAATCAGCAGGTAATTGCCCGCAGGCGTGACGAATGGGCCTGCGGCCCGACCCAGAAGGGTTTCATCGGCGTAGAACTCCACCCGTATCAGGGTGTCATCGGTATTGAGCACGTTGGCCCCAACCTGAACATTGCTGCCCGCAACGAGCACGGCCCATTCCACCGGCGTTACCACATGGACGATCGGCGAATGATCCTGCCGCTGAATGCCGAGGTAGTAGCCCGGGATCGGTTCGCTGCCGTTCACCGGTGGTGGCGAGCCTGGAGGTTGCCACGCGACGCCAAAGCTGTCTCCCCCCATGGCTTCCTTGTGCAACCCCTCCACGTAATACGCCTTGCCGGCTTCGAGGTAGATCGGTTTGGAGATATTCTCGTGGTTCGTCCTGCCGGCCCCGATATCCGTCCAGTTGCGAGGCCAGCTCCAGTTCGACTCGGTCGCGATTTGCACCAGGTTCGAGCGCTCGTGGTTCAAGCTCAGGTACAGCGCCCCCTGGTCATCCGAGGCCAGGTAGAAAATATACTCGCCGGTGACCGGAGGGATGAGGAAACCGGACAGCCGCTCCCCATACATCTCGCCACTATCGGTCGGGGTTTCGAAGGACGTGATGGTCCCAACCACGTCCGGCGCGCCCGGGAATTTGGCGCTGTTCGTCAGGTCCGAGATCAGCGGACCGAAAATGTTGGTGTAAACCTCCCGTGTTAACTCACCGCGGACCAGCGCGGCGGCCGGCGCCTTGAGAGGGTTGGCGCACATTGCCAGGACCAGCACGAACGCGCAGCCGATTGCGCGACGGAGGCACAGGTTCTTTGTCTTCATAACTGGACTCAGAAGCCGTGCAACCGGGTTTTGTTGACACAGCTATCCAAGCCGCCGGCGGCCTTGCGGAACACAGGGCCTCCTGAGGCAGGGAAATCGAAAAGCGGGAAGCGGGGCGGGAGCCAGTCCAGCCCCGGGGTAGGACAGACTTCCTGCCCGTCTCAGTATCTCGTTTGACTACACCGGGTGCCGAAGGAGTAGAGCACAGCTCATCCGCGGTGGACGAATCACCAGCCCGCGCTTTCATAGGTTGTGAGCCGTACTCTACCCGAACAGCCGCCCTGACGCAACAGTTTGTTCAGGTTAAAATGCCTCTTGGACTTAACTTTTCGTTTATTATTAGGGCAACCATCGGGCGCGGAAGAAGCCCATCGCGTTCGTCGCCGGGAACACCAGGTTCAGGGAGGTGCCGGCCAGCGTGTTGGTCTCCAACGAGGTCCAATTCACAAAGTCACTCGAACTTTGGAGCGCGTAGCGCTGGCCGCTCTGCCCATCCAGCCAGAGGTCGAAAGTGTTGGTGGCGCTCACTGCACCGGCTCGCAAATTCGGTGGTGTCCCGCCGGGGACAATCAACAGCGTGACGCTTTGCGGCGGCAATGTATTGGTGATGGTGCCGCCGGTGAAGGTGAGATCCGGCAGGCGCGTGATTGCATTGGCTGAGGTCAGTTGCCAGATCTGCGCCGTGCCGCGCGGGAGGAAGTTGGCAAGGTTAACGGTCGGCAGCGCGTTGCCGGCCAGTTGCTTGTTGATCACCATTATCGTGAGCGCCCCATCCGAGGTCCGTTGCGCGGCAAATACCGCGACAGCGTCCGGGTTCGGCCCTACGGCGTTAACACTGACGTCACCGAAGCCCGAATTGTTGCCATCATAGTTGCGATACAGCTTCATCGCTTTGTAGGTCGGCGTGCTCGCGGCGGGTGTAGTCCAGCGTGTCGCCAGGTCCAGTCCCTCGCGGCCAAAGACCCCAAGGATATCGGCCTGGGCGGTCGCACCGTTGATGTGGCCCTCGGCGCCCCAGTTGTATTCGGTGATGCCAATCTGCGTGCCGGGATAATAGGCCGCGACCCACCCTTTCATGCGCGGGATCAACTTGATGATGCTGTTAATCCAACTTGCGTCCACGTAGTTAGTGTCCCACAGCGCGCGCGTGGAACGATTCCGGCCGAGTTGGGTGGCGAGCGAGACGTCATTGCCGGATTCGTTGGCGCCCTGCGGATAAATGTGCAGCGTGAAGATGTCGAGCAGCCGCTGATTGGTGTCGGTGGCGCGCTGGCGTATCTGGTTTAACAGCCACGGCATGTAGTCCCAACCGCCGTTAGTGCCGCGGTCCGGGTAATGGGCAGGGTTGTAGTCGCCTCGCGCGGCGCTCCATTGCAGGTCGTAGCCGCTGTATAAATACCCGTTCCAGCCCCATTCTTCCGGGGCGGCGACCAGGGCGGACGGATCCACGGCTTTCACCATGCCGGCGTAATCAAAGAACTTGTCGCGAATTTCCTGCATGGTCGTGCCGACGGGGTGGACATCACGATGCGTGGCGTGCCAGAGCGTGTGCTCGTTATCCATCAGGTAATAGCGCACGCCGCCGTTGGTGGAACTGCCCCAGCGATTGGTCAGGAGCTGAAGGAACGCCTGTTGGAACAGCGAGTTGGTGAGAAAACTGGCATCCCTCGGATTGTTGTTGGTAATGGGCGTGGAAGTGTTGGTAATGATGCCGTTGCCGGCGTCGGGGAACCATTGCCAGTCGTGGGCGGCTTGCAGGCCGTATTTGGCGATCGAGTAGCTGGCGAGCCGGCCGCGGTTCGAGCCAAGCGTCGGCAGCCAGCCGATCATCGGAATGGTGAGCATGGGCAGGGCGCCGCCATTCTTGCTCTGGGCTATGTGATCGTCGGCAGCCGCGCCCGGGGTTGAGGGTGAGTCCGCCAGGCTTTCGAAATACCAATCGGCGGCGCGGTTGTGAGCATTGAGCTGCCAGTTGTAGCGCGTCTCAGCATTGCCGCCCGAACGATTGAGCGGGGCGTTCAGATCGGCGACGGCGTTCGAGGAAGCAAAGGCAACGCCGTAGATCAGCGGGCTGATCGGGTGACGATTCAGTTGCGCGTCAACGGTGATGGTGATCGGGGTGTTCGACGCGACGAGCACGCTTGCGGCGGCGGAATCACGCGTGCTGGCGCCATCATAGGTGACACGCGCAACGACGCTATAGCTGCCGGGGGCGGGGTTGTTCCAGGTGGCGGCGTACGGCGGAACCAGGTCTTCGGCGAGCAGATTTGCGCCGCTGTAGAACTGGACTTTGTTGATTTGGTGACTGTTGGTGATCACCGAGCCCGCGAGCGGGATCGTCGCCGGGGCCGTGTAAAGCGCGCCGTTGGCCGGCGAAGTCAGCGTGATGGTTGGCGGCGGCGTCCCGACGGCTACCAGCGTGAAGTCGTCCACGTATAACATGGGCGCCTGACCTGAATCGCGGACCTGGAGCCAGAAGCCATCAAAGTCAGTGACGTTAGCCACACCCAGCGCAGCGAGGGAAACTGTTTCCTGGCGCCAGGAATTGATCGGCAAAGTCGCCAGGATGACCGGCGTTTGGGCGACGCCGTTGCGAGTGGCCTGGACCTGCACCGATTGTCCGCCGCTGCTGCCGCCGTTGACCCAAAATGTCAGACTCGCGTAGAGTGAACCGTCCTGCGCGCTATGGTGGAGATAAAGTGCCTGCCAATTCGTCGAAGAGACGCTGATCGAAGCCGAGCCACCGTGCGCGGGCGAGGGGTTGGCGAAATTCACCGTTGCCCAACTCCAGTTTTGCCATCCGTTCTGGAGTGAGTCGGTGTAAATCGGCTGATCGGTTTGCGCCCCCACCCCGGCCGTGGCGCCCAGGAAAAAAATCCCAGCCAACCCGGCGGCGAATCCCGAACGACGAAGAGCGTTTAACATAGGTGCGGAAGCGGCACAGCTCGCGCCTTTCCACAAGGTCCAGTTTAGCAGCAGCCCGGGCGGAAGGCACGGCGTTTCGGCTACATCCGCCAGGATAAAGGGGTGAGACCAACGTAGTGGGTGATCTTCACGCAGAATGTGAACCGAACTATGGCGCGTCCCCTTTCCGCCCGTCCCGCCGAAGCTCCCGCTTTCCGCGAAGGCGGATAATCAATGGGGCTCGGGTATTGCACCCGCGATTTAGATGGAATGCAGGCGATTAAAGTTGGGCCCCGCCGGGGGAACACGCCCAAATGTCACAATGTGCAGGTCTGACCCCTTCCGCCTTCCGTGTGGTTGCTTTAGGGCGGTACGCTTGCGGCCGCCTCACTAGCTCGCGCGCAGAAGGAGACGTGGAGAGCTGGCCTCATCGGAAGGTGCTTGTCTTTGCAGAGGGACGGGGGCAGGATCGGATTACAGTCGGTTCGTAAACACAACTCACTTCTATGAGCCGAGAGCACGTTCGGTTACTTCTGCTGGCGGGCGCCGCTCTCGTTTGCGCTCTGCTCACGCTGCATTTCCGAGATCGTCCCGTTGCGGCGACCACGGCGACGACCGCAGTTCCCCCAACCGGGAGGCTACGCGCTTTCGCGCTGTCGAACGGACCCAGAGCGACGGGCGGATCGTGGTCAAGCAATTGGCCAGCAGAGCCGATGAAGGCGCAGGTTATGCAGCAGGTGGCGGCTGCAGTGCGGTCGGGCGAAGCGAACCACGCAGCGGCGCCCGCAAGGACGGCGACTTCGTTTCGGGATGGCGCGCAAACGGATGCTTTTCGACGACTACACCAGCGCGTCGGACCGTCGCTGGAGGTGTATTTGCGGCCTGAGAATAGCACGCCAATTCAGATCAAAGGCACTCCACTATACAAGGCAATCCCCGGGGGCGACGAGGAAGCGACCGCCAAGGCTTTTCTGCGGGAGAATGCGGCGCTGTTGCTGCTGCAGAACCCTGATGAGGAGCTGAGGCTGGCGAACCGACAGGCCGATGAGCTAGGCGGCAGCACGCTGCGATTTACGCAACATTACCTAGGGCTTGAGGTCTGGCCGGCGGAATTGGCGGTGCACTTGGATGGCGGTGGGAATGTTGGCATGGTGGACGGCGCTTACGTCGGGACGCCGAGTGACGTGGCGGTGAGGGCGAAGTTGACGGCGGGCGAGGCTGAAGCGCGAGCGCGCGACTCGGTGGCGGATGGCGCGAAGGCCACGGTGTCGCCACCTAATTTGGTGGTTTACGCGCCGGTGGACCAGAAGCCTCGATTGGCGTGGAAGATGGACGTGTCGGTCGCTCTAGATCAAGACTGGTGGGTGGTGATCGACGCGCAGGACGGCTCTTCGCTGGCGAAAATCAGCCGGGTGATGAGCGACAACGTCCCCGGCTCAGGGGTGGACCTGCTGGGGGTTACCCGGTCGCTGAACGTGTGGCAGTCCGGGACGACGTACTACATGATTGACGCGAGCAAGCCGATGTTCAACCCGACGACGGGGGAGGGCTACATCGAGACGGATGACGCCCGTGGGCTGACAGAGAGCCAGATCCTCGTCGCGAACACGATTCAGAATACGACCTTGGTAGTCTCGACGTCGGCAACCTCGTGGGGCAACCCAGATGCGGTGAGCGCGGCCTACAACCTGAGCCAGACATACGATTATTACTATGATCGGTTCAGCCGGAGTTCTTACGACGGCAACCGGGGCAATCTCGAAGGGGTAGTGCGAATCGGGAACCTCGCAAATGCCTTCTGGCATCCGACTCACAAGATGATGTTCTTCGGGAACGCGGACCGGTATGCGGGGTCGTTGGACGTGGTTGGGCACGAAGTGACGCACGGAGTGGCAAACAGTATCGGTAGCCAGGGAGTGCTGTTTTACAGTGGGCAGTCCGGGGCTCTTAATGAGGCCTACGCGGACATTTTTGGGGAGATGATTGAGGCGCGGACGAAGGGGACGAACGACTGGCTGATTGGATCGCAGTTGTCGACCATAATTCGGAGCATGTCGAATCCGCCCGCCTACAGCCAACCCGCCACGATGAGCCAGTACGTGGTGACATCGGCGGATAACGGCGGGGTGCACAAGAACAGCGGGATTATCAATCGCGCTTACTACCTGGTGGCGGCGGGGTTGAGAGACGCGATTGGCGGCCGGGATGCGGAGCGCATCTTCTACCGTTGCCTGACGGTGAGCATGAAGCCCTTTTCCCAGTTCATAGACGCGCGGCTGGGGTGTGTGGCGGCAGCGGAGGCTCTGTTCGGCGTTGGGTCCGTTCAGGCGCTCAAGACGGCGGAGGCGTTCGACAGCGTGGAGTTGTACGCAGCACCCTCGAGCGCGGCACAACCGGCCAACGTGAATGCGGCGGTGCAGGCCCTGGATTCGGCATTGTTCATCCGGCGGCACTGGTTCTATTCCCGGGACGATTTGTGGCGCTGGGAGGGCGCGATGGGCGATGCAAGCAGCGGGAGCAGCCTGGTGACCAGTGTTAAGGTGACGCGGCCTTCTGTAGTGGGGAACGGCTCCGGCACGTTTTTCGTGGGAGCGGATGACAGCCTGTGCGTGATTGCGACGGGTGGCACAAATTTCAGCACGCAGTACGCCGGATTGGTGCATTCGGTG
Organism: Verrucomicrobiia bacterium; assembly: GCA_036524155.1. Taxonomy (GTDB): domain Bacteria; phylum Verrucomicrobiota; class Verrucomicrobiia; order Limisphaerales; family UBA8199; genus DATDCV01. The sequence goes on from DATDCV010000055.1 coordinate 7,148, forward strand.
TCGGTGTCGCCAGAGGGCCGATACGCGGCGTTTGTCTTCAATGCGGCTCCAAGACTGCCGACAAACCAGATTGTGGTCCTTGATGAATGGCGCTCAGACAAGGCGTAAGTCTTTGGGTTTGAGCGGTTTAAAGCGGTGGGTATCGGGCGTTGTGGAAAACATGATTTGGCGCGATAGAGTCTCCATAGCCCGGACGGTTTTGCGCAGTTGCCTTCCGTTGTGAAT
>DATDCV010000056.1:0-12527 GCA_036524155.1 Verrucomicrobiia bacterium
CACGACATGCACGGCAACGTTTGGGAATGGTGCCTTGACCGCTGGGACGGCGCCCTGCCAGGAGGAAGCATGACGAACACGCCGGCGTTTGCCTCAGGTGGCCTCCGGACGGCGCGAGGTGGCTCCTGGCTTTATGAGGCCAAAGCGTGCCGCTCGGCTAACCGCGATGACTATGCCCCTGCCAACCGCTGTAGCGATGTCGGCTTCCGGGTGGTTCTTGCTCCGCTTGAACAATGAGAGTCCTGCCGGTCATCGCGCGGGAGCTGCGGGCCTCAGCGCGTCAGTCGTTCACCTATGCGCTGCGCGTGCTGGGGGTCCTGGCGCTGTTGGTCGTCCTCGGCGTTTTTGGGCTTAGCGGAAGCATCGGACCCGAAATCGGCGGCCGCTTGTTCAGCGCGCTGCATTGCGCTCTGTTCGTGGCGGTGTGGGTTCTGGTTCCCGTGTTGACCTCCGACTGCATCAGCCGCGAACGCCGGGAAGGCACCCTGCCCTTGTTGTTCCTAACCAACCTAAACCCGCGCGACATCGTTTACGCAAAAGGCCTGGCGCAAGGGCTCCGCGCCTTCACGCTGTGGCTGGCTGTGCTGCCTGTTCTCACCATTCCCCTGGTGGCGGGTGGTGTTGGCTGGCCGGAAGTCGTTGTCTCCGCTCTGGTCAATTTCAGCTCGATCTGCCTGGCCACAAGTGCCGGCCTGGTGGCTTCCGCCCTCGCGCGGGTGTGGAACCGGGCGTTGGCGCTGGCGTTCTGCCTGACCGTCTCGCTCTTGGTAGGGTTCCTGTTCTCCTTGCCCCGTATCGTCATCGGTGTCAGCGGACTGAGCTTTCGCCGGCTGTTCTGGATGAGTGAGGATGGGGGCCTGGGGCTGGGGATCGTCTTCGCCATCAACACCGGGGATATGTGGCAACGATTTCTGAGCGCTTCGCGAATTGGGCCCTGGCCGGTGCTCCGCGGGTATGGCGCGTTAGCCTTGCTGTCGCTGCTTGTTCTCGCGGCCTGGATCTGCGTTGCCGCCTGGCTCGTGCGGCGCGTTTGGCGGGAGGAACCTCCCTCCGCCCGCGTTCAGTGGCTTCAGCGGACGCTGTTCACCCCGGTAGTCCTCAGGCCGGTGCTGAACCGGTGGTTGCGCTGGCAATTGCGGCGCAATCCCATCGGCTGGCTCGAACAGCGCAGTTGGAGCGGCCGGCTCGTCGTGTGGAGTTGGTTCGCCGTAGTGATTTGCATCTACTCGAGCCTGTTTTCGAATCTCTCGCTCTACCAGCGCGGCTTTCACCAACTGCAAGGGGTTTTGGCCTCGCTGCTCGCCGGCAGCATTGCGCTCAGCGCCGCAGGCAGCTTCCGGCGCGAACGGGAAACCGGGGTGCTGGAATTGCTGCTCGTCTCACCCATCACCGAGTGGCAGATCATCGCCGGGCGCGTGCGGGGACTGTGGGTGCAGTTCCTGCCCGCGATGATCCTCCTCGTCAGCGTCTGGCTGTACAGCGCCACCTTCCTGAGCACCGACAGTGAGTTGACGTCGGTCGTGGTTTATAGCGTTGCCTTCGTGGCGCTCCCCGTCATTGGTTTGTATTTCTCGCTCGCGAAAAACAATATCATCGTCTCCCTGCTCTGGACCCTCCTGGTCGGCGTCGCCGTGCCCGCTGCCATCGGCCGATTCGCCGCGCTGTGGTGCGGCCCCGACGTAGTACCGGAGGGCGCCGCGCGAACTCTGATCCCCTGCGGACTGCAAATGTTTTTTGCCTTCCAGCTCGCTTTGCGGCTTCACTATAACCTCAAGTATCGCCGGTTTGCCTTGAGCAGCTAAACTCGGTTCCAGCCCCAGACCAGCCGCAAGCCATCCAGCGTCAGGAGCGCATCCACCGCCGCGATCTCAGGCAACCTCGACGCGATCAATCGCGCGTATCCCCCGGTTGCGACCACCGGCAACGCCGGAGCTTTAAGCTCCCGGCGAAGCTCGGAGATCAGCTCACGGATCAAACCGCGATAACCGTGCACCGCCCCGATGAGCATCGCCTGTTCTGTGCTCTTCCCGACGGCCCCGGCGACCTCGCGGATCTTGATGCGCGGCAGCAGCGCCGTCTTTTCGTGCAGGTAGTCGGTCATGGCAGCCAGCCCGGGTGCGATAATCCCCCCAGTATAATTTCCGGCCGAATCCACGACGTCGAAGGTGACTGCGGTTCCAAAATCCACCACCACCACTGGCGCCCCGAAGCGGTGCCGCGCAGCGGCGGCGTTCGCCAGCCGATCCGGCCCGATGGTCGAGGGCTTGGGATAATTAATCCCCAGGCCGCGCAAAGTCCGGGGCGTCAGCTCCAGGCAATTCAAGCCCCACCTCTTCTTCACATATTTGCAGACCGCGGGAGTTGCCCGGGGGACCACGCTGCAGAGCGCGGCGCCTTCCAGTGTCGCCCGGCCCGCAAACCGCCGCACCGGCTCTTCCGCTCCCCCCTTGAACCAATCCGCGGTCGGCAGGTTGATTTGCCGCAACACCCGTCCCGCCGTGGCCAAGCCCACATGGGTATGCGTGTTGCCGATGTCGAAAAGTAGAATCACTTTTTCCCCAGCGTCACGTCCCCACCCACTATGCGCTCCAAATGCCCGTGCTCGGTTCGCAGCAGCAAAGCCCCGTCCTCACCCAGCGACTCGGCTCGGCCGCGAATCTCCCGCTGGCCCGTCCGGATAGTTACCTCCCGGCCCAAGGTCGCGCAGTGGGCTTCCCACTCGTTGGCCAACACCCCGAACTCTCCGGCCATCACTCGCGCGTATGCTTCATCCAACTCCGCTAAAACCACCACCGCGAGCGCGGCACGCGAAACGGTCCTGCCAAGTTGGATCTTGAGCGAAGTCGCCGTCCGCCGCAGCTCGGCAGGCCAATCGGAGGCGCTAAGGTTGACATCGATCCCGATCCCGAGAATGACGTACTTGATCCGATCCAGCTCGCCGTTCATCTCAGTCAGAATGCCGGCGACCTTTTTGCCCCCCACCAGAACATCGTTAGGCCACTTGATTTCAGCCTTCAGGCCGGTCACCGCCTCGATTGCCCGGCGCAAGGCCGTCCCGGAAGCAACGGTCAATTGTGTGGCCTGTTGCGGTCGGAACTCCGGCCGTAACAATAAGGAAAACCACAGCCCCTTCCCCGCCGGCGATACCCATTTCCGGCCCAGGCGGCCGCGCCCGCTGGTCTGAGACTCCGCAAAGACAACCACGCCTTCTTTCACGTCGTCGCGGGCGAGTTTCTCGACCACGTCGTTGGTGGATGTGGTCTGCTGAAAAACGCGGATGTCACGCCCCACCACCCGGGTGCGGCCCAGCCGGGAGATCAGATCATCGGCGTGCAACAGGTCGGGAGCGGCGAGGAGCCGATATCCAAGGTGCGGCCCCGCCTCGATTTCGTAACCCAGAGTTCGCAGGGATTCGATCCGCGCCCAGACGGCGGCGCGGCTGACCCCTAGTTCCTGGGAGAGTTCCGCTCCCGAGACCGACCCGGCGCCGGCGCCCCGCAGCGCGGCCAGTATTTGCGCATCAAGGCTCATGCTCTTTGAAATCCAGCCCGATATCCATCGCACGCGCGGAATGGGTCAGCGCGCCGACAGAAACGAAATCGACCCCGGTCTGGGCCACCGCCCTCACTGTGGCCAGAGCGACGCCCCCGCTGGCCTCGGTCTGGGCCCGGCCTTTGCATCCCTTCACCGCTGCGCTCAGCCGGGCAGGATCCATGTTATCTAGCAGGATGATGTCGGCTCCAGCCGAAAGGGCCTGCTCCACCTGCTCGAGTGTGTCGGCTTCCACCTCGACCTTCAGGCCTGGATACTGCTGACGGGCGCGCGCCACCGCCGCAGCGATTGCGCTGGGTCGTTCCCTGCGTAAAGCCGCCAGGTGGTTGTCCTTGATTAACACCATGTCGTGCAGGCCAAACCGGTGGTTCCGCCCGCCGCCGCAGACAACGGCATATTTCTCGAACCGCCGCCACCCCGGCGTGGTTTTCCGTGTGTCGAGTATCTGTGCTCCGGTTCCCTTCACCGCCTCCACGAATTGCGCGGTCAAGGTCGCCACTCCGGAGAGCCGTTGCACAAAGTTCAGCGCCACACGCTCCGCGCTCAGCAACGCCCGGGCCGGCCCCGTAACCTGCATCAAAGCCTGCCCCACTGCCGCTTTCTGCCCGTCCGCAACTTCGGAAACAACCTTCACCCCGGACGAGAGTTCAACGAAACTCGCCTCCGCGAATCGTAATCCGGCCGCCACCAACGGTTCGCGCGCCCGCATTACCGCCTGGGCCATCGCGCCTTCGGGCACCGTCGCCAACGTAGTGACGTCGCCACTGCCTATGTCCTCGGCCAGCGCCGCAACTACCGCTCGGCGAACCTCATCGGGGTTCAACGGTTCCACGCCGCCTAGCATGAAGGAAAAACTCCAAAAGCAAAGCGCCTAATGGAACCTAGAAAAACCAGGTCAACCCAGCCATCAGTGTGTTGCTGTTGACCCCCAGGTTGGGTGAGCTCAGGCCCGCGTTCGAAATGTGGATAAAACGGTACTGAAAGGTCAGCGACAGGTTCTCCTTGAGAAAATAATGAACGCCCGGGCCGCCCTGGAGATTGAATTCAAATTTTGTGCTCAGGTCCCCATCCCGGATGTCGGTCCCAACAACGCCCCCGCCCAGGCTGAAAAAAGGCACCCACCGCGTCCCCGTGGCAAGGTTGTATCTGAGGATGGGGGCCGCGCCGACCACAAACGCGTGGTCGGGATAGTATTGGAACCCACCGAACAAGTCGCGTAAGAGTTCCCAGTTGCCGCGGTACCAGTGGTCTTTGGCAACGACGCCGCTGAGCATCCACCCGTAGTCGGCAAAGCCCAAACCCCAGTCGTGGCGTTCTCTGCCTCCAAACGCCGCCACGCCGAGCCCAAAACCGAGCGACATGCTGAATTCGTTGGCCCCTTTGCGAAAGCCCTGCCCGACGTCCGACTGCCAAACGGAGCCTGACGAGCTGCCAAACGACTCTTCCAGTTGGGCTGCGGCGGCGCTCGACAACGCTGTGCCCACGCACACTCCCAACAACACCGCAGCGACCGGGTTGATTGCCACTGCTTGTTGCGTTTTCATGCAAGTGTTTTTTGATGATGAGATCTTATCCTTCCGGGCAACATACGTGACATTCGCGTTTTGGCAACGGCCAGCAAAATAACCTTGTAACCCGAAGAAGCGCCGCATAAACAAACAACATGTCAAAACCGCATGCTCCTGGTTTTTCCTTCATGACCCGCCGCCAATTTCTCCGCCGCTCGGCACTCGCGGCCGCTAGCGCGACTGCTTTCAGCAGCTTCGCCGAAGTCCGGCCCCGGAAGCTTAGCCCCGGCGACAAGCTTCGCATCGCCTGCGTCGGTGCGGGCGGCAAAGGCCGCAGCGACATCCAGCATTGCGCTAAAGAAGAGATCGTCGCGATATGCGATGCCGATGCGGCCAGGGCTGCGGGTGCGCTCAAGAACCTCCCGAACGCCAGGTTTTACGCCGATTGGCGCCAACTGCTCGACAAGGAGGAAAACAATATCGATGCCGTAATGGTTTCCACCCCCGACCATCTCCACGCCATCATCGCCTCCGCCGCGATCAAGAAGGGCAAACACGTTTATTGTCAGAAGCCGCTGACTCAGACTGTCTATGAGGCCCGCTACCTGAGAAAGCTCGCCCAGGACTATGGCGTCGTTACCCAAATGGGAAACCAGGGAAGCTCCGAGGACGGGCTCCGCCGGGCGGTTGAAGTCGTGCAGTCGGGTGTGATCGGACCGGTCAAGCAGATCCATGTCTGGACCAATCGGCCAATCTGGCCCCAGGGCATCACCCGGCCTCCCGGCGAAGACCCGGTTCCGGACGACTTCAAATGGGACCTCTGGCTCGGCCCGGCCCCCATGAGACCCTTTAAGAAGGATGTTTATCATCCGTTCAAGTGGCGCGGCTGGTTTGAATTCGGCACCGGCGCCATGGGCGATATGGCTTGCCATACTGCCAATATGCCCTTCCGCGCCGCTAAACTCGGCTACCCCCGGCTCGTCGAACTCGTGGACCACTCGGATTTGAATCCCGATACTTTCCCAAAAACCGCTAGGATCCGTTTTGTGTTCCCGCCTCGCGAGGGCTTGCCGGAAACCGAATTCTTCTGGTACGACGGCAACCCCAAGGACACCTCCTGCACGCCGCTGCGGCCTCCCGCGGACCTCACCCAAGACATCAAGGAAATGTTGGACAACGTGCCCAGCAGCGGCTGCCTGCTCATCGGTAACAAAGGCCAACTTTTTTCTCCGGACGATTATGGCGCGCGGTTTTTCATCAAGCTCAAGGACGACAAGGAATTCATCAACGGCAACGACCACGAAGCCGCGAAGAACGTGCCGGTGGCTTTGCCGCGCAATACCCTGGCAACCAACGGGGATGCCAAACAGCATCTCGAGTGGATTGCCGCCTGCAAAGGTGGACCAACCCCCTACTCGAACTTTGATGTCGCCGCCTACCTGACTGAAATCATCCTGCTCGGCGCCGTTGCGCTGCGGGTGGGGAAGAAACTCGAATGGGATGGCCCGAACATGCGCGCCACTAACGCGCCCGAGGCCGCGCAGTTCGTCAAGCGCATCTACCGAGAGGGTTTCAACCTCGCCTGATTGATTAATTTCTAATCGCGCTTACGGCATCCTGTGCGCCGCCCCAAGAACTGCGACTCACGCGAGATCCCGGGGATTATTTTTCGGATTTCGGATTTCTTTCGGATTTCGGAATTTGGATTTCGGAATTTGGATGTTACCCCACCGCTACCTCAACCGCCGGCGCGAATATGTCCGCTACATCTCCTTCCAGGCGCAACGTGACTTCCGGCCTCCCATCGTGCTCCGTCGGTCCCCGGTTGATAACCACGTAGGGCGCTCCTCTGGCTGCCGCCAGCAACGGGATGTCCGCCGCAGGGTAAACGGACAACGTCGACCCCAGCGCTATGGCCAGATCCGCCTCGCCGGCGGCATCCTGCGCCCGTTCCAAGTCTTCATTGCGAAGGTTTTGGCCGAAACTGATCGTCGCCGGCTTCAGGTAGCCACCGCATGCACAGACCGGCGGACGCCGCGTTCTTTTAAAATATTCGAAGTGCGGCTCCGGGTCGGACACCTTGCCGCAGGATTGGCACTCGACCAGGCGGTTGGTCCCGTGCAATTCGACCAGTTTTTCCGGGGACGAGCCTGCCCGGGAGTGCAGCCCGTCGATGTTTTGCGTTACCAGTAACAGCAGCTTCCCTTGCCTTTCGAGCTGCACAATCGCGTGGTGCGTCGCGTTCGGCCGCGCCTCCCGGAATGCCGGCCACCCCTCCAGCTTAAAGTCCCAATGCTCAATGCGCGCCTCCTCCGACCTCATGAAATCGTGATAATAGACCGGCTGGCGCCGTTTCCAGACACCCTCCGGCCCGCGAAAATCCGGGATTCCGCTGCCGGTCGAAATCCCGGCTCCGGTAAAAACAAGGATCCTTCTCGCGGGGCGCAAAAGCTCGACAAGCCTGCTCGTTCCGGTCTCCATCGGCCAATTCTGACTCGCCTCTGCCCTCCTATAAAGAAGAATCCCGCCTCGTTCTGAGGGCCGAGGCGGGTCATCACAACCAGACACACAACCAGACGCGCGTACCGGAAAAAGGTTTCAACCTTCCACTTCTTTTGCTTTCCCAACCACCACTCGTGTGTAACTTGCCCCAATGCCACTGCCCGTCATCTCCGTGACCCGGATGCGCGCCTGGGAGAAGGCCACCTGGGCGGCCGGCCAAACCGAACAAGAGGTCATCCGCCAGGTCGGCCATGCGGTCGCCCGAGTCGCTCTCCGTCTTACCCGGCCTGGTGACCTCATCCTGATCCTCGCCGGTAGAGGGAATAATGGCGAGGATGCCCGTGCCGCCCTGAACCATCTGCCGGCACGTCAGGTGGAAATGCTGGGGATCTCTGATCCTGCACGGGACTTGCAGGACCTGGAGGCGATGCTCTCTCGCCACCCTGCGCTGGTGATCGACGGCCTGTTCGGCATCGGCCTGAACCGCCCGCTCGGCCAGGAATGGATCAGCTTCATCAACCGAATCAATTCCGCCGGAGTCAAAGTACTGGCTGTGGACGTGCCTTCAGGCCTGGACCCGGAGACGGGCGCAGCCGCCGGCGCGGCGGTCCAGGCGGCTGTGACCCTGGCAGTCGGAGCGCCGAAGTTCGGAATGCTTGCCCCCTCGGCCTGGCCTTATGTCGGCCGACTCGAAGTCGCCTCGGATGTTGGTCTGCTGCACTGCCCGGAAACCAGTGACTTGGAGTGGACGGAGCCGGGTGATTTCGCCGGCTTTCCGCCCCCGCGCGCTGCGGCAACCCACAAAGGCACTTATGGCCACCTTGCGGTCCTCGCCGGCAGCCTCGGATTTCATGGCGCCGCAGTGCTGGCGGCGCGGGCTGCCCAACGCGCTCAGCCGGGCTTAATCACACTCCACGCCCTCCCCTCGGTTTACCTCGTAGTCGCCTCCCAACTCCAAGCCGTGATGGTCCGCCCCTGGGAAGACCAGGCCGATCTGCCCGGATCATTCGACGCGGTTCTCGTTGGGCCCGGCCTCGCCGCACCTGAAATGCCTGAGGCGTTAAAAGTCCGAACCCGCGATCTATGGCAGCATGCGCCGGTGCCGGTGATCGCGGACGCCAGCGCCCTCGACTGGCTGCCTTCCGGCCCCGTGCCCGAAAAAGCGTTACGCGTGATCACCCCGCACCCCGGTGAAGCCGCGCGCCTTTTGGCGATCAGCACGCCTGAGGTCCAGGCCGACCGACCCGCGGCGCTGCGCAACCTTTCCCGTAAAATGGGTAACACCTGGGTGGTACTCAAAGGGCACCAAACCCTGGTCGGTCGAAGCACGGGCAAGATCTTCATCAATCCCTCCGGAAACCCGCACCTGGCCCAGGGCGGCAGTGGTGACGTACTCTCCGGGTTCATCGCTGGCCTGCTCTCCCAACCAGAGTTGCAGCCAGATCCGCTCACCGCCCTCCGCTACGCCGTTTGGCAACACGGTGCCAGCGCCGATCACCTTCAAGACAACCGTTCCAACTGGATTGTGGAAAACCTGCTCGAAATCCTTGGCTCGACCGCTCCGATGGACATAACGAGCTAGCATAGCTCAGCAGCTAACTGGCGCCCGCCGAACTCCGCCGAGCGAATAAACTTGCTCCGCCTCTGCGCCAAGGCAACTTTGTCTAAGCGCAAGTCTGGGCCCATAGCTCAGGGGTCAGAGCAGGCGACTCATAATCGCTTGGTCGGGGGTTCAAATCCCTCTGGGCCCACCATACTTACGCAAATTCCTAAAAGGGTCTGTACCCTTCCTGTACCGCTTTTTCCGTCCTGAGGCAGATCGACGGCACTGAGGTTCTTGGATACATCGCCGCACCGAAATGTGATTTCCGTTTGTTGGTGTACTGGTTCACGACCTACGGTGCGAATGGTAGCCGGGCCTCCCACAATGTGCTTTATAACGATATCCGCCAACTTCTCGGCGTGAATCCCCATGCCATGCGTTACGTGCTCGCGACCGACGGAAAGCGAAGTAACCTGTCGGACGAGGATATTGCAGAAGGGTTGTCCCACACCCCCGAAATGACGCGACACATTTATCAGAAAATAGATACTGAGGACCCCAACTGCCGCGCCAATCACACCATTGCCTGAACTATGGCAGCTCCCTGATTTCCGCCTGATTTGCACCAGCGGCAGCGTCGTGAACGCTCATGCGTCGTAGACGATTTCCACGAGAGGGACCTCCCAGTTCTCCACCCGATATTGCTCGCGCCTGCTTTCATCAGGATCCTGTTTGCATGACCGTTGAACCATTGCAAGGACTCTGACCTCGCGCACAGATGTGTTTCTTGGGGCCCATTTTTCCTGCGCCGCGCGGGAGAGACGAGCCACGCAGGTTTGAGATTTGTTGAACAGCCCGATGCCATTCCCGTGCGCGGGTTGCATGCTGAGCCTGTCCTGCGGCTTTAGGGCAGCCAACGCTGCGTGGATTGGGTGCTTCTGATCAAACTGTCCAGCGTAACCCAGGTGAATGTCTTGGAGTGAAAGGACCTCGTAATTCAGCCCCCTCACCGGGCCATTTGCTGACTGGGCAGCAGACGGATATCTGATGGTTCCTCGACCGCCGGTCTCTTGGGGGAAGGATGGACGAGCGTCGGCACGATCAAGCACGGCCAAGGTCTTGCGAGCGCGAGTCAGACCGACATAAAAAGTGCGCCGCTCTTCCTCTTGAAGAGCACGGGAAGATGGGAGGCGCCAAGGTCCGATTAACAGCACGTGATCATGCTCAGTCCCCTTGGCAGCATGAACAGTGGCGAGCGTCACTCCCTCTCCGTAGCTGAACTCGCGACGGCTTTCCGCACAGGCCTCGTATAAGAATTCCAGTGCTTCATGGATGGGAAGTTCAGCATTACCGGATTCCCTCTCCCATACTTCGAGCACCCGGTCGAGAAATTGCATCCAAGGGTTGCGCTCAGAAGCCCCGCTGAGCTTCACTGCGATTTCGCGCAGAGCGCTGGCACGTCTGAAACCACCACGTTCCCGAGCGACCTCAGAAATGAATCGGCTAATCTCCCGAACTTGATGCAGTGCAGGCATAGCGCTGCGCCCGGCCACCCAACGGATCGGAAGGGACTCGCGTTCCGCGAGCGTCCTGACCCGAGCCAAATCGGCATGTTCCCGGGATAGCACCGCAATGTTGGACCAATTGTAGACACCCAGCGCTTGTAACCGGCGTAATTCGGCAACAACCGCATACGCCTGCGAGCTTTCATCAGCCACTTCGATCAACTGGACCTTGCCGCGATACAAAACATCTCGGCACTCGAACTCTCCGCCCGATTCGAGCATGGCGCGATGCTTGTCTATGCGGATGGGATGCTCTGTTTTCATCCGATCGACGTTGAGAGCAATGGTGTCGTTCGCTGCGTCGATAACGTTGCGGGTGGATCGGTAGTTCTCCACCAGGTAATACACTTCGGCTGCGTAGTCCTGCTGGAACTGCCGAATGAAACGCAAGTTGGCGCCGCGAAAAGTGTAAATGTTCTGGTCGTCATCTCCCACTGCCAGAATTGAGAGCTTCAGGTCGGCATCCTCAATGGTCCGTCCGGCGATGGCGCTAATCAGTTGATACTGCGGTTCGTCGATGTCCTGGTACTCGTCTACCAGTATGTATTGGAAACCGGCAAGCAACCGGTCTCTGACCTCGTCCGCCTCCACGCCTGGAGGAATTGTTTCACCGCGAAGGAGTTTGGTCGCGTCGGTGATCAAGGCATCAAAGTCGATGTCCCGGCCCCCGGTCGCTTGTGCAGAATACGAGAACCCCAACAGCCGCATCGCCAACGCATGATAGGTCAGGACGGTGACTCCGCGCGCGTCATCGCCAACCAGATCCGAAAGCCGTCGACGCAGTTCAACGGCTGCATGGCGGTTAAAACAGCAGACGAGCACGCTTTGTGGGCGCACCCTTTCTACCCGCAACAGGTAAGCGCAACGGTGCACCACCACCTTGGTTTTGCCCGAACCTGGGCCCGCCAGGATGAGCATGTTGCGACTTGCCGGTGCCGTGACCACCCGTATTTGGGCCGGATTTGCAAGGTCAGTGACGATCTTTTGGAATGAAGCGGCAGTAGTCGCGTGCTGCAGCAAGTCCGGCTTGGTTCTGAAATACCGACGCAAAAACTCGTCCTTTGCCAGTGTGAAATAAGCGAGCACCAGTTCAAGCGCTGCCTGGATCCGTTCGAGTCCCAGGCGAGCGTACTCGCTCATTACATGCACCTGTAGAATCCGTTCTTTGTAATGGTGCTCCAGAGGCTGATAGTCGGAAACTTTGTACTTTTCTCCTCGTCCCTCGGGCTGGAACCGGATGGTCATGGCGGAACGAAAAACGGCGAGCCCCTGCTGCAGAACGATGACGCGCTGCTCGTGGAGAAACATCAAAGCCCGTTCGATTGCCGCGTCGATGTCCCTCACCTCCGAACGGAGCAGCAGGTCGCTCTCGATTGCCTCGTGCAGCTCTTCGAAGTGGAACTCGACCAGCAGGTCCGCGCGTGCCGCCGTTTCCGAGGGAATTTTGTTCAACAGCGTGTCTAGAATTACTGAAGAAAGCCGGCGCCGCTTTTCAGCCAACTCACTGATCGTAGTCCAGTTTCGTCGGACACGGATGTGATACGAATCCCGTGCGATGAACCGCATGTCGATGCTGCCGTGAGTGCCGGCAAACCCTCGGCCGTCCTCGCTCAGGCTCTTGAGCAATGAACGCACGAGTTCAATCGACGACTCGAGGCCCTCGGCACACACGCGCTCATTCAACAAGCGCAGCGATAATGGCAACCACCCCTCGGGATCCGGCTCCTCCAGTGCCAGTAAATCAACCAGCTTGCGGTCGAGAGCCACGATGCGGTCCAGACGGAGTCGCGAGTGATCGGCCACTTTGTGACGCACGAAGGCCGTCAATCTCATATCGCGCTTCATGAGGCCTGCGTC
>DATDCV010000057.1:0-13923 GCA_036524155.1 Verrucomicrobiia bacterium
ACAAGGTTTCGAAGCTGGAATTTTGCACCAGGTTGCCAGGCACACCGACCACCCGGCCATCAGGAGTGCCTGCGCCGCCATCCAACTGGATCTCGCCGTTGGCGTCGGCGGCCGTTTCCGCCGCGATGTAGTAGGTGACGCCGCCCGTGGCGTTGAAGTAAAAAGCGTTTGTGGCCGTGCCTCTGGCCACCGGCGTCAGGCTTTCAACGCTCACCCCGGTGTACGCCACCACGGTGACATCCGGCAGCGTTCCGGTCTGGCCTCCGACCCATACCGAGCTGTTGCACGGCACCGCCCACCGCCACCATAGGCTTTTGTTCGGGCCGCCCGCACGGTGCGCCGGTTCGCCCGGTTCGCGTGTGGCCGCCAGGTTGGCCGCCCGGAACCCCAGAGGGGCGGCGTCCGCGAAATTGTCGTTGGGCGAATTGGTCGCATACGGAGTCACCTTGACCGTAAAATTCACGACCGGGTTGCCGTTCACGCGCCGCTCGAGTGCGATGTGGTAAACGGTCCCCGCCTCCGCCGTGAAGCTCCCATACCAGCCGCTGTACACCCTCCCCAGGTGATCCAGGTCGGGCCCGGTGTAGACCCCCAACCCAACCGACCAGAAATCAATCCCGATAATATCAGCGCGGCCGGTTTCAGGCGTGACCCACGACCACCAGGCGCTCTCGCCGGTCATCGGACCGTACGAAGGGTGCTGCGGCTCGCCTGGCTCCCGAGTGGCCCCCGTGAGGTCGGCCGTTGCTGCCACATTCGTGCCCTCCAAGTGAATGCTGTTGGTGAAATAATCGTTGCTTGGAGCCGCACCCGCGGACAAACGCAAGAAGGTTCCCCCAAAACAAAGTGACCCGCAGAGAAGAATCGCGGTTTTCATGCCCAGTTCCGTTGATCTTGTTCGAGCCTGAGATTAACCATGCTATTGCCCTTCGTCAACGACTGATAGGAAATCGCTTTTCGGGAATACGACCGTGAAGCGCCGTTGGTTAGCCGAGCAGCTCGTGATGGGCTACGAGACGCGGGTAAGCCAGGCGGCCAGCCTGGTGGAAGCCACCCGCGATCCTGCAGTGCTGACGACGAAAAAGAAGTTGATCAACTATGGAATATGAAGGTGAATGGTTATGCCAATTGTCAATTGTCGGATCGACCCTGCTCTTGCCATGACGGTTCGGCCCCTTCACTCCAACCTTTATGGGCCGCAAACTCAGACTCCGATACTCCGGCGCGATCTATTAGGCCATGAGCCGCGGCGAAACGACGATGAATCTCAAGTGGGTGGCCGGCCAGTTAGAAATAGGTAGTTGGAAATCGCTGTCCAACGTGCTGTGTGCCGAGCCGGCCCAGAGCAGAGAACTAATCCTCTCGGCGGCGCTGAGCGAACAACATCAACCCCGGTCTTTTTAAAGTGGAAAAGTGGCGACCCCTTTATGGAAATTAGGAGACACTGGAGGCGGGGGCGGAAAAGGGGGCTGGGCGTGGTTGCTGGTGGACCGGCTAACGTGCCGTGAGAGCACGGAATTGGTTGCGTAACCCGGAAATGGCGCTGCTGGACTGTGGTGTCGGGAAGGGGTACTTGCGCGTCGAAGTGCCGACTGGCGAGGAGGCGTCTGCCGCCGGGCGAAATTTCAAACTGTCATTTGTCCACGTAGACCACGACCGTGGCTTTGTAGCAATAATTATCGACCCAGCTGAATCCCTTGAGCTCACCGCCACTTTTCACCAAGGGGTGGAATATGACGGCGTCGCCTCCCATACGCTTAGCCTTCTTGATAATTCCAGCCTCGATAGCGCCCTGTTCATTAAGGGCGCCGTCGTCAGTAAGCAGAGCGACTTCTTTGTACGGTCTTGAGGGTTTTTGGGCGTCTCTGAAAAAGTCAAGTTGGGTAGTCGGAGAACGCTTTGTCGAATCGTACTCCACTTCTGAGGTGGCACACCCGACGAGAAGAGCAGTAGCGAGAGTGAGGGCGCCCAGCAGCTTTAGTTTCACGCGACTTTCCTACTTGGCAGCCACGTGAGAAGCAAGCTTTTTCGCGTAGATTTTTCCGCCCGCTCATTTTTACCTTTGGTCAGCAGAATCTTCCTATAGATTCAGCTGGCCAAGGCTTTTTGGCATGCCTCTAATCGCCATTGCCGACCGAATACGGGGTCATTATTCTCCCATCCAACAAAATGAGAACACAATCAATCGTGTATTCCCTGGAAGTGTATCGCGTGTATGGCCCGTACAAAACCCCCGAAACAAAAGACCAGCCAAAAGAAACCTATTCATCAAATGGGCCTTTTGGTTCTTTCAATGTGGGGGACACGTTCAGCGAGAATAACTTCTATTGTGGAACGGTTAAGCACGTTCAGCACGACATCGGAAAAGGCATGGCCGGAGCCTTAATCCATACAATTCGACTTTTCATTGAAACAGCGAAGAATACCTAGCCCTTGCACCCCCCGTGAAAACAGAATTGTCACCACAGAACTGCAAGAAATCTGGTCAGACCTAGAACGGGCAAACACGAAAATGGAGAGATTCGAAGAGTTATTGTTTTCGTTTCACCATGACCACCCTGGGCAGTTCGCCCAGTTACGGCTCGATTTGTCGGAGGCCTTGGAAGGCTCGCTCTCAAGACCAAGAACCAAGCAGCACTAAGACCCCATGACTGACGACAAAGGTCGCAGAACGATTAGATTTGAGGGACGTGAGGAAGGGCCATATTCCATCGATGACCTTTGCCGGATGGCAAACCGAGGGGACTTTGACCGCGCTCCCAGTTCTTTTCACGGAAGTCATATTGACGGCTCTCGACAGCTGGCATCATTCATGATTTGAATACGATGGCAAGAGCGGAGCGCCGGAAAACGAAAATGAACGAAGTGGGGATTACGAAAATTAGAATTCTCCCCGGCGGCGAAAAGACTAATTGTCCTTCATGCAGGGCGTTTACGCAAAAGGGTTATCGTAATGATAAAATCCCGATGGTTCTCCTGCCCGATCGCACATGATTTTCGTGGTGTCGGCTATGCGTAATAGTCGGTTCATCTGGTCGTGGGGCTGTTAACGGGACAATTGCAGCATGTAGGTGAACCGTTCTCTGTGGGTATTAAATGAGTCAGTGACAAGGCAACCCGGCTTAAGCCCTTGATCGCTCCCCAAGCACACGGCCCCTTATTCAGCGGCATCAAAGTTCAACACACGAAACTCGACCTTTCCCTTCGGGCTTCTTGGAGGCTGGCTAACGAATATCGTATGTTGGGGACAATTAAGTTTCTCCACACTTCCGTCCACTGCCCCAGTTACCCTTTTTGCACCGCTCGGCGGAATGATCCCCTCGTATCTTAGCACACAAGTGTCAATCGGCGCGCCGCTAACGTAGACGGAATCTGGCACATGATCAAAAGGATCGTAGCGCTTCCGAGCGAGGTTGGCGTTAGTTTTTTCCCAGTTCACATCATAAAAAACCAGCAGGCAGTACACGTTCCTCACTGGTTCCCTTAGTTGGTTTGAAAGAGAAAAAGAGAACTTTCCATCCTGGCGGCCCGTGCTGTCGTACGTGAAATTACCGGCGGTCACCCCTTCCGTGGCCTTGTTTCCGCCGAAATCGCTGAAAAAGGACTTCGAGGTCTTTCCAGCCTTCGCTGAAAACGGTTTTACGGTTCCGAGCCCTCCCAGCAATTCTTCCACGTACTGAGCTGGAATCGCGAAGTTCAGGTTTTGGCCAGTCTTGAGCGTGGCTACGGCCACGCCTAGAACCTTGCCATCCAAGCCGAGAACTGGGCCACCACTACTTCCAGGGGAGATAGGAGCAGTGATTTGTAGCAATGTTCCCTTTTCGAAATCCCGGATCCCGCTAATAATCCCTTGAGAAAACGTCCCTTCCAGCCCTTGCGGGTTCCCAACAGCGAACACAGTATCTCCGATGGCGGCATTAGAGCCGCCACCGAGCCTTAAGGGAGGCGCATCGGCATCCTCGACATAAAGCGCGACAAGGTCGCGCTTAGCGTCGAGTCCAACAAGACCCTTAATCCTGTGTTTTGCTGTTTGGCCGACGACCTTTACGTAGCCGCCTGCGGCCCCTTCGACCACGTGGAAGTTGGATACGATTATCTTCTTTCGCACAAAGAATCCGCTCCCCAGAGCGATAGGTTGGCCCCTGTCATCCTCCATCAAAAGAAGCGCGACAGAGGGGAAAGTAGCGCTCGCGACGTGCCGCGCGGTTTCGTCGGCCTTACTGGCAGCTAGGCCGAGAGCTATAAACAGGACTGCCCAGCGTCGTCGTTTACTGGTAGGGATTTGCTTTTCGGCCGTTGGTCTGTACAGAGCGCCGCACGGGTGAGCAAGAATTGGTTTTTCGATCTCACCAAGCATAGCGCAATTTTGTCAAATCCAAGTCGCGGCGTCAACAGGCAGTCTTTGCGGCCGCGTTGCAGGGCTGCACCATGTCTTCACATTGGGCCTGCGCTCAGCCGCTCCTGATCTGCTCTGCGGCTCACGGCCCGCAAGCCTCGACTGCAATATTCAGGCGCCATTTACCATCCGCCTCCGCCGGACTCCTGAGAGCTTCGGCGGGACAGGCGTGATGAGCCGAGGCGACCGACGCGAAGTTATCTTTCTGGAAGTGGAAGTGGAAGGGTGGGTCCGACAATGGAAGGGTCCGACAATTGACAAAGAACGCCTCGCCCGTGTTGGGTGTTGGTGGGCCCGTTTTCAACGTCTTCAACCGCCTGCTTGACTTTGCCGGTGGATCCGATGCCATAACGCTCACGGCCAGACCGTTGCGCGTGGAGTTTGCCGGGGCAGCTTATCACGTCACTGCTCGCCCCCTGCTCGTTTAGTTCGCGTAATAACGTCCTGGGTTAACCAAGAATTTCACCAGCCTAAATCACCTGAAAAACTGTCTAGACAATGGGGAGCACCTCAATCATTGTCCCGCACGCTGAATCGTCCGACCCCACTCCAAACTCCGTCCGGGGAAGAAAGCAGGAATTCCACCAACTCCTTATTGAGTTCAGCCTTTGTCCATTTTGATGTAGTCCAGATGGTTTTCATAATGATTGAACACGCTTAAATCTTAAATCCACCCGCTTCGGAAAGTCCTCGGCATTTGTTCTGATAATCTTTCCCTCGGCAAGCTGTTTGAGTAAAAAGCCTTTGAGGGTTTGGGGGCGCAAATGTTGGTTTGCCTCTCTTAACTGCTTAAACGTGAATTCTCCCCTGGGAAGTTTCACAATCTTTTTCGTGTTGACCATATCGAGCGAGGGTGCTGAGACTTGAGCATGGAAGCAATAAATATGCGCTTAATTTAAGACCAATGAAAAAACTGCTGCTACTGTGCGTCCTGCTTGTCCTGGCCGGCTGCGGAAAACGGCAAGCTGGGGCGGACACGGCTAAAGGGGAGTCTAGTGGCGAGGCCCAGGTGCGCAACGAAGTAACCAAGTCCTGCGAGGGCGTCACCGGCTACCGACGCGTGAAGGAAATGCAGGTCTGCTTCTTCAACAAGGAACGCGGCACAGCCGATGCCGACGTTGAGTTCATTAACGCGCAAGGTGGCGTCGAAGTGAAACACCTGTGCTTCGACCTATATTTCCTGGACGGTAAGTGGTGCGCCATACAGCGCGTCATCCCCAGCCAGGTCACGACAGAAATGCTACGAAAAAAAGCCGACCTGCCGCCCCTGGAAAGGAACCCACAATGATCATTAAGCAATTCAAAGATGATGCTGGCCGCCATCGGTGAAATGTCGCAAAATGAGGAAAGAGATAATTGTGGTTCTGCTGGGCACGATGGCTTTTGCTGGTTGCCAATCCTCGGAGGATAAAATGCGTCAAGTGGTGAGCACGGCTTGCTCAAATGAAGTGGTTGGCATTACTCGCATAGTAAAAATCTCGATTTGGGCGCAGCTAGCAAATGTGTCCGGTTGCTTTGGGAACGCTACCGTTGAGAGAGTCAACTCGGTTGGAGGCATCGAGCGCGTCCGGCTGTCATTCGAAACAGGAATAGCGGATGGGAAAGCGTGGGTCGATATGTTGCCCGGAATGGAAGCGAAGATGATGGCCATTCAGTTCGGCACATCTACGGCATATTCGCCAACGTCAAATGGTCCAACAAACTAAAAGCCCGACTCTGGATTAAGCTGCTCCTGTTCCTCCTCTTTAATTTTTTCCAGCGTTTTCGCCGTTACCTTCTCCATTACCTTTCCGAAAATGGGTCACCCATAGTTTGGATTCTCCTGATAAACCCCCTCATTTGAGAAATTAGTCCAACTGCACCACAACTGATCAAAAAAACATCGCTCTAAAAACTCTGCCGCGCTCCTTACCGCGCGGTAATTTACGCCTACGGCGAGAGATTTAGTGCGTTAAGGCCCAACGGTTGGGTTCCTTTTCTGACTTCCCATCTTTGATTCGGCAGAATTTGCCTGAGAATGCAACGCGCGCATCCGAAGTGGCCTCCGCCACCGTGAGGTTCAGGTCAAGTTGGTCTTCGCCGCGATACCGCACGGGATATCCATTTTGCCCTGAAATGAACACCTTTCCCGGCGCCCGAACCAAGAGTTCATCTTCGGTCATTTCGATGCCGTCAGGAGCTGGTTTGAATGTTATCGTCCGTGGCGCAGGAGCTTCGCCTTTTGGGGCGATTCTCTTCCCGACCCATGCCCATCGTTGTGCCCTCGCCCTCGGCGTTTCCATTTTCACTTTGAATGTCTCAACAACTAATGTGCTGCCACTCCCGAGTTGCGCCACAATTTTATGAAACGGAAACACTATGAGGTCTTCGCTCTTCGGGACCACATAGCAACTCAATTCAAAACGAAAACTTCCCATCACTGCTGAGGCGTTCATATCTAAGGCCAGTTCCCCACTAAGCAGTTCAAATTGTGGGGCACGGATAAGCGGACTGAGCATCAGAAGCAAATCACTGCGAGTGGCTGTTCGAACTCCTGTGGCGACTCTCCAAGGAACTTCAAACGCTATCTCTCCACCTTTTGGATTTTTTATGACGTAAGGAAAGCGTGAAGTGTCGAAGCAGAGCACAGCCACAGTTTTAGCCCCAGTACTGCTGTTAAAGGCAACGTTTAGGTCTTGCAGGAGCGGAACCTCGCTTTCAAAGCACGCTTTCACTTGCGGAAACCAGTTTGCCAAATCCTGAGGGTTTGCTCCCGGCACAGTCCTTGCCTTCTCGTCAGCCCCAATTACCCAAAGAATGGGTTCGCCTCGTGCGGCGTTCGCGTGTGCGGCTATTCTTCTGGCCGCTTTGACTGGCTCCAACCAGTCTGCTTTAAGCTCGACGCGAGAATCTTCGACAGGCAGACGCTTTTCAACACGTTCCAAAATTCGCAAAGCCCACGATTCGATTTCGATTGGTCTCATTTTGCTTGTGCACCAAATGGTTGCAATGCGAAAGGCAGCAGAACGTACTCAACATCGAAGCAGTGCCGGATTCTGAGGATATCGGAAACTAGATCGTGCAGTTTGATGACGCGGCAAGCCAGCCCAATTAGAAGTGCTGGCAGAATAGTTCCGAGGGGCACGTTCAAGCCGCTCATTATGGGGACCGATATGGATATCGGTTTCAGAAATGCATCGACGCTTTGGATTTGCCAGCGGAGAAGGGCCGTTGCGCCGAAAAGAAGAAAGGCTGTGGACACGCCGATTTTGTTCAGCATGGACGAGTAATCGTTAACCGTCGAGAAAGGGTTCAAGCTCATACGCCTAGCACGCCAACAGCGGTGCCTTTTTATCATGGCTGATATTGGGGTGCAAGTTCCATTCACCATGACTTTTTCGGCAGGTTTCGACGCTTGAGAACGAACTGGGCGCAGACAAAGTACTGATTAAGCCGGTGTAGGTGGCCGCGTGCCGTGCGGAGCAAGCGAATTAATCGAACACGACCCGTACGCCGGGTTTTTGTTGCGTCCCCGTCCGGCTTGAGATAAAAGCGGAAGTTTCACCACAAGCTCAGGACGATGAAATCAGAAGACCAAAACCTGCTCCAAGCAAGGTGCCAACATTGTCGCCGCCCGTTCAAATTCAAGGCATCAGATTACAGACTCACTGCACCTTGCCCATTCTGTAAAGAACCGACTCCGTTGCAGGTGGACTCGACTCCTGCAATCCCCCCGCAACGGATAAACCTGCCACAATGGGTTCTCCCCGCCGTTACCCTGCTGGCAATAACGCTTATCATCACCGCTCTACTGTACAAATCGACGCTCGACTTTTTCTCTGGTTACGAAATGGCGGGGATGGCGACAGTTCCTCGATTCAAACTTTTTGCCTACTGCGTCGTGACAAGCGCCATTTCGGTTCTAGGCGTTGCCTTTTTTATATACTTTTTCAACTGGCTTCGAGAAACCCGTATGCTGCTTCGGCAAATCGAAACAAATACGCGCACGCCTGTCCCTCCTCGCTACGCACTGGACCTGCGAACGGAACCGGGACTGTCCACACCCCCAAGACCCCAACCTGCCCCAGAAGACGCCAAGTACATGCCGAAGAGCTTATGAAGAACAAGCCGGATTTTGTTGGCTATTCCCCTGAAATCCCCGAGCAGATATTCCGGCCAGCAATGGAGCTTTCAAAAGAGGCTTCAGATTTCCAACGGCGTGCTGCGCTGCTGTCGGGCGACGTAGAGTGTAGTGTTGAGGTGCTTAATAGGGCGCCCCAGGACCAGTTTTGGTCAAAAAGGGGGTTAATGAGATTGTAACATTGTTCACACGAAGCGACAGAAACAAGCATGGATCGCCCGTCACAGGACGGAACAGCAAAAAAACGTTGTCCGTTCCGGTTTTCTTCCTTTCGCTTCCGGTTTTGCCGCGGCTTGAAATCGCTTCTACAGGCCAGCCCGGAACCCGCGTTCTCCGTTGTTTCGATTCCAGCCACGGGAATGCGGACCAAGCCCTACTTGCTGGGACGCTTGGGACGCTCTGGGACGGTCGTGGGACGCTCGCAAAGGTGAGAATCGCCCGTGTTTACCGGCCTTGGGACGGTGGGACGGCTGTACACCCCCAAGCCACCCCCCTCCCTACTCTTGCTCCTCCTCGTTCTCGTCCTCGCCCCCCTTTGAGTTGTTAGCGGTATTTACAGTCCTCGCTGTGACGACATGTCGTTCCTGGCGTCCGACCCTCGTTGGTTCAACGACCGACCAACTCTTAACGCTTAACGCTTAACTCTTAACTCTTAACTCTTAACGGATCGCAGGCCACGGCCGGAGAAAAACATTTTTCGTCCCCCCCTCCGCTCAGTTACCTCCGCTTGCCCAGCCGACCCGTCCCGCCGAAGCCTTTGCGAAGGGGGAAGTTTCCGAGCGAAGGCGGTTTGCCTTTCGTGCACCCTTCAGGGACAGCTACGTTTTTGCAGGTGCTACACTTTCGCTGCTACACTTTCGCTGCTACACTCTTGCAGGTGCTACACTTTTGCAAGTCACAACCCGCCCATGACCAGCCACTTCCGCAATCTGCTACGTTTTTGGCTACGCTTTTGCACCTCCAGCCCCTGCCCGGAGAAAAACATTTTCCCTCCTTTACGCTCTTAACCTCTCAACGCTTCAACGCTTTAACGCTTCAACGCTTCAACGTCCCAGCCTCTGCCCCGGCCGCCTGGCGGGCGTAGCGGATGTAGCAGATGTAGCAGATGTAGCAGTCCCCAGATACCCCCGGAAGAAAATTCTCCACCCCTTGAACCTGCCTTCCGCGTGTTCCGCCTATTCCGCGGTTGTCCTTCTCTGATGCGCATTTCGGCCCTCGGCTTTTGAATCCTTGTCCATCGGTGTTCATCCGTGGTTGAACAAGGCGGAATTGCCAGTCCACCTGCCCTTACCGCGGTATCGCCGGGTATCGGTAAATGACGCCAGATAACGCCAGATAACGAATAAAGTGCCGATTGGTCCCGGCCCCATCATTCAAAATCGGAACCAATCGCAACCAATTGGAACTAATCGGAACCAATCGCAACCAAACTGTTTTTTCCACCACACCGACCCGGGCGTTTCAGATTTCAGCCTGGCTAAGGCAAACTCCCCGCATTTTCCCTCGAACTGTTATTTCCGTCCGTTCCACTTTCTCCAGCGGTTGCGGGAGCCACGGAAGGCTACGGAGGGCTACGGAGGGCTACGGAGGGCTACGGAGGGCTACGGTAGGCTACGGAGAAGGTCAACCTGTAAGCCGACACAACCTGAATCCTGTGCCGTGCCTCTCTCGAAGAAAAACATTTTCCCTCCTTGACGCTTGTAAACTTCCAACGTTTCAACGTTTCAACGTTTCAACGTTTCAACGCCTCAACGCTTCATCGTCTCCCCCCAGTCGCCTGGCGGGCATCTTGCCGGCAGCCTTTGCCCATGCCACCCCTGAGCCGAACCCGTCTCCGGCGCCCCGAGCTGTTCCCTCTCCTTGGGGAGAGGGTAAGGGTGAGGGGGAATTGCGTTTGGTCTGACCCCATCTCAGCCCATCTGAGTAAATCTGAGTAATTCTTGCCCGACCAACGCTTAACTCTTAACGCTTAACTCTTAACGGATCGCAGGCCACGCTCCGAGAAAAACATTTTCCCTCCTTGACACTCTTAACCTCTCAACGCTTCAACGCTTCACCGTTTCCCCCAGTTGCCTGGGGGCGTAACGGATGTAGCAGATGTAGCAGATGTAGCAGATGTAGCCGTCCGCGGGAGGCCCCCAAAAAAAATTCTACGCTCCTCCCCCCGTCCGCTTCTTCTTCCCTGCCCCCAGCTAAGCCAAACTAAGGTTCATTGAGTCTCACACGCTCCCACGCTCCGGGCCTCCGACCGCACCGTTACCACTAACGCTGCATAACGCTAGATGACGCCAGATAACGCCAGATAACAAATAAAGTGCCGCCCCGCGGACACCCTCCCTTTCTTAATACAAACCCATTTCCACAAAGAAGACTCGGCATCGGCCCTGCGCTAAACTGCCTCCATGACTGCGCCTCGGGCCCCTCGGCCTCGAGAGGCGCTGATGCTCTTTGACATTTACACAGTTGGAATCACCAGGCACCGGCATCGGGAATTGTCGGAGCCGCTGGGTTTCAGGCCACCCGGTGTCCTCCCACGGCTCCGACTCGCTGATTCACTAATTCACTAACTCGCTAATCGCCGAGGCCTCGCCCGCCCGCCCGCGAACCTTCAACCTTCAACTTTGAACCATCAACTTTCAACCCGCCACCCACCCGCCGGCCGCCGGATTTGCATCCAGTTGCACCCAATTGCACCAGGTTGCAGTGATTTTGCGCGTTGGCCGAGCGATGTCACCCCGTAACGGTGGCGCGACCGAATGATCCGGCCGTTCGGCTACGGCGCGTACATAGCAACCTTCGCCTTCTGGAAGGTTGCCTTTGGCGGCGGCAGTTTGCGGATCGCTTCGTCGTAATTGACGATGTACTGCCACCAGTTGTTGTAGAAACCGCCTGTCTCCCCCGCTCCATGGGGAATGCGCGTCATCCACCACCGGTGATGTCCCACAATGCCCTCCCACCCGCCGCTGGCGGCGTTGAGCAGTTTCTTCTGCCGCGGGAGCTTCGGATAGGAAAGCCAGTCGTCAGCGAACGTCCACACCTTGTTGGTATTATTCCAGTCGTAATCGCTGGCTGAATTCGGCGCGTAATGCACCGTCCCCACTTCTGCCTCGCCGGGGAAGTCCTTGTCCACGCGGGAAAACCGGTTCCAAACATTCGTGGGATTATTTTTCGGGTCCCACACGCCCTCGCCGACGGTCAGGGAAAGAACGCTTTCGATGCGGTGACAGTAGCTTTCCAGCATCTCGCCTTCTCCCCGCTCGTAGTTCCACCCCATGATCCATATCGTCCGCCCAACCTCCGGTATGTCGTAGGGCCGGTAAAACCATGGATTCTCCGTTTGATACGGGATTTTATCGCCGGGCGTTTTCCAGTGCAGTTCGTCCCAGGCAAAATAAGGCGCGCCCCAAAGCCAAATCTCGCTCACATCCAATGCTTTGATCTTTGCCGCCAGGCCGAACTTCTCGAACAGCCAGGCAAAGCTGGTCATGCTTTTATCCGCCTTGTTCCGATCCTTCTCCCACATGTCCAGGAAGGCTTCCTCGGAATAGCTGAACCCGTTGCGGAACTGTGGAAAGCCGTCGTACTCGATCTTCTCCACTACCCGGTAATCCACGTAGCCGTGGCTGGTAATCTTCGCATCCTCCACCATTTTTTCGGTCAATCGCCACGGGTCCGACCATTTCAAATACCCGTGGAGCTTAAGATTCCCGTGCGTCTTCAAGACCGGGTCGAAGTTGATGACGATCACGTTGACCCGCTTTGTTCCAACTTCGGAACGTTCAGCTTCGGCTGTCCGGCCGGGAGACGGCGCCAGGCAACAAACCGCCACGAGGATCAGCAGCGCGCCGCGGACAATCTGATCGTGAGGCGAAGAGAATGATTGCATGTGCGAAAGATGTTCCTTGGGGTGCGCAGCGTCCAGTACCGAAGACCCCGGATACGAATTCCGTGTTCAACCTGTCCTAGGCGTGGTAAATCGTTTCTGTGAAGACTCTCGGAATCCGCGGAGCGACATTTTCCGCCGTCATGGCAGCCCTCGCTTTTCATCCCCTCCCCGGCGGGGCAGCCGAGTTGGGCCTTTTCGAAAGCCAGTCTGAAATCGGCACGCCCGCTAAAGCCGGGTCGGCTTCGTTCGATCCCGCCAGCGGCACCTGCACCATAACCGGTGGGGGCGAAAACATGTGGTTCACGAATGACGCGTTCCATTTTGTCTGGAAACGCGTTTCGGGAGATTTTGCGTTACAGGCGGCCATCGACTGGGTCGGCAGCGGCGGCAACGCGCACCGGAAGGCCTGCCTCCTGGTTCGGCAAGATCTGACGGCCGGATCGGCCTATGTGGACGTCGCGGTTCATGGGGACGGGTTGACGTCGCTACAATTCCGCGATGCAGCAGGATCGAGCACACACGAGGTCCAGGCAAACGTCAAAGGCCCGAACCAAGCCGGCCTCGAACGGCAAGGCGAGACATTCTTTATGAAATTGCCCGGCGCCGACGCCCATCTTTCCCCCGCGGGCCCGTTTATCCGGATGAAATTTGCGGATCCGGTTTATGTCGGTCTGGGTGTCTGCGCGCATGATGACAAGACCGTGGAAACCGCCAAATTCTCGAAGATCGCCTTGGAGGCCCGAGCAGCGCAACCCGAGGCCAAACCCACGTTGCACTGCACACTGGAAACCGTTCCCATCGGCTCGCGGGACCGCCGCGCCGTTTATCACACCACCAATCACATCGAGGCGCCTAACTGGTCAAAGGACGGTAAAGACCTTGTGTTCAATTCCCAGGGCCGGATTTTTCGCCTGCCTGTTGCCGGCGGCCAACCCGTCGCAATCGACACCGGCTTCGCCATTCGCTGCAACAACGACCACGGCCTTTCGCCGGATGGAACTCAATTAGTGATCAGCGATCAAACTCGCAGCGGCGGCAAGTCGCTGATTTATACGCTGCCCGCCACCGGCGGCGCGCCCCGGCAGATCACCGCGCTGGGGCCGTCCTATTGGCACGGATGGTCTCCCGACGGCTCCACCCTCGCGTATTGCGCCGAACGCAACGGCGAGTTCGACGTCTACACAATCCCCGCGCAGGGTGGTGAGGAAAAACGTCTGACCACCGCCAAGGGCCTGGACGACGGCCCCGAGTATTCTCCCGACGGCAGGTTTATCTATTTCAACTCGGACCGCACCGGCACGATGCAAATCTGGCGCATGAAACCTGATGGCTTGGCGCAGGAACAGGTGACGGCGGACGAGTTCAACAACTGGTTCCCGCATCCATCACCGGACGGCAAATGGCTGGTATTTCTTTCGTATGAAAAAGATGTGAGCGGCCACCCGGCAAACAAACCGGTCCGGCTTCGGCTGATGCCGATTGCCGGGGGACCGGTTCAGGAATTAGCGCGGCTCTTCGGCG
>DATDCV010000058.1:0-7564 GCA_036524155.1 Verrucomicrobiia bacterium
AAGGACCATCGCTACCGTATTTCTCGTGATATTGCCGCTGGTATGCATTAGGACAATGATAGTATAGATTTTCAAAAAAAACAAGGTGAAAACTTTTTTTTCTGCGAAGGAGATCCGCGGGAAGCAAACGGGGAAAATCAAGACGGAGAAAAAGAAAAAGTCAGCGGGAGAGCGTCAGTTGCACGGCATGGACCGCGCGATGGGCCTGCGGAATTCAAAAGTCGGGTGGTTTGCATTTCTGGGCGGCGTCAGCGGCTATACCGTCGGCATGCTGATGATCTGGTTCATGAACGCGCTCGACTACCCGATTGTGATTGGCGGCAAGCCGATGTTTAGTCCGTTTTCGGCGTTCCCGCCCTCTTACGAGCTGACGATTCTGTTCGGCGCTTTCGGGTCGCTCTTCGGCATGCTGTTTCTGAACCGCCTGCCGCGTCTGCACCATCCGTTGCTTAAGAATAAACGCTTCTCACTCGTCACCCACGACCGCTTCTTCGTCGTGGTCGAGTGCGACGACCCGAAATACTCGGAAATCGAAACCCGCAGGCTGCTTGAGGAAGCCGGCAGCCGGCACATCGAGGTAGTGGAAGAATAATGCGCTACTTCCTTGCGATTTTCGCGCTGAGCATCCTGACCGTGGTGGGTATCTTCGGCTTCCGCGGAACCCGCTTCCGCAAGCCGCCGCTTTACATTTTTCCGGATATGGAGTGGCAGTTGAAATTGCGGCCGCAAAAGCCGAATGGTTTCTTCGCCAACGGCATCAGCTCGCAAGAACCGGTGGCGGGGACGATCCCCCGCAGCGTCCCGATCGCGACCGCGGCCGGGCCCGTTTACCCGTATGAGGACGCGGCGGTCAACACGGGGATGGAACCCGGCACGACGAATTTTGTCGCCACTAGCCCGCTGGCGATCACGGGGGCCTTGCTCAAACGCGGCCAACAGCGGTTCACCATCAATTGCTCCCCGTGTCACGGGCAGTTGGGGGACGGCAACGGCATCACCAAGAAGATCGGGGCGATGCCTATTGTCGGGAACCTGCACGACCAGCGCATGGTTGAAATGGGCGACGGCGAGCTTTTCTACGTGATTACCAACGGCCGGAATAACATGGGCGCCTACGGGCCGAACGTCACCGTCGAAGACCGCTGGGCCATTGTCGCCTATCTGCGGGCCCTACAGCTTAGCCGATTGGGGTCGCTGGACGATGTGCCGCAGGAGTTGCGGGCGACTCTGAAAAGGTAGCTATGGATTACCAAGCCTCAACCGCGCGATTGGGCCTTGAGAAGTGGCGCAACCTGCCGCGGTTGCTCATCGGCGGCGGGGCCGTGCTGGCGCTGCTGGGCTTCCTTTTCGCGCGGGAACACTTTGCGTATGCGTGGCTGCTCGCCTTCATGTTCTTCCTCAGCCTTTGCCTGGGAGCGCTGTTCCTGGTGATCGTGCATCACTTGTTCGATGCGGGATGGTCGGTGCCAATCCGCCGCTTCTGCGAGCACATCGCGTCGATGCTGTTTCCCTGGATGGCTTTGCTGTTCATCCCGATCGCGCTGCTGAGCTCGACGAAGGTGACGGAGGTTTTGAAGATCAAGCCGATCTACTCCTGGGTGCTGGCCAGCCCGCAAGCCGACCACGCGCTCGCGGCCAAGCAACCGCTTTTCACCTCGACGATGTTTTACGTGGTGGCGGCGTTTTGTTTCGTGGTCTGGTGGGGGCTCTCGAACCGGCTGCGATACTGGTCGGTGACGCAGGACACGACGGGCGAGGCGCGGGCCACCTACCGGATGCGATTTTACTCGGCGATCGGCATCTTTCTCTACGCGGTGACGCTCACGCTGGCGGCCATCATGTGGGTGAAGGCGCTGCAGTATCAGTGGTTCTCGACCATGTACGGGGTTTACTATTTCGCCGGCAGCGTCTGGATGGCTCTGGCCACCGCCTATGTGATCACTATGGTTCTTGATCGGCAGGGGGTGCTCACCGAAACGCTGCACGAGCATCAGTATTATTTCCTCGGGTCATTGCTGCTCGCGTTCACTGTGTTCTACGCCTACATCCATTTTTCTCAGTATTTCATCATCTGGAACGGCAACATGCCGGAGGAAACCTTTTGGTACGTAGTGCGGGAAAAAGGCACGTGGTGGTATGTGGGCCTGGTGATCATTTTCGGCCATTTCTTCATCCCGTTTCTGGCGTTGTTGCGCATCGATGTGAAGCACTATTTTTGGTTCATGGTGCCGCTCTGCGCCTGGGCCTGGCTGATGCACTGGGTCGATTTGTCGTTCAACATCATGCCGGTGCTGCATCCGAATGGTTTTCCTTTCGGCCTGCTCTGGGTGGACGTGGGCTGCTGGGCGTTTATGGCGGGTCTGCTGGCGACTGTATTCCTAGGGGAATTCGGGAAATACGCGCCTTACCCGCTCAAGGACCCGCGGCTGGTTGAAGCGATGGGTTTGTTCCACCCGGTGCCGACGCAGATTTCAGGTGGTGAACTCGGGCAGGCCGACGAAATGCGGGATGCGCCGCCCCAGTTCCGCGGGGGTGCAAAATGAACACCGAACCTGTTCCTGGCCGTGCTCTGTGGGCCTATCTGGCTGGAATCCTGGGGGCGTTCCTGATCGTCGCCGGACTCGCGTGGGCGATCCACCGCTTCACGCAACCGGCGCCGCTGGGCGAGGACCGCGCGGTGGTGCGCGCCAAAGCGCTGGCGGAGCTTCGCGCCGTGGAGACCGAGGCGCTGCAGAACACGGGGTGGGTCGACCCGGTAAAGGGCATCGTCCGTTTGCGAATCGAAGATGCGATGAGGATAGTGGAGCGCGATTGGGGGGCCAATCCCGCCGCCGCACGCTCGAACCTGATATCACGGGTTCAGAAAGCCAACGTGTTACCCGCCAAGGCGCCTGAGAAACCCAGCATCTTTGAATAGCCGCTTGAACCCGGGATTTCGAATTTTCATTCCACTGTACCGCTCAGGATGACGCAGGATCCTACAATCACAACTGGCGAGGCCGCACCCGTCGAGCCAAAGCCGCCGGCATCAATTCGGGACACCGATTTGTCCTGCCGCCTGCCGCTGCTGTTTCTGTTTGCGAACGCGGCGGTGTGGCTGCTGATTGGTTCGGTGTTTGCGTTGATTGCCTCGATTAAGTTCCACTCCCCTTACTTTCTGGCCGACACGGCGGGGTTGACCTACGGGCGGGTGCGGCCCGCATCGCTGGACGCGCTGGTTTACGGCTTTTGCCTCCAGGCGGGGGTTGCGGTTGCGATTTGGCTGCTAGCGCGCCTGGGACGGAGGACGTTGTTGGGCGGGTTGAGCCTGGTTGGCGGCAGCGTATTTTGGAACCTGGGCGTGACTGTCGGGTTCCTGGGAATTCTGGCCGGGGACAGCACGGGCTATGAACTATTCGAGATGCCCGGCTATTCGGCCATGTTCTTGTTTCTAGGCTGGGTTCTGATGGCGATACCGGCGCTGGTCACGTTCCACTACCGGGTCGCGCGCCCGCTCTTCCCCTCCCAGTGGTTTATCGTGGCCGCGGTGTTTTGGTTCCCGTGGATTTTTTCAACCGCGTCGCTCTTGCTGCTGTTCTATCCCGTCCGGGGCGTCGCGCAGTCGGTCATCTCCTGGTGGTATGGCCAGAATCTGACTGAGGTCTGCCTGGGTATGCTGGGGCTGGGGACGGTGTTTTTCCTGGTGCCGACAGTGACGCGGCGGCCGTTGCACAGCCGGTACCTCGCACTGCTGGCTTTTGGGGTCCTCCTCCTGGTGACCGGTTGGGGCGGGATTCCGAACAGCGCCCCGGTGCCGGCCTGGATGCCGGCCCTAAGCCAGGTCAGCAACCTGCTTAACCTCATCCTGATCTTGTCTGTTGCGCTGAGTGTTTGGCGCACGCGATGGCCCGCAAAGCCAACGACCGCAGCGGGCGCCGTGACGGGGAATGCGCCGGCGGACAGCGCTTCCTCCCGTGGCCTGCCGAATGACGGCACATGTCTTTCGTTCGGGATCTTCGCCACCGCTTCTTTCTTGGTTGCCGGCCTCATGCGCAGTTTCGAAGCCTGGCTGAATCCAAACGAGTTGCTGCATTTCACCTGGTTTTCGACGGCTCGCACGGAACTGCAGGTATACGGTTTCTTTGCCGCGGCGATATTCGGAGCCGCGTATTATATGCTGCCGCGAATCACGGGGCTGGCTTTTTCGTGGCCGAGGCTCGCGCGCGCGCATTATTGGGTGGGTCTTGTTGGCCTGGTGTTGATTGTTTTGCCGTTCGCCGTTGGTGGCATCCTCCAGGCAATTCAGCTCGGAAATCCGGCTGTTCCTTTCATGAACACCGTACGGCTGTCGGCGCATTTCCTGCGCGTGAGCACCATCGGCGAATTGCTGTTGCTGGCGGGCCATGTGCTGTTTGCGGCGAACATTGCCGGGTTGCTGCGTCAGCTATATCGGGCGCGCGTCGTGCCGGTGTACGAAGCGGCGACGGAAGATCTTTTTGAAGTCGCGGAGGGCAAGGCATGAATTACGGCCCGCTGATATTTCTTGCCGCGTTTTTTGCTTTGTCCGGCTCCTGGGTGGGTTTTGTGCTGACGCCTCAAATGCAGGTGGGACAACTCCAGCAAACGAACGTCGTGGTCAGCGGAGTGGCCTACCCGCTGGCGCGCCCCGGTTTGGCGCGTGAGGGTCTCGAGGTGTATCGCGCAAATGGCTGCGCGTATTGTCACAGCCAGGAAATCGTGCAAACCGGCACGATGCGCAATGTGGTTTTGAATGAGGCGGGGACGAACCAAGCCGCGGCGGTAGCCGCGCTGATGGAGGTCACACCGGGAACCTCCGAGGGTCAGGCCAGGGAAGTATTGCGAGCGCTGCCCAAGACCATTCTGCAAGGGGTGACCAAAGAAGCTGCCGACGCCGTGACCAAGTCGTTAAGCACCGCGGGCGCGAAAGCGGAACCCTGGGTCGTTCCGGTTGGTCCGGATATTACCCGCGGCTGGGGCAAACGGCGAACGGTCGCCCAGGACTTTTTGTTCGATTACCCCGTAATGCTGGGATCCCAGCGCGTTGGCCCCGACCTGGCGAATGTTGGCGAGCGCCTCCCGGACCCCAACTGGCATTTGCGCCATTTGTATGCTCCGCGCCTTGTCGAGCGGAAATCGAGCATGCCGCCTTATCGTTTCCTCTTCGAGAAACGCCGAATCGAAAAGCTCAGGTCCGCGGACGCGCTGGATTTGCCTGCCGAGTTCGCGTCCGGACCGGAGTTTGAGATCGTGCCAACGAGGGAGTCTCGAGCCCTGGTGGCTTACCTGCTGAGCCTGAGAGCGGACACCCCGTTGTTTGAAGCTCCATTTACTGTCGCCGGCCTGGCTGCTTCGGCCCCGGGCACGAATGCGGCCCCGACCACGCGCGGGGCGAGTACGAACGCCGCCAACTCGCCGCCTACGAACACTCCTGCGAAATGAGCGAGAGCGGCCATTCAATTCCGGTGACCGAAGCAGGTGACGAACTCCAGGCGGAGCGGCGTCCTGTGCCCGTCTGGCTCATTTTGTTCCTCTTCGTTCTGCTCTATTGGGGCATGGTGTGGTTTGACGAGCGTGGCGGCTGGTTCGCGCCGCAGGTCTATGCGCCTTATCGGTCGCTCGTGGAAGTCGAAACGTATCAGCCCGCGACTGCCGTCTCCGCCAAAGATCGCGGGGCTCCCAAATTCGAGGTGAATTGCGCTCTTTGCCACAACAGTGACGGCACGGGCAAACCCGGGCAGGCGCCGCCCTTCGTCAAATCCGAGTGGGTGCTGGGTAGTCCGGCCCGGTTGATTCGTATCCCGTTGGCCGGCCTGAGCGGCCCCATCAAGGTCAACGGCCAGGAATACAACTTCGGCACTTCCATGGCCGCCATGGGGGTTGGTTTGTCAGACGAAGACCTCGCCGCAGTTCTCACCTACATACGCCAGAGCTGGGGTAACAACGCTTCCGAAATCACCCCGGAACAGGTCAAGGCCGTACGCGCTGAAGTCGGCGCCCGCACCCAACCCTGGACAACGACCGAACTCGAGGCCCTGCCGTAGCACCCGAACGGGCGCCTGGGGGAAGGGAAAGGCTAAAGGCTAAAGGCTGAAGGAAACCCGAAGGCCGAGGTCCGAACTCCGAAATCCGAAAGAAACCCGAAGTCCGAAGTCCGAACGGGAAAAAGGTGCTCATGATTCAATCCACTGGCCGATACAGTCCTGGGGCGGGGGCTCGTTAGCAAACTCCCGAAGATCGAGCTCCATCCAGCATTTGAGAGCGGGTTTGACGCCGACGGGAGCCTGGACCTGTCTGAGGTAGCGCAGACCTTTCCAATTTCAGAACACCCGGAGTTCAGGCGTTGAGGTTCAAGAACTCACAACGGCTGATTCCGGCTTGAATAGGCTTTTTCAGCAGAATGACGGCAACCACAACCCATTGCTTGACTACGGGGAGATGAACCGGTGAAGATTCTACCATGCAGTATCCAGTGGTGTTCCGGCGGCAGGTCGCCACGATCTGGCGGCGGGTATCTTTGCTCATCCGGCTCCGGCGAGGTTGCAGCTCCGCACGCGGTCTCCTCTTCATGGCGATGCTGGTCTGGCCGGCGTTGGCGGCAGCGGCGGCGATGCCGCAAGGATGGAGTGATTCGGACATCGGATTGCCGGCGGTGGCGGGGTCGGCCGATTACTCAGGGGGCACCTGGACGGTGGCGGGTGGCGGAGCGGGGATATGCGTCAATGACCAGTTCCATTTCGCGTGGAGGAATGTCAGCGGGGACACGTCGATCAGCGCGCGGTTGGACGCGCTGGCGAACTCTCCGGGCTCGGAGGCCGGGCTCATGCTGCGGAACGATTCATCCGCCGGCAGCTTGTACGCCGCGGTGTTGGCGTCGTCCAGCGGCGGGGTGCGGTTTCAATGGCGCACCAGCGCAGGCGCCTCGTGCTATTACCAAATCGTGGTCGGGGGCGGAACCCTGACACCTCCGCTTTGGCTGAAATTAACACGCAGCGGGAACACCTTCGCCGCATTCTGGAGCACCAACGGCACCGACTGGCCTCAGGTCGGTGGAGCTCAGACAGTGGCAATGAATCCGGGCCTGCTTTCGGGGCCGGCCGTTACCGCGAACAGCATTGTCGCCCTCGCCACGGCAACCTTTTCCGAACTCACGACGCCACCGCCGGCGTTCGGGATCTACCGCGAGCTCTGGACCGGACTCAACGCCGGGCTGGGGGACACGCTGGCCGCGCTCACCAACAGCTCCTACAACGCAAACTGGCCCGATCGTCCTGATGCCAATTTCACCGAGGTCTATTCGGCTTTCGAGACCGGGACTAACACCGGACTCGCCTATTACGGCCAGCGCCTGCGTTGCTACGTCGTGCCGCCGCTCACGGGCAATTATCGCTTTTGGATCGCCAGCGACAACACGTCGGAGCTTTTCCTGAGCGGCGACGAAGATCCCGCTCATAAGAACCGCATCGCATGGGTCAACGCCTTCACTTCCGCGCGGGAATGGACTAAAGAGCCCAACCAGCAGTCCGCACCGGTCACGCTGCAGGCAAGCCAACGGTACTATCTGGAG
>DATDCV010000059.1:0-29916 GCA_036524155.1 Verrucomicrobiia bacterium
CCTGGTGACCAGCGAGGGTCAAACCCAATACCTGTGGACCGCCGACGTTGTCAGCGGCGGCTGGGGTGTGGCCCGGTGGCCCATAAACGCCTCTGGAATCGTGCCCACCAACCTCTGGCCCAGCATCGCCGTGCGCGCCACTGCGTTGCACTTCGGCATCGACGGATCGGACCTCGACGACTCGGCTTTCGACCTGGACATCGACGCGGCCGGGAACATTTACGTGGTCGCCGAGCCATGGGACACGCCGGCCTACCAGAACAAAGTCTTCAAATTCCCTCCTTTCGCTGGCCTGCCACTCACCAATGCGCTTTGGAAAATCGGCGCCGACACGCTCCGCACCGACCCCGACGATGCCTGCGCCGTGGCAGTGAGCCCGGCGGGAACCCTCGTCGCGGTGGCGCTGCAAACCTCCGCCAAAACCCTCCTGCTGGACGCCACCACCGGCGCGACGATTGGGGCCGTCAACAACGACGGCCAGCCGCAAAAGACCGTGGCGTGGGACAACGCCGGGAACCTGTACACCGCGCACGACGGCCCGACTGGCGGATACGGGGCCTGGCGTTGCTGGTCCCCACCTGGAACCAACTACGCCGTGACCGTCTCGGCGCAAACGGTTTTTTTGCACAACTTTCCCGAGTTCACAGCGGCGTATGAGGCCGCAGGGGTGATCAAGCTGGAATTTGAATCCGGTCCGCAAGATCCCGTGGACCGATTTACACTCCAGATCGGCGATCGACCGGCAGGACCATTCACGGACACGGCCGCCGTGATTGAGCCGATCAGTCCGGGCCTGTTCCGCACGCAAGCCCCAATGCCCGCCCGTCCGCAATTCTACCGCCTGAAGGCCAATCCGTTCTGACTTCAAGCAAGGAGACTTGATAACCACCGCGAACCCACTGGCATCGGATTCTTCTCCCTCTCCCTCGAAGATTTTCCCCTGTACCCTGAACATTTCTGCCAATTCGTGTCGCCTCCTTCTCGGCGCTTGCTGGGCCGCTTGGGACGCTCTGGGACGGTTGTGGTACGCTCGCAAAGGTGAGAATCGCCCGCATTTACCGGCCTTGGGACGGTGGTACGGCTGTACACCCCCAAGCCCCCCCAAACACACTACTCTTCCTCCTCCTCGTCACGGAAGGCTACGGAAGGTCAACCTGCACAGTCCGTCGCAAAAGGTCTATTCCCGGGTGATGGAGATATACACCTCCCGCGGCGTCCCGGGATCGCCGCCACGGTAAGTCACCCTTCCTTGGGAGTCGTCCTCTCCCGGTTCTGCCCCGAGGCTGGGACCATCGAGCGCATCGTTTAAGGCTTTCGCTTCGCGCTCAGGTACCCCGAAGATGACGGCCTCGAGCAAGTAAGCGCCCTCTGGGGCTGCCCCGCCTCCAGCCGAAGCCCCTCCGCCAATCCCCTGGCGACTTGAGAGCGACCGGCCGGTCGCCTTCACCAAACGGACGGTGGCGCCTGTTCCCAGCCTCACCGAGAAGGGCTGGTCGAGCAGTTGTTCCGAGAGGAGAATCGCGTCGTATTTATCATAGCTCGCCGAAACCGCCAGCGGCGTTCCATTTCGCGAAGCCAGGGTTCCGAATTTGGCGCAATGCTCCGTGGCGGCTGTCTTAACTGCCTGGACGCTGGCCAGCGCCTGCTGAACGCGGGCCTGGTCCACACTCCCCGCGATGCGCGCGGTATTTGCCCGGTTCGAGATGCGCGGAA
This sequence comes from Verrucomicrobiia bacterium, assembly GCA_036524155.1. Classification (GTDB taxonomy): domain Bacteria; phylum Verrucomicrobiota; class Verrucomicrobiia; order Limisphaerales; family UBA8199; genus DATDCV01. Next base: position 1,714 of record DATDCV010000059.1, read on the forward strand.
TGACCAGCACGGCAAGAATGGTCAAAATCGCCAACACCCCAATGAGCTCGACCAGCGAGAACGCGCGCTGCCAGGTCGCGGCACCTTCCCGTCGGGAACTGAAAACCCGGTCGCACCTCGCACCGTCTAGCGCTCCCGCAAAAATTGCCGGACCGGCCATCTCCCGCCCAGAATAGCTCCTCGCGGATTAAGCGTCGAGCCACCCTTTTCCATGGGCAGCGATTCTCATACTGAAAGCCGAGTCGTGCTCGGCTTACAGGAGGCCGTCGGCTCGCTTAAGCCGATTAGAAATCGGCGCTCCGACCCGAGACGAGGCGATACGGATCGCCGAGAGTTTTCCTGGTGGTTCCGGCCCCTCTCCTCCATTATGACGATCAATGCGAGCTTATGTGCTGGCCCTGGCCTGGATTCTCGCCGTTCCGCTCCGAGGGCCAGCTGCCGAGCCAATTTGGGACACCAAAATCGCCCCGGATCTGCTCCAGGCGAGTGTTCCAGGCGAAACCGAGTGCCTGCTCGTCTTTGCGGAGCAAGCTGACCTGAGTGCCGCGGCCGCGCTAAAAACCAAGGCGGAAAAGGGAGCTTATGTCTTTGAGCGGCTCACGGAAACTGCCAGGCGGACTCAGGACCAGGTACTGCTGAGACTCGCGGAGCGGCGTGTGGAGCATCGAGCGTTCTGGGTCGCGAACATGATCTGGGCCCGCGTCGACCAAAGTGCTCTCAAGGAACTCAGCCAGCGGCCGGAAGTCGCTCGCATAATGGCCAACCCGGCGGTTCGGCTTCCCGAACCGCAGCTACCCTCCGAAATGCCCAAGACGCTGGCTTGGAATCTCACGCTCATTCATGTCCCGGAAGTCTGGGGCCTGGGCTTCAGGGGCCAAGGCATCGTCGTGGGTGGCCAAGACACCGGCTACCAGTGGAATCATCCCGCGCTCATTTCTCAATACCGCGGCTGGAATGGCAGTCAGGCAGACCACAATTACAATTGGCACGACGCGATCCACGGACTCAACCCCCATAACACCAATGCCAATCCCTGTGGCTACGATATCCAGGCGCCCTGCGACGACCAGGCGCACGGCACACACACCATGGGCATAATGGTCGGAGACGACGGCGCGGGTAATCAAATCGGCGTCGCGCCCGGCGCGCGGTGGATCGGTTGCCGCAACATGGAACGCAATTGGGGCAGCCCTGCCAGTTATACCGAATGTTTCCAGTGGTTCCTGGCCCCGACGGATCTGAACGGGCAAAATCCCGACCCCTCGAAAGCTCCCGATGTCATTAACAATTCCTGGCTTTGCCCGCCGGCTGAAGGGTGCGGCGACCCCCTGGTTATGCAGACCGTGGTCCAGAACGTCCGCGCGGCTGGCATCATGGTCGTTTCCGCTGCCGGAAACGCAGGCCCTGCCTGTGGGACCGTCGCGGACCCGATCGCCATTTACGAAGCCGCGTTCTCTGTCGGCGCTACTGACAGCAACGATCGGATTGCCAACTTTAGCAGCCGCGGACCGGTCACAGTCGACGGCAGCAATCGCATGAAACCGAACGTTGCCGCGCCAGGTGTAAGTATTCGGTCCAGCGTTCCCGGCGGGGGTTACGGAACGATGAGCGGCACCAGCATGGCCTCCCCCCATGCAGTTGGTGTGGTGGCGTTGCTGCTTTCGGCACACCCGGAGCTGAGAGGTAATGTCCAGGCAATGGAGCGTCTCTTGGAGCAGACCGCCGTTCCACGCACCAACGCCGACATCTGCGGCGGACTGGCCAGCACCAACGTTCCCAATAATACTTTCGGCTGGGGCCGCATCGATGCGCTCGCCGCCCTGGCGCTCGGCGACGCGGATAACGATGGCATTCCGGATTGGTGGATGATCGCGCACTTCGGCCACGCCACCGGTCGCGCCGACGATCTCTCCCGGACTCAAGATGACGCGGACGCAGATGGCGTCAGCAATTTGGATGAGTACCTGGCGGGCACGGATCCCCTGGACGCCAACTCGTATTTTCGCATCACCTCGATCACCCCGGGCCCGGCGAGCGCCATGCTGGCTTTTCAATCCTCCGTCAGCCGGTTCTACTCGCTGCTCTCGCGTACCAATCTTCTCGAGGGCGACTGGACACCGGTTGACGGCCAGGCCGGCGTTCCCGGAACCGGCGGAGTGCTCTCCTTAAGCCACACCAACCTGCCCCCTGACCTCACCGAGTTCTACCGCGTCAGCGTGCGCCTGGCGCCTTAGCCCGCCTTAGTCTCCTGCGCCTGCAAATCCCCCGGCGGACATATCGAGTAGCCTTGAGCTCCGCACGCGGCGCCGCTGCCGTAGTCATCCACGCCGCCGCCGGATCCGGCGCCGCTGCCAATCCGCGCCCGTGCCAAGCCGGCAAATCACCGACGCCGTTCGAGAAAAGAAAATCGAGCGTGAATTTCTATGCCAGTGGCACGTCGAATACTTCGTGAAACCAGGACGCAGGTCAGGCCAAAAGGAAGATGGTGCCACAAGGGAAGCCTCCCGGGACAATCATGCCGGCGGTGAGTCGTTTTCATTTGGCGCGCGGCGTCATGGTCCAAACAACACGCGCCGGCTGTTCGTCGCTCACGAGTGCTTGATGTCGCCGGTGTTCGAGCCCCAAGCCAAACGACCTCACTCGCTGTTGCGGCCGATTTGAGACGGCGAGAGTTCAGGCGAGCGTGACGGTATCGAGGGCGCGCCAGAAGTACCAGGCAGCGGTAGTCCGATGCGGCCGCCACTTTTCCCCGGCGGCCAGCAACTCCTTTGGAGTGGGCAGATCTTTCCAGCCGTAGGTGAGCGCAAATCCCTTCCGCACACCGTAGTCGGTTGCCGGGAGGATGTCCGGGCGGCCGAGAGTGAAAATCAGCAGCATTTCGACCGTCCATGGTCCGACGCCGCGGAGCGCAGTGAGGCGTTCAACGATTTCGGCATCGCTTAGCCGCTGGATCGCGCGCCGGGCGGGGACCACACCCGAGAGTGTCTGGGCCGCAATGTCTTTGAGCGCGGCTATTTTCGCCCTGGAGAGACCCGCCGCGCGGAGTCGCTGGTCGGGAGTGCCGAGCAGGTCCTCCGGCGAAGGAAAGCGCCTTTGCGGATAGAGCGCTTTGACGCGGGTCAGGATGGCCGCGGCGGCGGTCCCGTGAAGTTGCTGATAGACGACCGACTGCACCAGGGCTTCAAAGGGCGAGCGGCGGTTTTTGGGCTTGAGGGTGCAGGGGCCCACTTGCCGGATGAGCTTCGCGAGGCGCCTGTCGGCGGCGCTGAGGAACCGAACGGCTTCGTGGGTCATAGTGCCGGGAAATGAGCTTAGCGCAAGGTGCGGACGGTCTCGGCGCGGTCGATGAGCCATTGCCCATCGACCTTCCGCAAATGGGCTTTGAGCTCCTGGACCTGAGGGGTGCGTTCACCGGGCCAGGTTGCTTTGCCGGTCATGTGCGCGTCAGCCGAGAGCTTGTCTGGTGCAAGAGTCACGGAGACATCGATCAGCTCGACACGGATCGCCTGGCCCATCGAACGGGAAGCGGCTGCGAGCTGCGTTAGTTCGTCGATGCCGGAAATTTCCTGGGTGATTAGGCCGGGCACCTCGATGGTGATCTGGACGTCGGGCGTGAAAAAGGTCGTCAGCTTTTGCACACGGGCGGCTTTGGGGATGATTCCTTCGTCGCCGCTCGTGGAAGCAGTTGCGGCTATTTGGCTAAGGCGTTGGCGGATGATCTGCTCAGGTCCGGGAAATAGGTGGCGCCAGGCCCATAGCCCGCCGGTTGCCAGGGCGGTGAGCAACGCCAGCCGGAGAATCCACTTGGTCATAGCAGAGGTTTGCCAACAATTTGGGAACGCCAGGCTTTGCCCTGGTAATGTTCGGTAAAGTCCATCGTGCGGTTGTCGCCGACAACATAATACTCGCCCGGGCCGATGGTCTCAGGCGGGTGGTCCCAGGCGCAGGGATACCGGACGTAGGCCTCGTTCAGGAGCTTGCCATTGATGAAGACGCGGCCGCGGCGAAACTCGAGGGTTTCGCCCGGGAGCGCGATGATCCGCTTGAGGTACATGACATGCTCACCGGCGAGCTTGATGGCGACCGGGTCACCGCGCTTTGGCTCGTGGAAGACATAGGCAAGGCGGTTGACAAAATTGACGCGCCCTTCCTGGTAGGTAGGCATCATGCTGATGCCTTGGACGCGGATGGGCAAGAGCACGAATTTGGCGACGAAGAGGCAGACCGCCACCCAGATGACCACGCGAGCCAGCGTTCGTTTCGGGTCCCGGCCAATCAGCACGCGTTTGACCCACCCGCTGGCCGGCCTTTGGACTTCTGGAACTGGCATAATGTCGTATGAACAGGGGGAGCCTAATTCAAGGGCCGGCAAAATCCAGCCTGCAATCGTCATTTCGCTTGTCAGGCGGCCAGTCCGGCGGTAGCTAAACTGAATGCCGATTTATCTTGGGCCGATCTCACGGCGAAGGTTCCTGGCCCGGTCGCTCGCGGCCGGCGCCGGATTAATGCTGGCGCCTGAATTGCTGGCGGCCGGAAAACGCACCGACCCGGACTGTTGGGCGCTGCTCTCCGACACGCACTTAGCCGCCGACCACGCGCTTAAGGTTCGAGGGATAAACATGCTCGACCACGCGACCCGGGTTCGCGGCGAAGTGCTCGGCTTGCCGCGCCGGCCCGCCGGCGTGCTCATCACCGGAGATTGCGCCTACAACAGCGGCCTGGCCGGCGATTACGCCGTTCTGAGCGAGATTCTGTTGCCGATTCGGGCGGATAAAGTCCCGGTCCGCGTCGCGCTGGGCAATCACGATGATCGAAGCAATTTTTGGGAAGCTTTCGCCGAGGACAAAGCGGCGGCGCACCCCGTTGCGGATCGGCAGGTGGCGCTGGTCGAGACCCCGCGCGCCAACTGGTATATCCTGGATTCACTGGAGAAGACCCTGTCGACACCCGGGCTGCTGGGCCCGGAACAACTGCAATGGCTGGCGAAGGCTTTGGATGCCAACCCGAAGAAACCGGCGCTGGTCGTGGCGCACCATAATCCCGGACTCAATGGTGGCAACATGGGTTTGAAGGACACGCTTCTGCTTTTTGACGTTATCCGCCCGCGCAAACAGGTAAAAGCCTACATTTACGGCCACACTCACGTGTGGAAAGTCGAGCAAGACCCGAGCGGGATCCACCTCATCAACCTGCCGCCGGTGTCCTATGTCTTCCGGGAGACAGAGCCGAGTGGCTGGGTGCTGGCGACTTTGAAGCGAAAGGGTGTGCGACTGCAGCTCCGCTGCCTTGACCCGTCGCACAAAGCCCAGGGCCAAACTGTTGATCTGAAGTGGCGGAGTTGAGCGAATCGTGCGCCGAAGCCATAAAATCATTTTTTTCCTGATCGCATTGCTCGCCGCTGGCACATTTATTTTCGGGGTTCTTCAACTGGCGGGCGCCGCAAGATAGCGGGAATAACCGGCGCGGGGAGAGGCAGGGCATGTTGCGTCCCGGGCCGGCTCTTTAGGAGTACCCATGCAGCCTCCTCCCAGGACGGGGACTCGGCTCCGATCATTTTGCACGAAGGAGCAACACCGGCACGCTGACGTTGTGTTGGACCCGGATCGCGGTGGTGCCGAGGACAAGGTCGGCCAGCATGTGATGGCCGTGGGTGCTCATGGCGATCAGGTCGCACCCTTCACGTTTGACCCAGTTGATAATCTCCCGGGCGGGGTCGCCGAAAGCCAGTTCGGCATCGGCGGTGACCCCGGCAGTTCGCATCTCGTCACGGACCTGGCGCAAATACTCGTTGCCTTCCTCGACTTCGGTTCCCGAGGCGTCAGCGCCATGGTATTTGGCCGGGGCACCCGAGGCAACGTGGAGCAGCACCACCCGGCTGTGCATGATGCCGGCCAGGGCTTTGATGTGATCGATGATCGCCCGGTCGGTCTGGCTGCCATCTAACGTGACGAGAATGGTCTTGTACATGGTTTTCTCCTCGCTCAGCCGCCCCCAAGAATGCGCCAGGCGGTCCGCAGCGACTCGGGGAGGCTATAAATATCGAGTGCCGTGATCAACAACGTGCTGCCCCAGCCCAGAATGAAAAGCGCCCGCCGGCTTGCCCACGGGCCCATGATCCTGCTGGAGGAGGCGAACCAAAGCAAAGGCACGATAGCGAAGGGCAAGATCAGGCACAGCACGACCTGGCTGAGGTTGACCAACTCGGTGACGCTGTCGGCTCCCCGGAGGCAAACGAACCATATCGCCGGCACGATGGCCAGGGTGCGGGAGAGCATCCGGCGGATCCAGGGGCGAAGCCGCCAGCGCATGAATCCCTCCATCACGACCTGGCCGGCGAGAGTGCCGGTGATAGTGCTGCTCTGCCCGCTGGCCAGCAAAGCGACGGCAAACAAGGTGCTGGCGGCAGTAGTCCCGAGCAAAGGGGCCAGGGTCAGGTGGGCGATGCGAATCCAGTCGCTTTCGGGGCCAAACCGGACGATCTCGCCGCCCGCGACCGCGATGCTGTCCTTGCCATAAAACACCATCGCCGCCAGCACGAGGATCGAGGCGTTGACCAGGAAAGCGACGCTGAGGGCGACGGTCGAGTCGATGGTGTTGAACCGGATGGCGGTGCGAATGGAGCGGGGATCGCGTTTGAGTTTGCGGGTCTGGACCAGCGCCGAATGGAGAAAGAGATTATGAGGCATTACCGTCGCGCCGATGATCCCGATCGCTACCACCAGCATCCCGTTCTGGGCAAGGGTTGGGCTGACCGCCGCCCGGCCGATTTCGAGCAGGTCTGGGCGCGTCTGCGGCAGCACGAAGATCTCGATTGCGTAGCAAAATCCGATCGTCGCGACAAAGACGGTGACGACGGCCTCGATAAAACGAATGCCCAACCCCTGGAGCGCGAGGAGCAGCAAGACGTCTAACGCAGTTATAATGATGGCCCAGGTGAGCGGAATATGGAAAAGGAGATTCAGAGCGACCGCACTGCCGAGAAGTTCCGCCAGGTCGGTGGCAGCGATGGCGGCTTCCATCGCGATCCAGTTCGGCCAGCGCAACCAACTCGGGTAGTAATCGCGGCAGCATTGCGCCAGGTCCTTGCCCGTGACGACCCCCAGGCGCGCGGCAGTCACCTGGAGAATAACCGCCATGAAGCTGGCGAGCGCGACCACCCAGAGCAATCCATATTTGAATTGCGCGCCCCCGGCGAGGTCCGTCCCCCAGTTGCCAGGATCCATGTAGCCCACGCTGACCAGGATCGCGGGACCGGCGAAGGCGCGCCATTGCCGCCAAAAGCCGGTCTGTGCCCCGGGGATCTCGACCGTCCCGTGAACGCCCTCCAGGGAGACGTGTCCCGCAGCGGATGCCGGAGCGCCGGGGACATCGCCGCTGGGTCGCTTGGAACCCGGCGCCGTCACGAAATGCGCGCCGGTCCCACTGGCCTGGCTCGGGTTGTCATTGACATACCCATAGCTCTAAAGTAGTTTTGAGTCAAATAGACTGTATTAGCCTAAAAACAATCACCTGCCCCTGGCGTAAGAGGAGTCTGCCACCCGGGGCGGACCCTGGAGAACCAGCGACGATGTTCAGGCCTGTGTCACGGACGCCCCAGGCAGGACCAAACCGGTCCGAATCAACGGAGGACCACCTCGAGCGTATTCAGGAATTAGTGAACCGGAAAGGCTATGCCCGTGTCTCGGACATTGCGACCTCCCTGGGCCTGAGCCGCTCGGCTGTTTCCAACATGGTCCGCCGCCTGGCCCGCCGCGGCTACGTCAATTACGAAAGATACCGCGGCTTGACTCTGACTGAGGACGGCCGGTCGGTCGCCGCACACATCAAGGTCCGCCACGAAACGCTGAGCGAACTGCTGAAGCTGATGGGGTTGCCTCCGCGGATCGTTGAACAGGAGGTCGAGGTGGTGGAGCACCACCTTCGGCCGGAAACGCTCGCGGTCCTTTCCAAGCTGGTGTGTTTCTGGAAGCGGCGCCCCAGCCAACATCGGGCGTTTCTCCGGTACAGCCCCGCGAAGGACGGAGACAGGCGAGATGCTGGTGCTAAACCCAGGCCTTGCGGATGAGCCATGTTTTGATCACCTGCGTTAGCCCGACGTAACACAGCAACGTTACGACCAGGACCGGCCAATAAAGGGCCGGCAAGGGAACGAAGCCCAGCGGGGCCGCCAGCGGGGTGTAAGGCAGGACCGCGCCGATGAGCATAATCAGCAACGTGGTCATAGTGAGCTGCCAACTGGCTCGCGATTGCACGAAGGGAAGGAGGTTCGTGCGAATGATATGAATGACCAGGGTTTGGGTCATGAGGGACTCGACAAACCAACCGGTGTGGAACAAGGCGGCGGCGTATGAATCATCGACGGGAACGTGAGCAAAGCGCTGAGCCAGCTCGACCGGAGGCGCCAGGTTGACGTTATGGCAGTTGAACATAAACCACATCACCAGGTAGGTCGTATAATCGAAAATCGAGCTGATCGGACCGATGAACAGGATGAACTTGGCTATCTCGCCCATGTTCCACGGTCGCGGTTTGGCGGTCTGTTGGGGGCCGACGTTATCAGTGGGGATCGGCACCTGGGAGAAGTCATACAGCAGACTATTGGTGAGCACCTGGATAGGGGCCATCGGAAGGTAGGGCAGCCAGGCACTGGCACCAACGACACTGAACATGTTGCCGAAATTCGAGCTCGCGCCCATCCGAATGTATTTCAGGATGTTGACGAAGACTTTGCGTCCTTCGAGCACGCCCTCCTCGAGCACCAGCAGGCTCTTTTCCAGCAGGATCACATCGGCAGATTCCTTGGCGATGTCGACCGCGTTGTCAACGGAAACGCCCACGTCGGCCGCGCGAAGGGCCGGCGCGTCATTGATGCCATCCCCCATGAAGCCGACCACATGGCCGTTGCGCTGCAGCGCTTGCACAATCCGTTGCTTGTGAGCCGGTGAGAGGCGCGCGAATACGTCCACCGTGTCCACGGCTTCGGCCAACTGCGGATCGGTCATCGTCTCGACCTGGATCCCCAGCAGGATTTTCTGCGCCTGGATCCCCACCTCGGTGCAGACCTTGCGCGTCACCAGGTCATTGTCGCCGGTGAGCACCTTGACCGTGACCCCGTGCTGGCGCAGCACCTTGATGGCCTTTTCGGCGGTGTCCTTCGGCGGGTCGAGGAACGCCAAATAGCCCGTGAGAACCAGTTCGCTTTCATCAGCCTTCGAGTAGGCCGCCTTCCTCTCGACTTTCCTGGTGGCGACGGCCAAGACCCGGAACCCGTCTTCGCTCAGGTCGTTGACCTGCTCGATTAGGTTTCCCACCAGGATCGGTTCCATGGGAAAAATGTCGCCGTCACTTTCAAAATGCGTGCATTTGCTGAACACGGCTTCCGGCGCGCCCTTGGTGAGCAACTGCCGTTCTCCGCCCGGTCCTTCGACGGCAACGGACATCATGCGCCGCGAAAAATCGAAGGGGATCTCATCGATCTTAGTGAACTGGTCCAGCGAGAGTTGGCCGTGCAGTTCCTCGTGGTGGAGCACCGCACGATCCAGCACGTTCTTGAGACCGGTCTGAAAGTGGCTGATCAGGTAGGCATGCTGGAGCACCTGCTGGCTCTCGTTTTTGAAAACGTCGCAATAGATTTCGAGGATGACGTGGTCGATGGTCAGCGTGCCGGTTTTATCGGTGCAGAGCACGTCCATCGCGCCGAAGTTCTGGATCGAGTTCAGCCGCTTCACGATCACCTTTTTCCGTGACATCAACAGGGCGCCCTTGGACAAGCAGACGGAGACGATCATAGGCAGCATCTCCGGCGTCAGGCCGACGGCGACCGCGAGGGCAAAGAAAAAGGCCTCGTGCCAGTCGTGCTTCTTGAGTCCGTTGATCAGGAAGACCAGCGGCACCATCACGAGCATGAACCGGATCATCAGCCAGGTGAATTTCTTCACCCCCTTGTCAAAGGCGGTCTCGACCTGCCGGCCAGCCAGGCTGCGCGCCATCCTGCCGAAATAGGTTTGCGGCCCGGTCGCGATAATCACTGCGGTAGCGGAACCGCTCTCGACGCTGGTGCCGAGGAAACAGATGTTCGAGCGCTCGATCGGGGACACCTTGTCCCGGACGTCCACCGCATCGGATTTTTCGACCGGCATGGATTCGCCGGTGAGTGTGGCCTGGATCACGAACAAGTCCTTGGCGGAAAGAAGGCGGACATCCCCCGGGACCATGTCGCCGGCGGAGAGCTTGACGACATCGCCTGGTACGAGTTGCTGCAGGGGGATCTCACGGGCACGGCCGTCCCGTTGAACCGTCGCCGTCACGCTGATCATCGCCTTAAGTCTTGCGGCCGCGGTGTCGGCCCGGCTTTCCTGGATAAAGCGCAAAGACAAGCCCAGCACGACCATCAGCAGCATCACGGATCCGGCCCCCGGGTCGCCGGTGGCGAAGGAGACAATCGCGAGAACCGTGAGCAAAATTACCAGCGGATTACGCGCCGCGAAATAGAGCCGCTCGATCCACCCCTGCTTCTTCTCGCGTGCCACCTCGTTCGGTCCGTGCTGTTCCAGGCGGACGCCCGCTTCCTCCTCCGTCAATCCGTTGATGGAACTGTTCAGCGACTGCAAGACGTCAGCCGCTCCCTTCCCGGCGGCTTCGGAAGTCGGGTCGGTGCCTGGCGAAGTCAGGTTCTTCGGAGTCGCCATTGGATTATCCGCCAGCGAGCATCGCCCGACTCGCCCGCACCGTCTACCAAAAATCAGCGGCATCTGATTCGAGCTTCAGCCCTGCCTGGCCTTCGCCGTGTGCATAGGCCGGGGAGCCCTGCCCTGCACAGAGCGGCGGTTTTTATGCTGTCCCGGATTCCTGTGCTTGACTAATCGGGTGGTTCTCGCGACAACAATCGCAAATATGAAACGCTTCCTGCCGTTTGAATGTCTTTTGATAGCGATGTTTGGCCTGGCCTCGGCTTGCCCTGGCGCGGCCCAACCAGACGATAGCAAATGGGAATCACTGTTCAACGGCAAGGACCTCGCGGGCTGGGCCCCGGTCAACGAGGTGGAATTCGTCGTCACCAATGCGAATCTGCGTTTGGTGAAAGGCATGGGGTGGCTGCGGACCGCGAAGCAGTACAAAGATTTTATTCTCGAAGTCGAGTGGCGCGCGCTGGTCCCGGAATATGACAGCGGGATCTTTCTTCGCGCCGGGCTGGAAGGCAAGCCGTGGCCGAACGAAGGCTACCAGGTTAACCTGCTACGCTCCGGCCTGGGTGGGCTTGTCAAGGGCTACAAGACCGTAGTGCCGGCGGAAACGCCGCCAGTGCCGCTGAACAAATGGGTCAAGTTCCGGATTGAAGTGCGCGGCAAGAAAGTCACCCTGGACGTGGATGGCGAGCGTGCGTGGGAGTACAACGAACTTGAAGTTCGTCCCGGCTACATTGGCATTCAGGCGGAGAACAGATCCTTCGACTTTCGGAACCTGCGTCTCCTGCCATTGAGCGGCAAACCAGAGTGACGTCTCGCGGCACAGGCGATTGGGTCCAAGCTCTGTCCTTAGGGTCGGCTCTGATTGCGGCCGGCGCAGCGGAAGGTCGGGCCGCAGAGTTCGCCGGCAGACCGTACCAGGGAACGGAAGTGTTTGCCGACACTTGGGTCGCTACCGACGGGGCCTCTAGAGCCCTGCCGGGTTTCCTGGAATGCGGACCGATCAAAAAGGACAAATGGGCAGGGATTTTTTATTGGACGTGGCACCGCCCGCAACGGGACGGCCCGAACGACAACACCCGGATTCTGGCGGGGATCCAGAACGGCGTGGTGACATGGCCGACCAATAGCGCGCCGTATCACTGGGGTGAACCCGAGCTCGGGTACTATCTGATGACCGATCCGTTCGTGATCCGCAAGCACGCCAGCATGCTGGCCGATGCGGGGATCGACGTGGTGTTGTTCGACACCACCAATCCGCCTTTCACCTGGAAAGAAGAATACGAAGCGCTTTGCCGTGAGTACACCGCGATGCGCCGTGAAGGAGCGCGGACTCCTGCCATAGCATTTATCGCACCTTTCGGTGATCCGCGCCCGGTTACTGACCAGCTCTGGCGCGACCTGTACCGACCGGGGCTCTGGAAAGACCTGTGGTTTATTTGGGAGGGAAAACCGCTACTGCTGGCGGACAAGGGCTTTCTCAAGGATCCTGAAATGCTCAGCTTCTTCACTTTCCGCAAGCCCATGCCCGATTACTGGATCGGGCCGTCCGGGCCGGAACAGTGGAGTTGGCTGGAGGTCTTTCCCCAGCACGTCTTCACGAATCGCCAGGGCGAGGCCGAGCAGATGAGCGTTGGCGTGGCCCAAAACGCGTTGCCCAGCACACCCGGCCCGGCGCCGATGAGCCACAAGGGCGGCGCGATGGGGCGCAGTTGGCATAACGGGCGGAAGGACGCGAGTCCCAACGCGGTGAATCTGGGGCCGAATTTCGACGAACAATGGCGGCGAGCGCTCGAGGTTAACCCGAAGTTCGTTTTTGTGACCGGCTGGAACGAATGGGTCGCCGGGCGCTACACGCAATGGAGCAAATATACCGACGCCGACTGCTACTACCCCGGCGGTTTGTTCGTCGATGAATACACGCGCGAATACAGCCGCGATTGTGAGCCAATGCGCGGCGGCCACGGCGATAATTACTATTATCGGTTGGTCGCCTGGGTCCGGCGATTCAAAGGAGTTCGGGAGCGGCCGGCGGCCGGAGGTCCCAGCCACATCGTCATCGACGGCTCGTTCGGGGACTGGGAGAACGTCCAGCCTGAGTACCGCGACACCGTCGGCGATACGACTCATCGTGACCACGCCGGATACGGCCAAACGGTCTATCGCAACGACACCGGCCGGAACGATCTCGTCTTTACCAGGGCGGCGTACGACTCGAGGAAAGTCTATTTCTTCGTTCAGACTTTGGACCGCATCACGCCGCGTACGGGTCGCAACTGGATGCTACTGTTCCTCGACACCGACCAGAATCCGGCCACGGGATGGTGCGGCTACGATTTTGCTGCGAACCTGGAGGTGCAGAGCGATACGAAATCCGTTCTCAAGGCCTGGCGCCTGGGAGAATGGCGGACAGTCGGAAAGCTCCAGTACCGGGTGAATGGCAACGGAATGGAGCTTGCGATCCCGCGAAGGCTCCTTGGCCTGGCCGGTAAAGCGGCAGCGTTTGATTTCCATTGGGCCGATAATGTACGGAATCTGGATGACGTTTCGGAATTCGGCGTGAACGGCGATAGCGCGCCTAACCGGCGCTTCAATTATCGGTTCGAGGTCCAGCGAGGCCAGAGGTAACGACCAACTAGCGAGGGATCCACACCATTCGCCTCCTCCTCGTCCTCGTTCTCCTCCTCGATTGATCATCTCGAAGGCGAGAACGAGAACGAGAACAAGGACGAGAAGGAAGAGGAGGACGAGGATGAGGAAGATTCCGGCGCCGCGTGAGCAAAGCGCACGTGTCAGGTCCAAATAACGAACGATGCGGGTCCCGCGCATTCAAGCGTTCATGGTTGAGAAACGGCGCATTCTGTTTGGCCTTTTCGTCACCGGCCTATTGGTGGCGTTTGCCTGGCTGGTGCTCCGCCCGCACGAGCCCTCTTTCGAGGGAAGGTCTCTCAGTCTGTGGTTGGAACAGGCCTTTCCCCGCGGCCTTTACGAGCTGAGGTTGCCGCCGGTCGAGGCGACCCGTGCTGTCTCGGCCATCGGAACCAACGCGCTGCCGATCCTCATCAGGTTGGTCGCCGCAAGGGAGTCGACCGGGCGGAGGGTTTTGGGACACTTAGCTCGCGAGTTTCCCATTCTGCACCTGCCGCCGCAAGAAGGTAACGGCGAGAGGGCCGTATGGGCCTTCACGGTTTTGGGACCGGCGGCCAGGCCGGCGGCGCCCGCACTGGTGCGGCTGTTGAATGACAAGGATGTCGCCGTGCGAGTCAACGCCGCGCGATGCCTGGGCGAGCTCGGCCCGGCTGCTTTAGAGGCTGTGCCGGCGCTGGTCGCGGTGCTGAATCGAAAAGTCGGATCGGCGTGGCAGGATGTGGTGTCGCGCGATGCCGCCGCCGGCGCGCTGGGCCAAATCGGGGCAGCCGCGGTGCCCGCGATTCCTCACCTCGCCGCATTGACCAACGTGCCGGCTGCGGAAATGGCCTTGCTCAAAATCAGGGGCGACTCGTTCCGGCCGTTCATCGGGAAGCTCAAAGATACCTCCGACGCCAAAAAGTGGGTCCAGGCGGCCCGCCTGGTCGCTGATCTTGGCACGAATGCGGAGCCGGCGATTCCCTTCCTCCTTTCCGCGTTGAATTCGACAAATCGCACCGTGCAGGAGCAGGGCTTCTATGCGATAACTCGCATCCATCGTCAACCGGAAACCTGCATCCCGGCGATGATTACGCTGCTTGGTTCACCGGATCCGAACGTTCGATATCGGGCACTCCTTGCGCTCGGCGCTTTCCGAGGCGAGGCGACTTCGGCTGTTCCAGCCATCATTCATTGTTTTGAGAGTTCCCGATCGTGGATGTGGGTTCAGTTCGAGGCGACGAACGCTTTGAGAGAGATCGATCCGGAGGCGGCAGCCAAAATCCAACTCAAACCCGGGCGATGACCTTCCTGCCAATCGTTGAGCGCGAGCTGCGCGCGGCCTCCCGCCGCGGTAGCGGTTATTGGTTGCGTTCGGGATACGGCTTGCTGGCGATCATCATTGGTTTCTTCGTATTCCTGGCGAATATCGATTCGCCGTCCCGCAACATCGGCCGGGATATGTTCGACGCGCTGGGCTGGCTCTCGATGCCATACTGTTTGCTATGCGGCATCCGGTTGACGGCGGATTGCCTTAGCCAGGAAAAGCGCGAAGGCACGCTCGGCCTGCTGTTCCTGACCGACTTGAGAGGTTACGACGTGATCCTGGGCAAGCTCGTCGCAACGTCGCTTTCAGGATTCTATGGGCTGCTGGCCACTTTTCCAATTCTGGCGGTGCCGCTCCTGCTGGGCGGGATCACCAGCGGGCAATTCTGGTGTGAGCTGCTCGTGCTGGTGAACACGTTCCTGTTCTCGCTCGCGATTGGCATGTTTGTGTCTGTGCTCAGCCGGGAATCGCGCCGCGCGATGGCGGGAACGTTTCTGCTCCTGCTGCTATTTACGGCGGTGCTGCCGGCGTACTCAGGCTTGCAGCTCTATTTCGCGCCCGGCTATCGCAGCGAACTCGCCCATATCCTGCTCCTGCCCTGCCCGCTTTTCTCCTTGAGCGAGATCACACACCCGGCTTTCGGCGCGGCGCGACAGAACAACTTGCTTTGGTCAGTGCTGGTGATTCATGGCCTGAGCTGGCTGTTCCTGGCGTTCGCAAGTTGGAAAGTTGCCGATTCCTGGCAGGACAAGCCGGCCGAAGGCTGGCGCCGCCGTTGGCGTGAGTGGCGCTATTGCCGGACGTTCGGCAACGCCGGTTATCGGAAGTCATTGCGCGCGAAACTCCTGACGGTGAACGCCTTTTATTGGCTGGCGGCGCGCGCCCGCCCCAAACAGGGTTATTGGCGGTTTCTGGGCTTGATGGCTCTCCCGTGGATGTGGGGGTGCTACAAACTCGGCAGCGATTGGTTCAATGAGGGAGTCTACTTTTCCACCGCTATTCTCCTGAACGCCTCCTTCAAATCCTGGGTCGCTTCTGAAGCCGGCCGGCACCTGGGCGAGCAGCGAAAAGAAGGGGCGCTGGAATTCGTGCTCTCGACGCCGCTGAGCGTAAAGGAAGTCCTGCGCGGGCAATTGCTGGCTCTTCGCCGGCTGTTTCTAGGACCTCTGCTGGCGGTGGTCGCAATCGAAATCACATTCCTGGCGGCCTCGTTGCAGCGGGAGTCATTCCATCAAAACCCGATCAACCCGGTACTGTGGGCCGCGGCGATTTTGATGCTGGTAGCCGACGTAGTGGCCTTATGCTGGACGGCCATGTGGGGAGCACTGACTGTCAAAAGCCCGAACAGCATCACGGGTGTCACGATCACGCGCATTTTGGCGGCGCCGTGGGTGCTTTTTGTGGTGGGGTCGATCATGGCGAACCTCCTGGCCGCCCCCGATTCCACGATTTTTTCCTGGAAGTACTCGGTTGGCTTATGGTTCGGCCTCGGCCTCGCAGTGGACCTGGCGTTTGGCCTCGGCGCCTGGTGGGTACTGCGCTCGAAGTTCCGGCAACTCGCGCTGCAGCCGTTTGTGCCATTGAGTTCGCAGGTCGCACGGTTCAACGCCCGAATCATGGAATACGCCCGAGCGCTGTTGCTTTCAGATCACGATTGGTACAGGTTTTTCGCCTCGGGCCCGCGCAACAAGCCCGAAAACCGCTAACTTCGCTTTGTAGTGGCGTGCCCTGAACTCCGGCTCAGCGCCGATCGGAAAACCTTCCTTCGGTTCAAACTGGCTCAAGGTGAATGCCAAATTCAAAGCGCTTAAGAAAGCCCGCAGACCAGCTCGAGTGGCGGGACGTATTTTATGCTTTTTCCCCTGGTGGTGCCGGTTAATCTAGCCGGGATTTGGCAAAAAGCAGCCTGAGCAAAAAAGGTCCCCTGAGGCCGCCTCAGCCGAGGCGCATGTCGCCGTTGGGGCCGACGCGCCCGACGCCCCGGGAACGGGTCTGCGCCCAATGGCGCGGGGTGGATCTCGCCCCGCTCGAAAAGGTGCGGGAACCGAGCGCAAAACCCGCCGGCGCCCTTCTGTCAAAAGTCCTTTCCGAACTCCGCATCGACCGCCGGCAGGCTGAGGCTGAAATCCTCAAGGTCTGGAATCAATCACTGGCGCCGGACATAGTGGCGCATGCGCAGCCGACCGGGCTGAAGAAAAGCACACTTTTTGTAAGCGTGGATAGCAGCGCGTGGCTTTGCGAGATTCTGCGCTATCGCCGCAGGGAAATTCTCGACCGCCTCCGTCATAGTTTCGGTCGCGATTATATCACCAAGGTTTCCTTTCGGGTGGGATGACGGGGTAATCGCGGGGTGGTCAGCGGCACAGGCGGCGCTCGACCGGCACGCGAGGAAATGCATCTTAGTTACCTTCCTTCTTTTCCTCACCAAAAGGATTCCCGGTTCGGGTGGTCGCCTCCCGGATGCGCGGCCGCCGGAAAGAGCCCAGGATGACATAAATCCATCCGATGACGAAATGGGTGGCGGTCATGATGAGCAGCAGGAGCACGTCCAAGGTTCCCACCCCATAAAGCACCATCACGGCCGTCATAAACAACGCTCCGGGTATCAAACCTGCTCCGCACAGGCGGTAGCTGCCCGGCAAAGTCAGGTCGCGGTTAGCGAAGAAGGCCAGCAACCAGGCGCCGGGCGTGTAAACCAGTGCCAGCAGCGCCCAGCACAGCATCAGGCCGACGATGACGCTTAATGCTGTCATGGCAAGGATCGCAGGCCGCCATGCGCCCCACCAGGGTTCGAGTTCATCGCGGTTGAAGGCAATGGTATAACCCCGAGGATAGGGCGTTTGCACTACACCGAAAAGTGACAGCAGCACAAAATCCCGTTCCCCGAACTCCGCTTGCAGGTGCGCCGGGGAACGGGCGCCGCCTTCATGGCGCAGGTCGATCGAGAGGGCCAAAAAATGGTTTTCAGCCAAGGTAACGGGCGAGTTTCCTTGCCACAGCAGGCGTCCCGATCGGACTTCTCCCTGAGTCGGCAGGCGGCGGATGGCGGTCTGGATAACCGGGAACCAGTCAGCGTGGAGGAACCACAGAACTACCGCGGCCGCGAGAACGGCGATGACAAACTGGACCAGCCAGAGTCGGCGGAGCGACGCGGACGCAAAAGCGGCCACTCCGGCGGGCGTCATCGGCTGCCAGGCGAACGGCGTTATCTCCCCTGATTCCATAGCGGGCCAGAACTGAGCACACCGCCACGCGAAAGGTCAAGGCGTGGGCGGGGCGGGTGGCGGAGCGGGGGATGGCTGCGATTGGGGCGGCGCCACCAGAACCGGGACCGGATAGCGGAGTTTCATCACATCATCCACCAGGACCTCGACGTAGTAGGTTCCCGGCACCTTGAACTCGACCTGCGCGAAGACGGTCACGTTGGTGGCGTGCAAGGCCGCATCTTGCAGCACGAACTTCACCTCGCCTTTGCGCAACACCGTCGTCTGGTCGGGTGCGATAAGGCGCACGCTCTCTGTGAATTGCCCCACGCCCGCGGTCCAACGGTTGAACAGGCTCAATTTCAGCGCGACCACCGGCAGTTGAGGGACGCGGATAAAGTTGATGACCCCGACCAGGAAGAAGTTGCCGGTTACCTCCTGCCGGATCTCCTCACACAAAAGCGAACACTGCAGGTCGGGTAAGATTCGAGTAGGTTGCATGGGGAAGTCAGGTGGATGTGTAAGGCCGCGGCCGTTTCACGCGCACGCGTTTTCCGCGGCGCGCACGGTGTTGTGCATCAACATGGCGATAGTCATCGGACCGACGCCGCCCGGATTGGGCGTAATCTTGCCCGCGAGAGGTTGGACTTCGGCGAAGGCCACATCACCTACCAAACGGGAGCCGCTTTTGCCGGCGGGATCAGGCACCCGATTCACGCCTACGTCGACGACCGTTGCTCCCGGTTTCACCATGCCGGCTTTCACAAATTCAGGCACGCCCATCGCCGCGATCAGAATGTCGGCCCGGCGGCAATGCGCCCCGATGTCCCGCGTGCCGGAGTGGCAGATGGTCACGGTCGCATTGGCATGTTTCTCCTTTTGGCAGAGCAAGGCCGCCATCGGTTTGCCGACGATGTTGCCGCGACCGAGCACGACGACTTCGGCCCCGCCGGTCTTCACGCCGGAGCGCGACAGTAACTCGCGGATGCCGGCTGGCGTGCATGGCACGAAACCGGTGGCATCCCCGAGCATCAACTTTCCGACGTTGACAGGGTGGAAGCCATCCACATCCTTTTCCGGCCGCACAGCCGAGTAAACCAGGGCCGAGCGGATTTGCGGGGGAATCGGGGCTTGAACGAGTATCCCGTGAAACCGCGGGTCGGCGTTAAGCCGGCCCAGCAGCGAGAGCAACTCCGCCTCACTAGCCTGCTCCGGCAGCAGTCGGGTTTCGGAGAAAATCCCCAGTTCGGCGCAGGTCTTTTCCTTTCGGCCGACATAGACTTTCGAAGCGGGGTCATCGCCGACACGCACGAAGGCCAAGCCTGGTCCGATGCCGCGGGACTTCAGAACCCGGATGCGCTCGACCAATTCGTCTTGCAGTTGGCGGGCGATCTCACGGCCGTCGATAAGGTTGGCCGGCGCCATTATTCGTCGAGCACCTGAATTTTCTGAATGGTAATTACGGGCGTATTGCCCCAACGTTCCTCGAGACCTTCCTCTCCCGTGACGATAATGCGCAAGCCTTTGTAGCGGCGCAGGTCCAGATTCGGCGAAGGGGTGTAAAGATAGTCGATCAGTCTCCCGTTTCCCGGGCTGTACAAGGCAAACTGGGTTGGCGCCTGAATGCTGACGGTGCCGCGCACGATGCCTTCCCGCTCAACGACTCGCTTGGGGGGAGGTTCCTCGATCGCCGGCGGGTTGGTGGAAGTTATTTCGGTGGGGGCATTCGTGAGGGTGGAAGCCTCTGAAGGCGCGGGGACGGCCGCGGTCACTGGGGGTTCGGTCGGCGGAGCGGCCACGGTGGCTGGCTCGGTGATGGCAGCAGGTTCAGCCGGCGGTGTCGCGGGCTCAGTCGAGGCCACCTGCATGGCAGCGGGCGCTTCCTGCTTGAGAAATTGGGCCGCCACAAAAGCGTAGGCGTTAGCGGGTGGCACGATTTCAGTCCAGGCGCCCTTCGCGCCGATCTCGGCGACCTGGTCCCCGCGTTGCAGCATGCCGATCACACTATAGTTTTCTCCCGGGCCGCTGCGCAGGTTGAGCTTCTTCGGGATCACCGTCTTGTTGGTGGAATCGACAAAAGCGCTGCTGACCCAGGCGTGCGCATTGGTCGGCAATGCGATTTTCGCCCAGGCGGAGGGTTCATCGATAGCCGAAGTGTTGCGAGTGATCTCCTCGATGACTGTCACCAATTGTCCTTTGTTGAGCCGAGTCAGGATCTCGCTCTTGAGTTTCGCCTGGCCGCGGACGTTGACGTGGTTGGCATCCACCACCGCTGGTCCTGGCAGGAGGGGCACCGTCCTCAATTCCGCCGCCGGGTTTTTCTTTTTGGCGGGAGTGGTCGATTTCTTCTTGCCGGCCGATTTCTTTTTGGCGGGCGCAACCGCGGGAGCCTGGTTCGCAGGCGTGTTGGTGACGGGGGTGAGGCTCGGTGAGACCACGTTAGCAGCAACGGGCGTGGCCGCCGGCGCCAGCGCCGACGCGGGAGGGGCGTTGGTGATTTGCTGCGCCAGCAGGCTGGTAGAAATCATCGCGCCAAGGAAGGCCAAGCAGTTCGGTTTCATAAATTAGTCAGCACAGTAGAGATTTAATCTCGGGTTCTGTCAATGTTCGCCATTTGCCCGGGCGCAGTTCGCCGAGCTTAATTTTTCCGATCTGGGTCCGCTGCAAGCGTTTCACGGTGCGGCTCTGCGATTCGAAAAGACGGCGCACCTCGCGGTACTTGCCTTCCGCCAACTCCAGTTCGACCACACTTTGCGCGCCGCCAGAGGACACCATGCGCGCTTTTTCAGCCTTAAATCGCTCGCCCTGGTACCATATCCCCTCAGTGAACCGGCGCAACATCTCAGGCTCGATGCGCCCCTCTACGGTGGCAAGGTATTTCTTACGTACCCCGTAACGAGGATGAGTCAGGCGCAGGCTGAATTCGCCGTCATTGGTGAGGAAAATCAAACCCTCGCTGCTGAAATCGAGCCGGCCAACGGAGTGCAGGTGCCCCCATTCTTTGGGGAGCAGCTCGAAAATCGTGGGCCGGTCGAACTCGTCCTTGCGCGAGCAGACCAGGCCCTTGGGCTTGTGCAGGGCAAGGTAAATTCTGCGGCGCGCTCGGACGGCCTGTCCATCAACCGCGACGTGGTCGTGAACGGGGTCGATCTTGGCGCCGAGCCTGGAGACGATGGCGCCATTGATAGTAACGCGCCCTGCAAGGATCACGGCTTCGCTCGCACGGCGGGAAGCTACGCCGGCTTCGGCAAGATATTTCTGGAGCCGAACCATGGTTTGAATCGGCAGTGCCAAGGGCAAAACGAAAGCGCGGGAAAACAAGTCGCGGGCACGGAGGCGAGGAATGCGAGATCGCTGACGACCGGCTCATCCAACTCCCCATCCGCAGTCCGACCTGGAACCCGGCCTACGCCTCCGCTTTTGTCTTGCGCAAGCCGGTGATGCGGTCGCCTTTTTTCCACTGGCCGCGTTTCTTAAGCAGTTCCAGGCGCTCGAAGCGTTTCAGAACGTTTCGTTTGCCCCCCAAGGTGACAGCTGCGCGCAAACTCCGATGCTGTGACATAGCTAAATCTTGTGTGTAATGGATGTAATCGTCGCTCCCCCGAGGGAAGCGAACGCCCTATTTATCATAACGGGCTGCCAAATGCCAAGACTTTATGGGGTCAATTGTATCCGCTCATTCTTGGGTCGGAGCGCCGATTTTTAATCGGCTCAAGCGCGCCGACGGCCGCGGGTAAGCCGAGTGCAACTCGGCGCTCCGACCCAAGAATGAGCGGCTACGGTCAATTCTGAGGGGGCCTTGACTGAGGGACAACTGCTATTATGAGTAAATTGTATGCAACTTGACCGGCTTACCATCAAATCGCAAGAGGCGCTGCAGGAAGCGCAACGAATCGCCCAGGGCTATTCGCACCAGGAAGTCGACGGGGAGCATCTTATGCTCGCGCTGGTTGGCCAGACCGAGAGCCTCATTCCTGAGCTTTTGCAGAAAATCGGGGTCGCGCCCGCTCAGCTCAAGCATGATCTCGAGCACGAACTGGCCCGTCGGCATAAGGTCCAAGGGATCAGTTCGACGGACCTGTTTCTAAGTCCGGGTCTAAAGAAAGCGCTCGATGCCGCGCAGGCCGAAGCGGGCAAGCTGAAAGATGATTACACCAGCACGGAGCACCTGTTGTTGGGACTGCTCGACCAGGGCGACGCCTCCTTGAAGAAGATTTTGCAGGCGCACAACCTCAAGCGGGACCTTGTGCTTCGCGCGCTGGCGGATCTGCGGGGCAACCAGCGTGTCACCGATCCCACGCCGGAAGACAAGTTTCAGGCGTTGGAGAAATACGGACGCGACCTGACGGCGCTGGCGCGACAGGGCAAGATTGACCCGGTCATCGGCCGGGACGAGGAAATCCGCCGCGTTATGCAGGTGCTGACGCGGCGCACCAAGAACAACCCCGTGCTGATCGGCGAACCGGGGGTGGGGAAGACCGCCATTGCAGAAGGGCTCGCGCGGCGCATTGTGAGCGGGGACGTCCCTGAGACGCTGAAGAACAAGCGGTTGGTCGCGATGGACCTAAGTTCGATGATCGCGGGCGCCAAATACCGCGGCGAATTCGAGGAGCGGTTGAAAGCTTTCCTGAAGGAAATTGCCGCCAGCGAGGGGAAGATCGTGCTGTTCATCGACGAACTGCACACGTTAGTGGGGGCGGGCGCCGCGGAAGGGGCCACCGACGCGGCCAACATCATGAAGCCCCAGCTTGCGCGAGGGGAACTGCGCGCGATCGGCGCTACGACCCTTGACGAATATCGCAAGCACATCGAGAAGGATCCGGCCCTGGAACGCCGTTTCCAGCCGGTGTTGGTTTCCGAACCAAGCGTGGAAGCGACGATTGCGATCCTACGCGGACTTAAGGAACGGTACGAAGTCCATCACGGCGTCCGTATTCAGGACTCGGCGCTGGTGGCGGCGGCGACGCTCTCCCATCGCTATATTGCCGACCGTTTCCTCCCCGACAAAGCGATCGACCTGGTCGATGAGGCAGCTTCGCGGCTGCGCATGGAGCTGGATTCTATGCCGACAGAGATCGACCAATTGGAGCGCCAAATCATGCAATTGGAGATCGAGCAAAATGCGCTCAAAAGAGAGAAGGACGCGGGTTCCCGCGAGCGCTTGAAACGGCTCGAAAAAGATCTCGCCAACCACAAGGAACGAGCGTCGCAACTGAAAGCCCAGTGGCAAAACGAAAAGGCCGGCATTAACGCGGTGAGCGTGATCAACAGCCAGATCGAGCAAGCGAAACTCGAGCTGGAACAGGCGCAGCGCCGGGGCGACTTGAATGCTGCGGCCCAGGTTCAATACGGGCGGCTGCCGGAGCTGCAGAAGAAACTTGCGGGCGCGGAAAAAGCCTTGCGGGAGAAACCCTCCAGCCAACGCTTGCTGCACGAGGAGGTTGCGGATGAAGACATCGCGCGCGTAGTGGCTTCCTGGACCGGGATCCCGGTTTCGCGGATGTTGGAAACCGAGCGGCAGAAGCTCGTCAAGATGGAAGAACGGCTCGCGCAACGGGTGGTCGGACAAAAGGAAGCCATCGAAGCCGTGGCGAACGCGGTGCGCCGGTCGCGCAGCGGTCTGCAAGACCCCAACCGGCCAATAGGATCCTTCATCTTTCTGGGCCCGACGGGTGTGGGAAAGACCGAGACCGCCCGCGCTCTGGCCGAATTCCTGTTCGACGATGAGAACGCGATGATCCGGATCGACATGAGCGAGTATATGGAGAAGCACACGGTCGCGCGGTTGGTCGGCGCTCCGCCCGGCTATGTCGGTTACGAAGAAGGCGGGCAGCTCAGCGAAGCGGTGCGGCGCCGTCCCTACAGCGTGGTGCTCTTCGACGAAATCGAGAAGGCCCACCACGATGTCTTCAACGTCCTGCTCCAAATCCTCGATGACGGCCGGCTGACGGATGGCCAGGGCCGGACGGTGGACTTCAAGAACGCGATCATCATCATGACCAGCAACATCGGGTCGCCCATCATCCAGGAGTATTACAGTGCCGGCAAGTTAGGACCGAAGGACCACGCGGAGATGGAGCGCCTTGTCCGCAACGAACTGCGCTCTCACTTCCGTCCCGAGTTCCTCAACCGGGTCGATGACATTATCATCTTCCAGAGCCTCGATGAAAAACAACTGGCGCACATTGTCGATATCCAATTGAGCCGGTTGGACAAGCGCCTGGCGCAACAGCAGCTCAGTCTGGAGGTGGACCATTCAGCTAAACAAGTGATCGCCAAGGAAGGGTTCGATCCGCAGTTTGGCGCCCGACCGCTCAAACGCGCCATTCAGGACTTGTTGCTGGATCCTCTGGCGACGAAGTTGCTTGTTGGCGATTTCAGGCCCGGCGACCGCATCAAAGTCGCGGCCCATAACGGCGAGCTCGAGTTCGCAAAGAAATAGCCTTCTTGCTTTACGACTCATCCCGCTTCGCCTTTCATGGGCGTGCTGAATGAGCAACTCCACTCGTCGCCCCGGCGGGGACTCGGTTGAAAGATCGGCGCATGGCGGCCATCCCGGTCACTCCACCCGGCCTCAGGGGTTCTGGGCCGCTCTCGCGGCCTGGCTGCACGGGCTCCTCCGCAAGTTCACGGTGCTTCGGGGGGCAATCCGCGAGCTGTGGCTTGTGTTCGCGGTGAAGTTGCTGGGAATCGCGGCCTACGCGCTCACCAATTCGACCCTGGTGCTGTGGCTTTCGTCGGACTTCGGATACAGCGACCAGGCGGCTCTCGGCCTGGTGGCTGCCTGGTCGGTATCGATGACGGTAATGACTCTGCTGGTCGGGTCGCTCACCGATGCTCTTGGGCTGCGGAAGACGTTTCTCCTGGGCGCCTGGGTCTGCATTTTGGCCCGCGCCATTATGGCTTTTACGAGCATCAAGTGGCTGGCATTGGCGGGCGGCCTGTTCCCTTTAGCGCTGGGTGAAGCGCTGGGCACGCCCGTGTTAGTGGCGGCCGTGCGCCGCTACTCCACCACTCCCCAACGCTCGATTTCCTTTTCTATTTTCTACGTGATGATGAATTTCGGTTTCCTGGTTTCGGGTTATTTGTTTGATTTCATCCGGCAGGGCCTGGGGGAACACGGGCATTTTACGATCCTCGGCCTCCAGCTGAGCACCTACAGGACTTTGTTCCTGGCCAGTCTGGTCCTGGAAATCTCGCTGCTGCCGTTCTTGTATTTTTTGCGCTCGGGCGCCGAGGCGACGGACGATGGCCTGAAAATTGTTGCGGCGCAGATTAAGGCGCGAGCCGGGAGCCTTTTGGGCGCGGCGGTTCAAACGGTGCGGGATAGCGCCCGCGATACGTTGCGCCTGTTCGCCGGCCTCTTGCGCCAGGATGGCTTTTATCGGCTGCTCGGTTTCCTGCTGCTGATCGCCTTTCTGAAGCTGATTTTCAAACAGATGGACTATGTCTATCCGAAATTCGGCATCCGCGAGCTGGGAGACGGAGCGCCTCTCGGACAGCTTTTCAATATCAACAGCATCGCGATCATTTTGCTGGTCCCGCTGGTCGGTGCTTTAACCCAGCGGTTTTCCGCTTACCGCATGGTGGTGCTGGGCGGCGCTATCTCCGCGGCCTCGGTGTTCATCATGGCTTTGCCGCTGGCCTGGTTCGAGCCGTTGGCGAAGGGCGCATTTGGCCACTGGGTAGGTCATGTGTATCTGGGTCTCCAGGGCAGCGTACATCCGTATTATGTGATGATCACACTGTTTGTGCTGCTGCTCTCGGTTGGTGAGGCCTTCTATTCGCCCCGGGTTTACGAGTACGCCGCCGCCATCGCTCCCAAAGGCCAGGAAGCGTCCTACGGCGCGCTCTCCTACGTGCCTTTTCTGCTCGCCAAGCTAATGGTAGGCACCGTTTCAGGGGTGCTGTTGGCCAAGTATTGTCCGGAAGTTGGCCCGCGTCATTCCGGGACCATGTGGCTGATTATCGCGCTCATGGCGACCGTTGCGCCGGTTGGCTTAATCCTTTTTCGCCGGTTTATCCGCGTGCCGGAGGCGGGCCGGCTGTTGGCAAAGTAGACAGGTCAGCGGCCGGGGCGGCGATGCGAGCCCCGGCCGTCGCAGCGGGGAAAAAGCTATGAAGAAATACAACGTCGGCATCATCGGTTATGGTTGGGCGGCGGAGGCTCACATCCCGGCCATCAACGCCACGCCGCGGGCCCAAGTGACAGCCATCTGTTCCTCGCGCCCGCTCGATGCCCGCGAACTGGCCGCCAAACACGGCTGTTCTCTCAAGGTCTATCACGATGTCGCGGCGCTGCTGGCCGACCCGGCCATTCACACGGTTTCGATTTGCAGTTACCACAAGCAACACCCGGAGCAGGTCATCGCGGCCGCTCGCGCGGGCAAACACATCATCGTCGAGAAGCCGCTGGCACTTTCGCTGACGGACCTGCGCGCCGTTGAACAGGCCGTCAAGCAGGCTGGAGTCAAGTTTTGCCTGTGCTTCGAGTTGCGGTTTTCGGCGCAGTTCCGGGCCATTCGGTCCCTCCTCGACCGCGGGTCATTGGGGCGGTTGCATTACGCTGAGGTGGATTACTATCACGGCATCGGCCCCTGGTACCGGGAATTCGAGTGGTGCACAACCAAGGCGGACTGCGGCAGCGGGCTGCTCGAAGCCGGATGCCATGCGCTGGATGCGTTGCTGCTGTGTGTGGGCGACGAAGTCGAGGAAGTGTTCACCTATGGCAGCAAATCGAATCATCCCACCTACGCCCGGTACGAATACCCGTCCAGCACCGTCACGGTCCTCAGATTCAAGGGCGGCGCGGCAGGCAAGTGCGCCTCGATCATCGATTGCTGGCAGCCGTATTACTTTCACACGCACCTGGTGGGCAGCGAAGGCAGTTTGCTCGACAACAAGCTGAGTTCCGCGTCGGCTCGCCAGACCTGGGCCCAACTCCCTTTCGAGCCCGTGGACTCGGGCGATGTGCACGACCATCCCTACCAGACCCAGTTCGAAGCATTTTTTTCCGCGCTGGATGCCGGCCGTGAGATGCCTTTGACGGCGCTGTCCGACGCGGTGCGCACGCACGAAGTCATCTTCGCGGCGATGCGCTCCGAAGAGTTGAAACGCCCTGTAAAAATAAAGGAAACCTTATGAAACAAAACCTCGTTCCCGCCCGATCACCCACCACGCGTCGTAATTTCCTCAAGACCTCTGCCTTGCTCGCCGGCGGTGCCGCGTTGGGCCGGCTGACAGCCGAGCGCGGCGCGCACGCGGCCAGCCGGGACGTGATTCGCATCGGCCTCATCGGTTGCGGCGGGCGCGGCACCGAAGCGGCCAATAACGCTATGAGGGCCGGCAAAGACGTCCGACTGGTTGCGCTGGCTGACATTTTCGAAGAGCGCGTCAAGGCTTGCCGCGCGCAACTCGCCAAGTCGAGGCCCGACCAGGTCGAGGTGAAAGACGACCATTGCTTTCTCGGCTTCGACGCCTACCAGCAGCTCATCAGCAGCGGGGTGGACGTCGTCTTGATCACTCCCGCTTCACATTTTATACCCACAATGCTGAAAGCGGCGATCGCGGCGGGAAAACACCTCTTTTGCGAAAAGCCGCACGGCATTGACATTCCGGGCCTGAAGGTCGCCATGGCCGCGGCGGAGGAGGCGAAACAGAAGAAGCTCAACCTGGTGTCCGGCCTTTGCTGGCGCTATGACCCCGGCGTGCGCGAGACGATGAAACGCGTCCACGACGGCGCCATAGGCGATATTGTCGCAATCCAGGAAACGTACGTCGGTTCGCCCTATATTGTTCGTGAGCGCCGCTCCGGCCAGACCGAATTCGAATACCAAATGTGGAATTGGTATCACTTCAATTGGCTCTCGGGCGACCAAACCGCGCAGCAGCTTGTCCATAGCCTGGACAAAGCGTCGTGGGCTCTGGGCGACAAACCCCCGCGCAAGCTCTGGGGTCTTGGCGGCCGGCAAACTACTCTGGACTCCAGGTTCGGCGACCAGTTCGACCACCAATCCGTTGTGTTCGAATACGACCACGGGGTGCGTGTCTTCGGCTTCACCCGCGACCCGCCGGACTGTTGGAACAACACCTCCGACTTTATCATCGGCACTAAGGGCCGGTGCGACCTCCTCAATTACCGGATCGAGGGTGAGAACAACTGGCACTACGACCAGCCGCGCCAGAACATGCATGACGTTGAGCATGCGGAACTGTTTGCCTCGATTCGAGCCGGTACGACGATCAATAATGGGGACTACATGTGCCTGAGCAGCGCGCTCGGCATCGCCGCGCAAATCGCGTGTTACACCGGCGCGATCCTGACTTGGGAAGAGGTGATGAAGTCGCAGCGGTCGTTCGCTCT
>DATDCV010000060.1:0-18565 GCA_036524155.1 Verrucomicrobiia bacterium
TGAGCGGCGAAGATGTCGGTCTGGAAACCAACAACGCCGTCGGCAGTTTCGCCGATAAGATCGTTGGTACCGAGAAGACGGTCACGGTCTCCGGCCTGGCGCTGGTGGGCGCGGACATCGCGCACTACAGCCTCACGGCGCCCACAACCAACGCGGACATCACCCCGCGCTCGCTCACGGTGACCGCCACGGGCCAGAACAAGGTCTATGACGGCACGACCGCCGCAACGGTGTCGCTGGCCGACGATCGTGTCGCGGGAGACGTGCTCACCCTCAGCGCCGACCCGGCGCTCTTCGCCGACAAGAATGTGGGAGCGGCAAAACCGGTTGCGGTGACGGGGATCACCGTTACTGGCGCGGATGCCGTCAACTACACTTTCAACACGACGGCGGCAACGACCGCAGACATCGCCCCGGCCACATTGACCGTGACCGGAATCGCAGCCGCAAGCAAGGTCTATGATGCCAATAGCGTGGCGTTGATCACCGGCACGCCGACTCTCGCAGGCGCGGCCGCCGGCGACAGTGTTTCTCTGGCTGGCTCGCCTGTGGGTGCGTTTGCCAACCGAAATGTCGGCACAGCCATTCCGGTCGCTGTCAGCGGCCTCCTCCTCAGCGGCGCAGACGCGCTCAACTACTCGTTCGTCGAACCCGTGCTGAGCGCCAACATCACTGCGGCAGTGTTGACGGTAACCGGCTTGACGGCGCAGGACAAAACATATGACGGAACGACAGTGGCCACCCTCGCGGGCACCCCTGCCCTTGCCGGCGTATTCGGAACCGACAATGCTTCGCTCGTCGGCATCCCCTCGGCAGCCTTCGCCACCAAGGTTGTAGGCGCCGGCAAACCGGTGTCTGTCACCGGACTGTCGCTGGCCGGAGCTGACGCCGCCAACTACACTCTGACGGAACCGGCGCTCGAAGCGGCGATCACGCCAGCCGGGCTGGCCGTCACAGGCCTCTCCGCCCAGGACAAAGTGTACGACGGCACCACCGCCGCGACGCTCGCGGGCACCCCTGCCCTCGCGGGTGTGATTAGCCCCGACGAAGTCTCCCTTACTGGCACCGCCGTCGGCGCCTTCGCGACCAAGACCGCCGCGCCCGGCAAAACGGTCGCGGTGACCGGCCTGGCTTTGGCCGGAGCCGATGCCGGGAACTACACGCTGGCTGAGCCCTCCCTGACGGCCGGCATTTCCGCGCGCCCGTTGGCAGTCACGGCTGCGGGCGTCAACAAGATCTATGACGGCACCACCGCTGCGACGGTGACTCTATCGGATGATCGGCTATCGGGCGACATCCTGAGCACCAGCTACGCCGCCGCTGAATTTGCCGACAAGAACGTCGCCACGGCGATCGGCGTTTCTGTCACCGGCATCGCGCTCGCCGGGGCCGACGCCGCCAATTACGCCGCCAACCCGACGGCAGCGACGGCCGCGGACATCACGCGCGCCGCCCTCACCGTCACGGCCAATAACGCGACTCGCGTTTACAGCGCGCCGACGGAACCGGCGTTCACCGCGACGTTCTCCGGCCTGGTCGCCGGGGAAACACCCAGCGTGATCACCGGGACGCCCGAGTTCGCCACTACGGCTACCGCCTCGAGCCCGGCGGGCGACTATCCCATCACCGTCAGCCTGGGCACGTTGACCGCGGCGAACTACAGCTTCAGCCAATTCGTCGCCGGCACGTTGACCATCACCGCCGCGAGCGTCACCGCCGAACTGGTCTCTTCGGGGAATCCTTCCTGGCGGGATTCGAACGTCACCTTCACGGCCACGCTCACGGTAGTTTCTCCCGCCACGGAGACCCCGGCCGGCGATGTTGTATTCCTGGCCAACGGGGTTGCCTTCAGCACTAACGCCCTCGTGGCTGGCGTCGCCAGCGCCACCACAGCAGACCTTCCCGCGGGCACCAACGAGGTCAAGGTCGAATACGCCGCAACCGCCAACTTCAGCGCCACGACTGCCACATTGCAGCAGGTCGTGAACGTGCCGATCACCTACAGCCAAACGAACGCCGTGCTCGCCATCGAGGATAAACGCGACGGCACGTTCAAGCTGACGTTCCAGGGCACGCCGCAAGCCCAGTACTACGTCATCTCCCACACCATCCCGGTAGCGCCCACGACCGAGTGGACCATCATTCCGGGCAGCACCAATACCGTCACGGAGAGTAGCGGATTGTGGAATTACACCGTGACTGGCGACGGCCCGTACCGCTTCTATCGCTCAGTCGCAGTGAACCCGGCCCCGTAATCCGCAGGGTTTTGGTTGGTCGCATCCGGGTTCGTTAAGGTCGAAGGCCGCCGTGGTTCACGGCGGCCTTCGTGTTTTGCAGGAACTCACGAAAGTCCTCATGAACTTTCTTCCTCTGTAGGAGCGCTGCAAGTACGGGCGGCCGTGCTCGGTCCCCCTCTCCGCCTTTGGGGGAGAGGGGACAGGGGAGAGGTGGCACCTGCTTTGTGGAAGGCGAATGGTCCCAATGCAGACACGAACATGAAAGTGGGCTCTCGATGAACCTCGTTACGGAAGAACGAAAGGGCCTCCTCTCCCCTGCCCTCTCCTCCAGTGGAGGAGAGGGAGAAAGCAGCCGGAGTGCTGCAATTACTGGCGGCCGTGCTCGGTTCCCCTCTCCGCCTCCGGGGGAGAGGGGACAGGCGAGAGGTGGCACTTGCTTGGTGGAATGTTCATGGTCCCAGTGCAACCGAAATTCCCCCTCCCCGACCCCTTCTACACACGCCTCACAGTTCTAACGACTCCGTCGCTCCCCATTTCGGCCACCAGGCTGAATTTGTCGGCTTCGGCGCAAAAGCTCACGTCTTCCCGCAACTCGGGCCGCGCCAGCAGCCGGCGACCGTTCCGCGATTTTCCAAACGCGCCCGCCAAATCGCCACGCTCGCGCAAAAACAACGCCCGGGCCATCTGCGCCGAATCCGCCACCGGACCGTTTCGATAGTCGTCCCACACCAGGTCGCACAAGGCGCCCGCGCCCAGCACGTCCTCGTAAGCGGCTTCGGCGACAGTCCCGCTGCACACCACCAATAATTGCGTTGGCTTCGCGCTTTTTAGATAGTCCGCCGTCGCCCGCAGATTCAGAAAACAAGCCACCAGCGCCATCCGGGCTCCCCCGCAGGCGCGCAAAGCCCGCGTGCCGTTCGTGGTGGTCATCGCGATCCTCCTCCCGCGCACTGCTTCCGACGTGAACTCCCGCGGGGAATTGCCCAGGTCAAACGCGACGCCGCCCGTCAGCCCCGAGCCGATCCGCACACCGTCGCGTTCGCCGGTCAATAAAACCTCCGGGTCCCGGCGCCGGATCGCCAGCGCTTCCGGGATTTCCTCCACTGGAACGATGCCGGCCGCGCCGTTTGCGAGCGCGGTGATCATGCTGCTGGTGGCGCGCAACACGTCGAAAACAACGCACACCGTCGCCGAGAGATCGCGGCCCTTCAGCGCGGCAAAATCTGCCGGCGTGAACAGCACTTCGAGTTTTGCCTGGCGGATGGCCATTTCCTCGCCGGGCGCCTCGCCCGCCCCCACGGCTTGTGCGGCCTTCACAGTGGAGAATCCCCCACTCTCCCGTCCGGCAGATGTTTTTTCATTCGCATATAGTGAAACAGGTATTGCTGGGCATAACCCGCATTAGGCCCAAAGTGCGTTTCGCCGAAATCCTGCAGCTTTTTCAGGGTCGCTCGTCGTCGCCGGAAGTAAAGCTCCCGCAATCCTCTCAGCACCCAGACATCCACCGGGAACGCCGACTGCATCCCGTAGGCAAACAACAAAACGCAATCCGCGATCTTCCGGCCGACACCGGGCAGCGCCATCAACCCGGCCCGGGCGGCTTCAATCGGCAGGCCGCCCAGCGCGGATAAGTCGAGTTGTCCGCCGGCGATCTTGCGCGCTGCGGACCGCAGGTACGGGGCGCGAAAGCCCATCTTGCAGGCGCGCAGTTCCGTTTCCTGCACCTCGGCCAGGCGCGCAGGAGACGGGAATGCGAACGCGGGTGCTTGGCCGGGCGGGACCTCCAGCGGCTCCCCGAAACGGGCGCACACTCGCGCGACAACCTGCCGAATCTGAACGATTTGCTTGGTCGACGACAAAATAAAAGAGGCGAGGCATTCCCAGGGATCCTGCCGCAGCAACCTGAGTCCGCGGTGAGCCGCCACCGCCGCCCGCATCGGTTCATCATCCGGAAACGACCTCAACACTCGTTCCAATTCCACCTCTGCCTGCAAGTAGTTGCTCAGCCATCCCCAGTCCGGCACCGGTCCCACGGCTTCCGCGAGGACCGCTCCATCGACCCGGCTCAACCGAACCCAGCGGGCGCCGACGACTCCAACCCACCGCCCGTCCGCGGGCTGCCACCTGAACACCTGCCCGGAATTGAGAGTCGCCTCAAGGTCGTAATCGGAGGCAGGAAACCGGGCTTCCGCCAAGCCTGGCTCACCGTCCATGCCCGCTGGCGCCGGGGCGCTCACTTCAGCCCCCGGCAGGCAAACAATTGCAGCGGCCGCAGCAGGTAGCCGTGGTACATGACGTTGCTGACACCGATTTGGGTCACCGAGTCGAACTCGGCCTGCAGGCGCGGCGGGATCGGCCCGGGTTCGGGATCGTCGCGGTCCAGCTCGCGCACGTAGATCGCGTTCTCGCCTTTGCGCCTATCATAGCCCGGCCAAAAATAGAACTGGTTTTCCGGCGCTTCGCTGCTGCGGCAATACACCAGTGGAGTGCCGCTAACGGCTTGCCTGGCTTCCGGCAGATTGAACGAAATTTGCCCGGTCATGCCATAGTGGTCGGCAATGATGAAAACCGGTTTGCCCTCGTTTAACAGCTCGCGCCTCGCCTCGTTCGCTACGCGGGCGGTTTCATCCCATTCGCGCACCCGGTGCAGCGGGTCGCGGTTTACCGGCAGATACTTGCCCAGTAACGGCCGCACCAGGTCCGTGTCGTGGCCCACAATGACCATCGCAAAGCCGATCGCGAGCCCCCCGATCAAGGCCCGCCGCCGCAACGCCGCCCCGCCGTCCTGCCCCAGCCGCCACCGCGCGTCCCAATACGCCACCATCAGGCAAAACAACGGCACCACCGATGGCGCAATCCAGTTCGGCAGCAGCCGCGAACGAAACGAATACGCAAAATACGCCAGAAACAACGGCGCCCCCATGCTGAACAAATACACCATCTTCGGCTGGTTCCGGAACCGCCGCCACATCGCGATCGCCGCCCAGGCGGTCGCGACAAAAAACACCGGGTTCAGCAGCCCCAATTCGGCGCCCAGGAATTCCCCGGCGTACTTCAGCGTCGGCCGCCACGGCCTGGTCGACCCCGAAATGTCGCTGAGGTGGGCCACTGTAACCCAGCCGTGCTGAGCGTTCCAGATGAGCACCGGCAGTGAAAGGACCCCGGCCACCAGCAACGCCAGGTAGGGACCCGGGCGGCGCAAATGCTTCCGCGACGGCGGCCACAAAACAAAAAACACCGCCCAGCACAGCAACTGGAACAGCGCGGTGTACTTGCTCAGGAACCCAAGCCCCAGCCACACGCCCACCCAGACCCAATCCCGTGTCGTCCCGCGGTCCTGTGCCGCCCGCCAGCCGGCCAGCATCCCCAGCGTCCAGAACAGCACCGAAAGCGGGTCGATCGTCATCAGCACCGAGCCGACCGCCATCAGCGGCGTCGCGCTCAGGATGAGCAGCAGGAAGAACCCGGCGCGGGCATTGATCTCGCGGGCGAAAAACCGCAGCAACGCCGCTCCGATAATTGCCGAGATCACCGGCGAGAAAAACCGCACGCCGAAAGCGGTATCACCCCACAGCGTAGTCCCGAGAAACTGGGTGTAGGCGATCAGCGGCGGCTTGCTGAAATACGACAGCGCCAGGTGCTTCGACCACACCCATTGGTAGGCCTCATCCTCCGCCAACTGGATCGTTCCACTGGCAATGTAAACCAGCCGCGCGACCAGCAGGATGGCGAGCCACACGTAGCCAAGCCGTAGCCAATGGTCGTCCAGGGTAACATGCGGCGCCTGGAACCCGACCGGCGCTATCCCCTTCGTGCGCGGCAGCGGAACCGCCTCCGCCGGTTCTTCCTCGTCCGCCGGCCTCGTCATGGCCGGCGGATTCATCAGCGACGGCAGCCTCGCCCACCAAAGCGGAAACCACCGCCGGCCCACTCCAAGCCAGAATGAATCCACCAGCCAAACCACCGCCGCGGCGTAACCGGCGCCGATGACCGCCCCTCCCAGAATATCGCTGGGGTAATGGACGCCGTTATATACCCGCGAAAAGCCCACCAGCCCCGCCAGCGGCAGCATGAACCACGCGCTCCGCCGGTAGTAGATCAGCGCCACCATCGCCCCCGAAAACCAATTCGCCGCGTGCGACGACGGAAAGCTGCCGCTGCCCGACCGCCCCAACAGACAACGCGCGTCCTCCAATGCCAGGCACGGCCGCACGCGCCCAACCGCCGCCTTCAGCGTGTTGCAGATGAAACCGTCCCCGATCGCCACCACCAGCGCCATCATCAACACGCAGATCAACCCTCGCCGCCCGCCCTTCCAAATCAGCAACAACGCCAGCAGCACCACCACCGGAACAAAAAAAACGTTGCCGCTGAAAAACGGCATGACCGCGTCAAACACAGGATTCGCCCAGTCCAGGTTGATGACCCTGAACACGCTCACGTCCAAATTCTGCAGCCATTGCACCGTGCAAAAATCCAATCTGCCCCGCCTCCATGCAAGCCTGGAATCACAACCGTGCGACTCGGTTTCGCCCGGACGGGCCGCCGGCTTCTACTGCAGCGTCCCCGAAATAGGCAGCCATACCGGCCTCCTCTTCCCGGATCTCCTGGAGAGGAAGAGACGGAGATTCCTTATCTCTCTTTAGCGACCGAAAGCGGCAGCAAGCTGCGCGCACTCCAAACGCTGGCGCGCAGTTCGCAGTGCACCCGCAGTCGCGAAGCGTATGGAGTGCGTGCAGCTTGCTGCCGCTTTTTTACCCCCTGGCACGCCCGCTCGCTCCCACTACACCAGCCGGCTTATACGGCCCTTGGTTCGCCCGCGTGCGATCCCTCCTACTTCGCCCCTCGCTTCGCCCACTCCTCCAGCACCTTCTTCTCCCGCTCGAGCCAGGTCGGTTCGTTCTCCTTCCTCGCAAACTGCGGCGCCACCCGAGCCTGGGTTTCCGGCGGCAAGCTTTTGTACCAATCCAGCGTCACCTTCCCCGTGTCCGACACCGACCGGAATTTCAGACCCTTTCCCAGCGCCCGCGAAACGTTGCACCGATGAAACCCCGCTGTCTGGCCCGTCGGCGGTTCATACAGCGGGAACTGCCCCTCAACCCCCTGCGCCTTCAAAAAACCCGTGTCCACCCATCTGAACGAAACATCCGAACCTGTCCCCTGCCGGATCCCCTCCAGCATCACTTTCATCGACATTTCCTTCGCCGGCCCCGTCGCATTGTAGATGCCCACCACGTTGTTCTCGATACAGTGTATAACCCAGTCCGCCAGATCCCGCACATCGATGATTTGAATCGGATCCGCCGGCTCCCCGGGCACCGCCATCACGCCCCCGCGTGAAACTCGCACCGGCCAATACATAAACCGCCCCGACGTGTCGCGCGGCCCGACAATATATCCCGGCCGTATGTTCGTCACCCGGCCCGGCATCGCCGCCTCAGCCGCCTTTTCGCACAGCGCTTTTCCACCGCCGAAGTTCGCGAAGTCTTTCCCGAACTCCTCCGTCGTCGGGTCCGCCAATTCACACAGCGCCGCCGTTTCGTCGTAGTTCGGAATGCTGTTGTCTTTATAGACGGAGATGCTCGAGATGAACACGTACTGCTTCACGCTCGCCGCCAGGAACTCGGCCGACGCTTTCACCATCCGCGGAAAGTAACCGCTGGTGTCGATCACCGCGTCCCACTTCTTGCCCGCCAACTCGCTGAGGCCTTTCGGGCTCTTCGGGTCTTTTGCCGCGTCACTCCGGCCTTCGTTCCTGCGGTCGTCGGCTGTTTTGTTTGGGTCGCGATTCCCGTACAATTGCTCCACTCCCGCCGGCACCACCGACGGCCGCCCACTCTCCCGCCGCCGCTCTTCGGTTCGTCCGCTGTTGAAATGCGTCACCCCGTGCCCCCGCGCCAGCGCCGACTCCGTGCACGCCGGCCCCAGAAAACCTGTGCCACCCAAAATCAGAATGCGAAGCGATTTCGGGGCTTTGACGGGCGGTTCCGCTGCCGAAAGGGTGAACGGACCAGCCCACGCGGCGACAAACCCCGCCATGGCAGATCCGATAAACTCACGACGAGTCAACTTCACTCCCTCCCCGTCCGCCACGTCACTCGCCCGAACAATTCGCCCGCACGCGAAGATCCGCTGCGCCTTGCACTTGGTCTGTTTCATCAGCCGCTCACCTGTATTCAGTAACGCGCCGGCTGTAAATCGAAAATGATGTTGCTCCGTATCCCTTGGTCTCAGGTGGGGCCGCCTCGCCGAGGCAGCCGCGACTCCGGCGAAATGCCCCAAAGAATCAACAGAAACGGGCGCCTCGGCAAGGCGGCCCCACCGTTTACTAAGCCATTGCGTTGCTCCTTTTGGCTGGTTGCGGGTGAACCGGGCATCCGGCGCGCGGACTTCAGTCCGCAGCAGCTTCCGCCACCAGGGAGGTCTCCGAATTCCGGACGCGACGGTCAATTGAGAATTACTGCGGACTGAAGTCCGCCCGCCGATCACGCCGCAGGAGGCGAACGATCACCGGCCAAGCGTTGGTTCCGGAGTTCACCAATCCGCCGGGATTGGCAGATAGTAGTCGTTCGCGGGGCGCAGGGGGCGAACGTCCACCGGAATGCTTGGACGAATACGGTCCTGGTCCCCGGGAAGCGGGTGGAAAAGACACATTGCTTTTGGTCTTGTAATAAACGAACCAGATGAGCTAAGCTTCTGGCAATCGAGGTTGGAAATGAGCAACTTACGACCGCAGAAACCAAGGAATTGCCGGCGGTTAATAAACGAATGGCCGTCGCAGAATCACAGTTCGGTGCAACACACGCTCGCAATCTTACTGATTTTCGGTTCCGGTCTTTCGGTGGTAGCAGGGGATATACCGATAGCCGTTGCGAAGTCAGGTTCCGCGGAAGTTGACGCGCTGGTCCTGCAGTTGGTCTCGAGACGGCCAGCCCCATTCCCCGATGGCGACCTTCCGGACGTGGCGTTCTGGGACCGTTACTGCACTCCCGAAGTTGAACTGGCGATTAGCAGACTAAAGAGGATGGGACCGAAAATTTTCCCGGCGTTAGCAAAGCACTTTTGGGACGACAGATACTCGTACAGCGATATGGTAGTGGCGTGGCACAACTACACTGTGGGTGAGGTGGTGCTTGAAATCTTTAGCGATGGGAACCCCGTTTATGGCGGATACAAGGGCCGCAAAACGCCGTCCGGAGAGGCGGTTTACCCTTCCTTCAGAGAATACCTGAAAGCTCAAGGCTTTGTGGAGGACTGGGCGGAGAAGGCGAAGACCAAGAGCCCTTCGGAGATTCAGGTCGACTACATCGACTGGTGCGTCGCGGCAGAAAAGAAGCGAGGTTTTACCGACCCAGTACAAAAGAAAGAGATCCTTGGAAGATATTTCGAGAAGCGGAATTTTTTCGACCCGGGGCACTCCGGCGGTGCAGCGAATCGGAGCCAGCCGGCTCGCGCACAAACAAATCAAACGTCAGCAGGCGCTGGCTCCGCTCGCTGACCTCCGCGTTAGAGCGCCCTGGCGTATGGCAACGCAATCACAGGAATCTCAACTTCCCTTTCGTGCGCTGTTCGGGGAGGTAGCTGCGGTCCTGTGCCTCTGCTGCATTGTTTGGGCTCTTTGGGATTTCTTGCACGTTCGAGGGGACAGCATCATTCAGATAACTCCAGAGCCCCCACCAGTTGGCGGATTGCTTCTTTTTCCAACCGTGCTGTTTGCCCTTCTCGCTGTAGTTTGTTGCATCTGGTCCTGGTGGAAGGAGCCGCATCTAAGTGCAGGTATGGCTACTATCGCCGCTGCACCTGCAGTTGGTTTCTCTCTCGTTTGGTTGCTCAGGATATTATGATGAGGCGTTCTCACTTTTCGGCGGAGCGATTGAGTGGCCCGGTCTGGTCTTGGCGATTCGGAAGTCGCGACAGGGCCAGCCATCGCTCGCCCCACGCTGTTGTTAAACGGATATGAGCATCTTGGTAGTCGCGTCCTTGTTCTTGCTTGGCGGACCCAGCCTCGTGCTTGCGGCAGGTAACACCAATGAGTTCACTCTTCTAAAGTGGCAATCCAGACGCGATGCATATGAGTGGCGTATATCTGAGGCACGGATTCTTGCCACCCCGACGTGGGAAACCGCCTCCGCGAAAATACCGGTGGCACCTGATAAGGCGTGGAAAATTGTGACGCGCTGGCTAACGAAGAAAGGAAAGGGAGATCCTGGCTCCTTCATCAAGATGGAAGTCCGGTTGTTTGATTTGTCAGAAACCTACAAGCCGTTTCGGGACCGGTTTTTCTATCGAATCGAGTATCCGCAGGGAGCGTTCGACTACATGGTAGCGGTCGTCCTGATGGATGGCACTGTCCTTGAACCCAAGTGGGTGCCGTGGCCGAAGCCTGAGGAGATCAAATGACGGTGTTTAACAAGTCAATGAAGACGAACCGCCGCCATCTCCCGCCGACCGCAAACGGCAAAGAGCTGGGCAGCGTGAGATGTGCTGGAACACCAGTCCTGGCGGCGGGCGCTTATTTTTATGGCCGGACAACACGCACGAAGCGCCTATGAGAACCATTCCCGCGGCTTTGGTCATTGCCGGGTTCGGTTTGTTAAACATTCCCGCGCTCGGTCAGTTCTATTCTCCACTAACAATTGAACCTTCCCTGTTAAAGTTCTTGCCAGAAGGAGCTGCCTTCACCGCAACCTTGGAGGTGGAGGCCAGAAATCAAACCCCAACTTTGCATTGGCCCGTCTATGGTGCAATCCGCGGAGGAATGTCGCGGGTCGAGATGGACGTTTCGAAAATGGGCGACGGCAAAGCGGACCACTCGTGGCAAGGCTATGTGGAACTGATGCAGCAGGCTGGTTCGGCAGAGTGCGTGACGATATTCAATCCGGACAGGAAGTGTCTTTTTACCGTCCTCCCACGCCTGAAGGCGTACATGGAGCAGCCGATCCCCGAGGCCGCACTGGAAGAATTGAAGAGGAAACCGAACGCTCAGAGGGTTGAGCTCGGGACGGAGGAGGTCGCCGGTCGCATTGCCACCAAGACTAAAATCACCTTCAACAAGCACAACATGGATGTTTGGAGGACCTGGGAGACGCCAGAGGCTATCGTATGGACGGCCAAGAATTCGCCCCTCGTTCCACTTCGTATAGTGGTATTCGATTCCCTGGGTGAAACCAACGCCATCCTCATCTTCAAGAACCTTCAGAACAAGAAGCCTCCCTCCGCACTTTTCGCGCCGCCTGACGGTTTCGCCAAGCTCGACCAGGAGTCGCTCATGAAACGTATCACCGAGAAATTCCCTAAAGCGAAGTGATAACCGACCCGATGACGAACGCATTGCCCAACTTTCGCTGGAGCGGATGCACCGATGGTGTTCTCGTTGCCTTCGGTGCATCATTGGCGGCGCGCCGCTCAGGCCGAGCGTTGGGCGTCCACCGCCCACCGACCCCATCTCATTAACACCCAACTTTAGTTGGGCGTTGAACACGTCGCGACCTCCTCAAACCGTTTCAACGGTTTCCCTCCTGTCGGCTCCTTACGCCCTCGCTTACAATTCCCCTGGCGAGCTCACATTCCCGGCTCCACCAACCACCTGTCCGCCGAAGTGCTTTTGACGAAGGCGGATCAACCACTCGCCCTGTGAATAACTTTTCCCAAAAATCTTCACATATACCCCCGTAGTTGTCCTAGTGGCTCTGCTAAACCCGCCGCGTGCAGAATGCAGAGTCTGAAAACGGGCTACCCAGGGAGCAGTCGCCGCCAGGCCAATTTTTTTTGGCTCCACTACTGGACATCTGTCCACATAGCCCGTCGCCCCGTATTTACCGGGCCGATCCCGCTCTCTCCCCCTGCCTCCGCACCAATCCCCCCAAAACCTGTCAACAATTTTCCCCTATTTTTTCCGCGAAATAAAGCGTCTCGGAAGCGAACCGAAGCGAACCCGCGCGAACTCGTTGTCGGGACCCGCCGGCCCGCGCCAAAACCGGTTCTATAATCACCCCGTGCCCAGGACCAGAGGGGCGGCGCGCAACTGAATGCGGAGTCAACAGACCGATTTTATGACCAGTATCAACAACGACATCGACCAGCAATCAGGCCGCCCTCAGAGCGGGCTCCTGACGCTGGCGCTAATCGCCCCCACCCAGCAAGAATTCATCACCAAAGAAGAAGTCCACCACCGCTTTATCACCACCAAGCCGACAACCCGCGCAGGATTGCTTGAGCAGCCCTGCAAGGCGGACATCTCCCGAGCCACCGTAGGCCGCTACCTCCAGCGGCTGACCACGGCCGGGCTCATTTCCTCAGGGGGCGGCCTCTACTGGTTACCGGACCGCGGTACTCATCACCCGGACCCGCACCATCCGCGCTGTCGCCAGGGCCCTCAGCCTTGGTCGCGACAAAGTCGCCGGCTGGTCTCAGAAATAGCGTTGGCGGGGCAAACTTGCCGCCCTCCACGCCTGCAGGACCCATAGCCTTATCAATTATCAATCCCCTCATATGGAATGATACCTGATAAAGCACCACGGCAGCCTGGGAAGAGCCCACCTCACTGGCGTTCGGTTGGCCCTTCCCCTCGCACTGCCCCTCCCGCCGCCACCAGCGAAGTGGCGGTGGCGGTGGCCCCCGCTGGCGGCTCCGAGCCCCAGGTCCTCGGCGTCGAAGCCCTGCCTGGTGAGGCGTGCTCTCCGAGCGCGCCGCCTCCATCAACCATCAACCCAGAACATGTCGCTGGCCCATTGACGTTCCTCTTGTCGCTGGCGGCGCCCCCGGGCAAGATGCAGACCATGAGCACGCCCAAAAACATTGCCCAACAGCGGCCGCACGGCAGGAGCACCCTGAAAGCTGTCTGCTGCCTTCTGACCGCATTGGCCTGCCAGGCCCTCGCCCAACCTCAGCAATCGCTGACATACGTGGATATCCTGCACCAGTTAACCGATTTGGATCGGCTCACTCATTTGCAGACCGGATACAAAGGCGGGTTGTTCTCCAGTTGGGACCGGAATTCCCGGACGCGGTGGGGCGCCAACGGCGACGCCGGACAATACCTGCGCGTTGAACCCAACGGGGAAGCGGTCATGATGGACATCGACGGCCCCGGCGTGGTTTACCGCACCTGGTCGGCCAACCCGATGGGCAAAATCCGCATCTACCTTGACCACTCAGTCTCGCCCTCCTACGAATGGGATTTCCCGGACTTGTTCGACGGCAAGCTGCCTCCCTTCATCAAGCCCTTTGTCTACCGGCGCGACAACCCGCAATCAGCTTCCGACTGCTACCTGCCCATCCCGTTCGCAAAGCACATCAAGATCACGGCCGATAAAGCCCACGGCGAGTATTACCATTTCAATTATGTGCTGTTTCCGAAGGACCGACCGGTTCCAAGCTTCAAGCTGCCGCTAAGTGCCGACGAGCAGGCTGCCCTGGGGGCGGCGGCAGAAATTTGGTCGCATCCGGGCCGGGACCCGAAGCCGCGCCTACCCGGCCAAAAAACGATC
This sequence comes from Verrucomicrobiia bacterium, assembly GCA_036524155.1. GTDB lineage: Bacteria > Verrucomicrobiota > Verrucomicrobiia > Limisphaerales > UBA8199 > DATDCV01. The sequence continues at coordinate 13,727 of DATDCV010000060.1, forward strand.
GCGAAAAAGATCACGATCGCGCCGGGTGAAACGGCGGCTCTCTGCAACTTGGACGGCGGCGGCGTCATCCGGGCAGTGCGCGCGCGGGTGCAGTCCGAGCAACGCTATGCCTGGCGCAAGCTGGTGCTGCGGGGAGAATGGGACGGGGCGCAGTGGCCGCAAGTGCTGACGCCCCTCGGCCCGTTCTTCGGTTTTGACTGGGAGACGGCGGAGTACGGGTCGGTGCCGGCGGGATGCCAAAACGGCCAGGCGTATCAATATTACCCGATGCCGTTCCGCAAGTCGGCCAATCTCTCGCTGAAAAACTGCTTGGAGCGACCCGCAACCGTTGAATACGAGATTGAATGGGCGCCCTTGGCGAACCCGCCGGCTGACCTCACGTATTTCTACGCCCGCTGGCGCCATGAACCGGACTCGACGACGTTCGATTACCCGTTCCTCGAGACTGCGGGCCATGGGCACTTCGTCGGAGTGTCGATGCCGATTGACCACCCGCTGGCGGGCTGGTGGGGTGAGGGCGACGAGAAAGTGTGGGTTGATGATGACGATTTTCCGCCTTACATCGGCACCGGCTCGGAGGATTATTTTGGCGACGCCTGGGGGATTCGCTACCTGTCAGGACCGAGCTTCGGCGCGTCGTCGATGAAAGGGCACCGGACCTGCAATTACCGGTGGCATTTCATGGATTTTATTCCCTTCACGAAACGGATGCGCATGACCATCGAGAACTATGGCCCGAACGGCGCGGGACCACGCGGGCAATACGATTACAGCTCGACGGCGTTTTGGTACCAGGCCGAACTCACTCCGCCTTTCGGCAACCTCCGCGGCGTCAAATACACCGGCGGCGATGACCCGGATAGCAAGCCGGTGACAAAAGAATACGGAGTCCGGCCGTTTGAAGACCTCAACGCCGACAACCTTCGGACCTACGGGTTGGGCATCACCTTCACCCGCCAGGCCGAAGTGTTGCTGGCCGACGCGGTGAAGTCCGGCCTCTGCAAAATCATCACGGACGCGCTCCGCCCCTACGAGTTCGACCGTGAACGCGCCGTCGATTTCGGGGCGGTGGCGGCGGGTCACACGCTCGCCCAGCTAAAGTTGAGCGTGCCCGCCGACGGCGTTTACCAGCCCCGCATTTATACCGCGCCGGAGAGCGGGATCGCCGAAATCTCGCTCAAGACGGGCGACAAGGCGCTGGCAATCAGCGCCCGGCCCGGACGAAATGTCCTCGAGCTCGGTTCTGTCTTTCTGAAAAAAGGGGAGCATCCGGCGGCCCTGGTGGCGGTCACTGCCGGACACGCCATCTTCGACTGCTTTCAACTGGAATCGGTCCCGCGCGTTACCGGAGCGATCGAAGCCGAAGACATGAGGGTGCTCCGCGCTACGGGAGGTGCAGCCGAGCCCAGGCCGAGCGAGCCAATAGACGGGGTCAGCGGCGGCCGCGTGCTAACGTTCCATGGTGACAAGCTCGGTCAAGGGTTCGTCGTCAGCCTGGGCCAGCGCCCCGCCCTGCCCTACGTGCTGGGCGTGCGACCATTGCTTGGCCCCGACTGCGGCATCATCCAGGCGTTCGCAAATGGGAACGTGATTGGGCCCGAGTTCGATCTCTATGCCGCCAAACTTCAGCCCGGGCCTTCGGTTCTGCCGCTCGGGCCAGTGCCGGGCGGCGTCAATGAGATCGAGATTCGCGTGGTCGGCAAGAACCCGCTGGCGAACGGTTTCGACGCGGATCTGGATTATTTGCGCTGGGAGCCTGCCATTCTCGGGCCAGGCACGGCGGAGGGTGTGTGGGCGCAGGTGCTCCGGACGCACGATTGCGAATACCGGCCGCAGGACCTCGGGCCGGCTTATTCCGGCGGTCACCAGTTCTGGGTGCAACCATGCAATCTCAACGGGTGGGTTGACATCGCCATCCAGATCCCGAAAGCCTCATCCTACGAGATCATCGCCAAATACACAAAATCCTGGGATTACGCCAACGTTCAGGCTTTTCTGGATGGGCAGAAGCTCGGCCCGGCCACCGACACGTATTCGGCGGCGGTGGTGCCGGCAGAGCCAATTACATTGGGCAGAGTCGAACTGACTTCAGGCCGCCACGTTTTGCGATTCCAAGCTGTGGGCCACAACCCGGAGTCCAAGGGATATCTCATGGGCATTGATCACGTCATCGTGAGATAGTTACGAGTGCTGACAAGGACCGGAGTCCGCTTGCCGTATGTTGTTCCGCAGATGGCAACATACTTGTAGGGTTTTCACCCATTAAGGAAGCTTGATTTCCGCTTGCGTCGCATGAGTTACGTGGAAGGTTGTAGCCGTTCACCTAACTAATGAACTTACAATGAAAACCACCACGCTCTTACTGCGCACAGGGCTTTTCTCTCTCCTGATAATCCTGGCATGGCCACTTTCGCTAGTTGGCGCCAGCTATCAAATCCTCGGCTGGAATAACCTGGGGATGCACTGCATGGACAGTGATTACTCGGTGTTTTCAGTGCTGCCGCCCTACAACACGATCGAATGCCAGTTGATCGCCAACGGGCAGTTGGTGACGAACACCGGCTACCGGGTCACCTACCAGGCAGTCGCGGATCCCGACGGGTCGTTCAATTCGACGTCGATCGGCAAAGGGAACTTCTACACGTACGTAGGCGCGGTGTACGGCGCGAGCGGCCTGGCGCCGGACATGGGGTTGGCCGGGTGGGGCATGCCGGGACCAGCGAACACGCCGCAGGCCATGCTGTTTGAAACCACGAACCATCCCGCAGCGGGGGTGGCCACGCCTGTGAACTGGTTCCGAGCCGAGGGCATTCCTATCACGCCCTACGACGATGCCCTGAAAAAGAACCCGTATCCGCTGATGCGGTTGATTGCGTGGGATGCCGCAAATCAACCGGTTGCGACCAACGACGTGGTCCTGCCCGTGTCGGATGAAATGGACTGCCGGGCGTGTCACGGCTCCGGCACGCGGGCAGCGGCGCGTCCGGCGGCGGGCTGGGTGTGGGACGGCTACCCCGAGCGCGACTATCGGCTCAACATCCTGCGGTTGCATGACGAACTGCAGTTCGCGCTGCACCAGGACCTTTACAATTCGGCATTGGCGGCGCGCGGCTTCAACGCCATGGGGCTGTATCGCAGCGTGACCGTCGATGGCAAGCCGGTGCTGTGCGCCATTTGCCACGCCTCCGAAGCGCTGGGGATTGCCAGCTACAGCAACACGCCGCCGTTAACAGCGTCGGTGCACGGGTTCCACGCCCACGTGATGGATCCGGCCCTCGGCGTGACGCTGGACAACTCGGCCAACCGACAGGCGTGTTATCGCTGCCATCCCGGTTCGACAACAAAGTGTTTGCGGGGCGCGATGGGGGGCGCAGTGGCGGCGGACGGCACACTCGAGATGCAGTGCCAGAGCTGCCACGGGAACATGAGCCAGGTCGGTTCCCCCAACCGCGTCGGCTGGTTCATGGAGCCCGTCTGTCAAAGCTGTCATACGGGAACCGCAACCAGCAACAACGGCCAGATCCGATACACGTCGTGTTTCGCCGACACGAACTGGACGGTGCGCAGCGCGGTCAACCAGACTTTCGCGACACAGCCGGACACACCGGCGCCGGGAATCTCGTTGTACCGTTTCTCGGCCGGACACGGGGGCTTGCAGTGCGAAGCGTGTCACGGCTCGACGCATGCGGAGTTCCCGAGCACGCATCGCAACGACAATTTGCGGAACATCAGCATTCAAGGCCATGCCGGAGTAATGATCGAATGCACCGCCTGCCACGTCGCCACGCCCAATACCCCGGATGGAGGCCCTCACGGCATGCACCCGGTCGGCCAGGACTGGGTCGGCGGCGGTGGCGGGATAAACGGGCATAATGATTGGATTTCTTTTGTCCCGGGAGGAGTTGCGTATTGCCAGGGTTGCCACGGAGTCGATTACCGCGGCACGGTTTTGTCGCGCGCCAAAGCCAACCGCACGCTTCTCGCCAACTTCGACCTTGGATCCGTCACCGTCCAGCTATACCCCGGTGCCGTCGTTGGCTGCTACACCTGCCATAACGGGCCGGGCAACGACAGCCTGAATGGGAGCATCGCGCCGGTGGTCAGCAATGTCTCCACTAACACGACGAATGACCGAAGCATCGCAACGGTGCTCCCGGCCACGAGCAGTCCTTCCACACTCCGGATCATTTCGCAGCCGGCGAATGGGACGGTAGGCCTGGTCAACAATGCTGCCACGTATCTGCCGAATCCCGGGTTCGTTGGAACCGATTCGTTCCTTTTCGCCGCCTACGACGGCAGCAGGAACTCGAACCTCGGGACTGGGACGGTGGTCGTCGCCGCAGGCCCGGTTTCGGTTGCGGTGACAGGTTATGGCGCGCCGTCGGTGCCCGCGCTGTGGCCGGCAGCATTTGCCGGGATCAGCGTAGTCGGCAATTCGGCCGGGGCGGTTGCCTACGACTGGAACTTCGGCGACGGCACCCCTCACAGCGCGGAACGGTTTCCAACTCACGCCTATGCCGCGCCGGGAACCTACACTTGGACCGTGACAGCCACCGTGGACGGCGTCAGCGCAGTTGACGCCGGTCTGATCCAGGTCGTGGGGCCAGCGCGCTTGACCAGTTCCGCGCAGACCGGCTCCCTCACACTGTCATGGCCGGACAGCGCCGGAGATTCAATCCTCGAGCAGAACAACTTTCTCGCCCCCACCGGATGGGTCTGGGTCACCAATGCACCGACCGTTTCGGCGGGGCTTATCAGCGTCACGGTGCCGGTGTCCGGAACCGAGTTCTTCCGGGTCAGGCGACCATGGTGACGGCGCGCGGACTTCAGTCCGCAGCA
>DATDCV010000061.1:0-27799 GCA_036524155.1 Verrucomicrobiia bacterium
GGCCGGCGCGACGCCGCCGAGCGCGCCCGCCGACGCCTGGCTGCGGAAGTACAGCCGCGGCTCGCCGGGCGGGAAGCGGACGCGCGTGCGATCGCCGAGCAGCGCGCCGCCCGACACCGGGCTCGACGGGTCGACCGCGAGCACCGCGACGGCGCGCGGCGTGGTGATCATCCTGACCGCGACCTCGCCGAGCAGCGTCGACTTGCCGGCGCCGGGCAGTGTAGCGCAGATTTGTAATCTGCCGTATCGCAGGTCTGTAACCTGCAGGGGGCCCAGCGGTTCCGGTGCTCTGCCGATTGAAAATCGGCGATACGGCAGATTACAAATCTGCGCTACGACTTCTTCCACAGGCCTGTGTTCCCTCGCGCGGCCGAGCGCGCTGCCTTCTTGACGTGGTGTTAAGCGGGGTTTATACGGGAGACATCTTCACCCCATGAAAACCCGTATGACTGTTGCCGGGCCAGTAGCGTTGGCTATGGCCGCAGCGCTGGCATTCGCGTCAGCCGGCTGCAAGAAGGAGTCTCCCTCAGAAGCCGGAAATCCACAGGCGCCACCGCGGTCGGGGCCAACCCCTGCAAAACCTGGTTTACAGGCGGAGATCGACGCCCTGCGCCAGATACCCGTTGTGCGAAGCCCCGCCGATCGTCCGTTGACCGTCAGCGAGCGGACGGCGACGGAGCGGGACTGGGCCTTTCACGCGTTGCGCACGGGGTATTTTCAAACGGGGTGCACCAATAGCCGCTGGGACGCCCAGGCGATCGCGGCGTTTGAGGCTTACGCCGATTATGTGCGCAACGGTCAGCCCGAACGCTTCGGCCCGATGACCAATGCCGTGCTGCAAGCGAAGGCGGCCGGCTGTGCCGACCCGATGCTCGAGTACATGCAGGCACGTTACTCGCTCGGGCGCCGTGGCAGCACGGGCGAGCAATTTGCGATCGACCTGGTGAAGGCGTGTCGCTCGATGGTAACGAGCAAGCATCATCCCAGGTTCAAGTATCTGGCGGCGTACCGGGCAATCGTTGCCGCGCGCGAGGCGGATGGCGAAGGCGACCGCGCGCCTCTCCAGTTGCTCGTCAACACGGCGCTCCAGGATCTGGCGCGCGATTCCAATGCCCCTCCCGCGGAAGTGTTCCAGGCCGTCTTCGATTGGCAGGCCTATACGCGGCACAAAGGCTGGATTGATTTTGTCATGCAGGACCTGGACGGAATTCTCGGAGCCAACTGGGGGAATGACAGCCGGTTGTTTTGCCTGCGGGGGTCCGCGGAGCTGCAGCGGGCGTGGGACGCCCGTGGAAACAGTTGGGCCAACACCGTCACGGACGAGGGGTGGGAAGGTTTCCGGGAGTGCCTGGAGAAAGCGGAAGGCCTGCTGGTCAAATCCTGGGAAATGAACCCCAGCAATGCCTTCACCGCCTACCAGATGATGCAGGTGGAGCTTGGCCAGGGGCGCGGGCGGCCCAAGATGGAGCAGTGGTTCCAGCGAGCCATGACGCTCTCGACCAACTATTCTGATGCCGTCAAGCTGATGTCTTTTTATCTTGAGCCGCGCTGGTATGGGTCCGAGGAGGAGTCTTTGAAGTTCGCCCGATCGTGTGTCAGGAACAAAAGCTGGGGCGGCCAGGTTCCCTTGATCCTGCCCAATGTCCACCACAGCCTCGCCAGGTTCTACAAAAAGGACGAATCCCCCGAATACTGGCAGCGCCCGGGAGTGTGGGCGGACGTGCGTTCCGGGTACGAGCGTTTCTTCGAGTTAAATCCGTCGGATGTCGGTTGGCGGCATGATTACGCGCGCGACGCGTATCTTTGCGGCCAGTACGAGGTATTTCTCGCCCAAACCAAATTGTTCGGCACAGGCACCAATTACACCTTCTTCGGCGGGAAGGCCAAATTCGAGACAATGCTGCGCAAGGCGGCGGCCGGTTCGTGAGGGACGGCGAGCCGTGGCGCCGTCCGGGGCCGAACACGTGCAGCATTAGTTTGAACACCTGGCCTCCGTTGAGATTTTTCCGTCACAGTCCCGGCAATTGGTGTAAGATAGGATGTGATGAGGCCGTACGAGCGATGTCGAAGCAAGTGCGGCTCGCTTAGGAAACCGTAGCGGGAGGCTGGCGGGGGAGTGCTAGCGAAGCCGGGCGCTGCCCAAAGACCCGTGCCAGCGACACCCCGACCGTTCTTTCGATCCCGCTTCTGCGAAAGGTAATATTATGATTGTCATGGAGAGACAGCCGGAGCTCAAAGTCCGTTCGCGGCACCAGGCTGCACTGTGCGTGAAGCGGACGGGAATTTCATTTCACGATTTGGCCGGAGACAAGGTCCTTATCAAAGTGACAGTGCGTAACGCCGGCGGGCAGCGTTCGGCGCCCACAATGATGCGGCTTGAATCCGCCCCGCTGGGGGTTTTTGTTCCCTGGCAACCTCTAACCCGACTGCTGGTACCGGCGCTTGAGCCTGGAGAATCACGCGAGCTGAGCACCGAAGTGGCGCGCCCACGTCGGGCTCCACTTGGGAATTTCGACCGCGTTCCGCCGAGAACTCTGCTCACCGCCGTGAGTTCCCCGGACCAGCCCGCCCCGGGGTCCCGCCCCGGGTTTATGGCCATACTGGATTTGCTGCGGGGGCAGCCTGTGAAAAGGCCATCAGATGGGGATTCGGCCGTGAGACCCACTTTGGCACCTGACCTTTGGGATTTAGTCGGACGCGGACAACCGCATTGGGCGGGGAACATCAATGTATTCATCGGGCTTCATCCCGTCGAACGGCATTTGGCGAGGGCGTTGAGAGTTTACCCTGGGCGCACCAACCTGGCTATGTTCATGGTCGGGGGCTCAGGGAGGCGCGATGCCTACACGTTTGAGCTGGTTGGGTTGGCGCCGGACTGGAGCGCCGCGTTGTACGACGTGACGAACTGCGAGAGCCTGGCGGTCAGTCGCTCGGAGGCACCGATTGAAGAAGCGCAGTGGGTGGAATCGGACGGCGGCCTGATGGTGATCCTGGCTACCTATCCGCCGGCCGATTGCCGGAAAGGAAACGTGGAAGTGCATGTTACCCGGCGCTCCTGCGGGAGGACAGCTCTCGTCGAGTTTAGCCTGGATCCCGCTGCCCAGGGAACGGGCTGCTACTTTGTGTGAAGGCCGTTATGGGCCCTGCGAAACGGGGGCGCGCATGGGCCTGAATCAAGTCTCTCGGCAACGTTGCTCCTCTCGGTAGAGTTGCTATGAGGACCATACTGAACTATTCCAAGACCACTCGTGGATTGTAATAGCCCACGCCGCTCAGGCGGCTTAGAGTCAGCAGCAGGACTGAACGAATGATAACTGACAGCAGCACGAGAGATTACGCGGTGGGTTGGTTCACCCTTTCGCTGATAAACGCGGGGTTGGCCCAGGCCAAGGGCCGCAGTGCATTGGGATGGTGGCTGGCGTCGCTGTTGCTGGGCCCGGTCGGCACTCTGTTGATAGTCGTGTTGGACCCGGTGAAATCCGCGGCAAAAACCTGAGCCTGTGATGGCGTGAACACGGCGCCCGCACCGAAAGCGGTATTCTGCTCCTTGTGCCTGGGATTCCTGGTTGGTCCGCCATTTTCGCAGGCCGTCGTAGCGGTGCAAATGCCGTGCGGTGAGCAGGCCGGCCCGCTAGCTGCCAGCGAACAGTTCGACGCCGCGGACGGGGCTGATGCCTTTTTTTTGGAGGGCTTCGATGGCGCGGTCGGGGTCATCGAAACGAAACACCAAAAGTCCTTTGCGTTCCTGGCGTTGAGTGAAGCCGTACATGTACTCGAGATTGACGTGCGTTTTCTCGAGCGCGCCGAGGATGGCGGCCAGACCGCCCGGGGCGTCGGTCACCTCGATGGCGACCATATCGGTGACCTTGACGACGAATCCGTTCTTTTCGAGCAGGGCCATCGCTTTCTCCCAATCCTCCACGATGAAGCGCAGGATGCCGAACTGTTGGGTATCGGCGAGCGACAGCGCCAGGATGTTTAGTTTACCCTTGCCGAGGAGTTGGACAGGGCGGCTAAGCGCGCCGGGTTTGTTTTCGAGAAAGAGTGAGAGCTGTTTAACCTTCATGAATCGTCCTCCGTTACATTTTCCGCTGGTCGATGACACGTTTGGCCTTGCCTTCGCTGCGCTGGATCGTGCGCGGCTGGACGAGGCGGACATTAGCCCGCAGGCCGATGGTGTTTTCGATTGATTTGTTGAGCTTTTGCTGAAGTTGCTCGAGGGCCCCGACTGTGTCGCCAAACACCTCGGGGGTCACTTCCACCTGCACCTCCATCGCATCGAGCCCTTTGTCGCGGGTCAAAATGATTTGGTAGTGCGGCAGCGCGCCTTCGACCTTAAGTAGCGCCGTTTCAACTTGCGACGGGTAAACGTTGATGCCGCGGATGATGAACATGTCGTCGCTGCGCCGCGAAATGCGTTGGATCCGGCGCAAGGTGCGGCCGCACTCGCATTGCTCGGAGGTCAGCGCGGTGATGTCGCGCGTGCGATACCGGATCATCGGCATCGCTTTCTTGCCGAGCGTGGTCAGGACGAGTTCGCCTTCCTGGCCGTCCGCACAAGGCTTGAGGGTTTTGGGGTCGATGATCTCGGGGTAGAAGTAGTCCTCGAAAATGTGCGGGCCGGCCTGGCACGGGCATTCCATCGCCACGCCCGGACCGACGATTTCGGAGAGGCCATAGATGTCATAGGCATTGATGCCGCTCTCGGCTTCGATGCAGCGGCGCATGGACTCGGTCCACGGCTCCGCCCCGAAAACACCCACGCGCAGGGGCAGTTCTTTGATGTTGATGCCTACCTCGGGCGCCTGGTCGATCAGGTGCAGGAAATAACTCGGCGTGCAGCAAATCGCCGTCACGCCGAAGTCTTTCATGACCATGAGCTGGCGCTGGGTATTGCCGCCGGAAATAGGAATGACGGTGGCGCCGAGGGCTTCGGCCCCATAGTGGGCCCCTAGTCCGCCAGTGAAGAGCCCGTAACCATACGCGTTCTGGATGATGTCGCCCTCGTGCAACCCGCAAGCGGCGAGGCTGCGGACCATGACGTTGGTCCAAACCTGGAGGTCTTCGTTGGTGTAGGCTACGACGATTGGCTTGCCGGTGGTGCCACTGGAAGCGTGCAGCCGCACGATGTCCTTCATCGAACTGGCGAACAGCCCGAACGGATAGGTGTCGCGCAGGTCGGTTTTGACGGTGAACGGCAGGTTGGCAATGTCGTCTAGCGTCCGCACGTCGTCAGGTTTGAGGCCCTGCGCATCCATCCGCTTGCGGAAGAGGCCCACGTTGTCGTAAGCCCTCTCGACAATGAATTGCAGGCGTTGGAGCTGCAGATCCCGCAACTGTGGCAGCGGTAGAAAATCCGGGGCGCTGAGCGGATGGAAAGCGATTCTCGACTGACCGGCATGCTTGCTCATAGGTGTAGCGGCACGTGCGACGTTGCCGATTTAAGCGGTACGCGGCAAAAAGCGCAACACCAACCGATGGATCCGCTCAGTCTTGGGTTGGAGCGCCGAGTTGCACTCGGCTTACACGCGGCCGTCGGTGCACTTAAGCCGATTAGAAATCGGCGCTCCGACCCAAGACTGAGCGGATGCCAACCGATGGCTGCAATTCCCCGACCGAGGCCAGAAATGGCGCTGGAGCCTCAAACAGGCGAGCTCAAGGACAGGGAAGGATCATTTCTTGAATTTGATCTGGTCGCGGATGATGGAAACGGTGCGGGGCGCGGAGTCGGGCGGAGCGTCTGCCGGGAGAACCTGCAGTTGGAGCTGCGTGCCGGGGTTGCCGCGGACCAATTGCACGACATCCGCCAGGGACAGATTGCGCGCGTCCACGAACGAGTTATCCCCCTGCGCCAGCGCCACAATGCGATCGCCGGAATGGAGTTGGCCGCTCAACTCAGCCGGCATGCCGGGAACCAACTGGTTGATGACCGCGTAGCCGTCCTGCATTCTCAGTTCGGCGCCAATTCCCACCGGCGCCGTCGTGCGAACGGCTTGAAGCGCCTCTTCCCGCTCAGCCGGATCGGGGAGCCGGTTCACGTATTGCAGGGCCGCATCCGTGTCGTGGGCGGCCCAGCCCGAATAGACCACCTCCGAGAACTCCCCACGTTCGTTCTCGGGCACTTGCGTGCCCAGGGCGAGCGCCGCGGCGGGGTCGGAACCCGCGAGGGTGATGGCCACCTGCTGCAGCAGGCTGGAGCGAGCCGGACCTTCGGTCAGCTCATTGGCCCAAAGCACCGCCAAATCCGGGCGTTTGATTAGTTCCATTCCCAGCCCGGCCTCGAGCCCGAGCCCAGCGATGAGACGGGCGCGTCGGCTGGCCGGGCTTAGTTCGCCACCCGTCCATTCCGTGACTATCGTGAGCAGGGCGGTCTCGCGTTCGGTCTCGTCGGAAAGCTGTCTGGCCGCGCGCATGGCGGCGGTTGGATCGCCTGCGGCCCACAGATGGAAGGCCTCGCGAATTCGCGAGAGGCGCTCGAGCTTGTTGGTGGCGCCCGGGGATTCCTCCATCGTCGAAAGCTCGGTGTGACTTCGGTCGGGACGCGACGAAACGCTCGGCGCGGCGGGAACATTTCCCGGAACGACTGGTTCAGGCGGGGGGATGGCCGGATCGATGGCAGAGTTGGCCTCGAGTCGCGGCGGAGCGGGAGCCTCGGGTTGCGTCCGCGTCAGGCGGGCGGCCAGAATCACCGCCAGGGCGGTCGAGCCGACGATTAGAGCAATGGTCGCTTTTGCATTCATTCTACGGCGCCGTCTCCGTGATAATGTCGAACCGCCTCCGTGAGTCTGCAAGGCCGAAAGCAGCGACGGCGCTCCCCCCTCAGTCATCTGGGGAGGGTGGCCGATGCGACTTGGTCGGCGCGCGGACTTCAGTCCGCAGCAATGCCCTCATCGCCCGTTGCGTTTGGAATGTTCAAGCCCCTGGTTGACGGGTGTTGCTGCGGACTGAAGTCCGCGCGCCGGATGCGTGGCCTACTCGAAACTAGTCCGTTACCGGCGGCGCCAATGCGGTCAACTAAAGAATGGACTTTGCGACTGCCACCGGGTAAGCTGGTCTTACCTGATGCGAGCTGTTGTTCAGAAAGGCAGAGCCTCCCTCAGCAAACCGGGTTTCACGCTGATCGAGTTACTGGTGGTGATCGCCATCATCGCGATCCTGGCCGCGATGTTGCTACCGGCCCTGAGCAAAGCCAAGGGCCTCGCTCGCCGTACCGCGTGCGCCAACCACCTGCGCCAACTCCGCCTCGCCGTGGCCGTTTACACCGCCGATCATGGCGGGTGGCTTCCGCCTCGCCGGACTGGCGAGCGCTGGCCCGCCCAGTTGCAGCCGCAGTATGTCCAGGTCGACCTGTTGCGCTGCCCCGCCGACCTCCAGACCTCGCCGACTACCAATACCAACCGCGTGCCGGACCTCGCGCCTCGCAGTTATCTTTTCAATGGCTTCCAGGATCACTACGAAGCCCAGGGGCTCACCGGCGCCAAGGAATTTCCTCCTATCCGGGAGTCCACCATTCTCAAGCCGGTCGACACCATTCTCTTCGGCGAGAAGAAGACCGCGTCGGCCCAGTACTACCTCGTGCTCGCCATGGATGCCGATCGTTACCTGCCCGATTTGGAGGAAAGCCGCCATGGCGGCACGGAAGCAGCCGGAGATAAATCCGGCTCCTCGAATTTTGCGTTCGCGGACGGAGGGGTGCGGAGCATTCGATACGGCCTGAGCCTCTGCCCGATTAACCTGTGGGCGCTCGCGGAGGAAGGCCGGACGGCCTACGCCGTCTGCCGTCCGCACTGAGCGTCACCGGGGGCCCTGTCTTCAGTTTTGGCGAAAGCGCCTCCTTACACCCAAGCGCACGGATTGGGAACAAGAACCCGGCGGTCGGCGCGCGGACTTCAGTCCGCAGCAAGAGCCGTCAACAGGTGCCCCCACATTCTAAACGCAACGGTTACTGGGGCATTGCTGCGGACTGAAGTCCGCGCGCCTGGACCGACGGACCCTGCGGTTCATGGAAAGGAGGCTGGAGCGGATCCGCCTCCAGGAACCTCTCAGTACGTCATCTGCAAACGGAAGTATCCACTGCCTGAAGTGGGCACCTGCACCAAGTTAGTGCCATTGACGACGATCGGTTGAGTGGGCCAGGGGGTCCAGATCGGATTGTTCAAACTAGCGGTGCTTTCGAGCGTGAACGGGACCACGCCTGCCGGCCACCTCAGCGTCATCTGACCGTTCTCCATCTCACCTTGCAGGGTGGTATCGCGATAAAGGAGCGGAATAATCTGTGTTTCAAATTCTGTCCCGGTCTGGCTCCCGACGTACTTCTTCCGGATGTAGTTCTGCCGGTCGATGATGAAGGTAGTGGGGACTCCTCCGATGCCGCCGAAGGCTGCTTCATTGGCGGGAGTCGACATTACGATTTGGTAATTGATCGTCGGTGTGAACGAGGCCAGGAAATTGAGCACTCCTTGGGGAGTATCGTACCACCACGACACGTCCGCGCCAATAATTACGAAACCGTCCGACCGATATTTGTCCTGTAAGGCAACCATGTCTGGCATCTCGGCCAGGCAGGGACCGCAGGTCGTTCCCCAGAAATTGTACATCACGACCTTGCCGGAATAGTCGGTCGAACGGATTATGGTTCCATTAGGGGCCGGTAACTGCCAGGCCGGAGCCAGCGACGCCGGCAGGGCCGGCGGCGGGGGCTGCTGCACTTTCAACGTAATGCTGCCGGTATCGCCTGCAAAACCGTCAACCGCGATCTGGTAGGTCTGCCCCGCCACGGCGGTGAAGATGACCTTGCTGGTGTACACCCCGGCGTCGAAATCTTCGTCGTCGTTGCTCGCCACTGTCGATAGCCCGGATACCGCGGCGCCCAGGTAAACGCCCAGGATCGTGTCGAAGCTGCTTCCTTTGAGGCTCACCTGGACCGGTCCCGACGCCGACGCGCTCCACGACCACCAAACGGACGCTCCACCCGGGTTGTCCGCGTGGTTAGGCTCGCCGGCTTCTTTCGTGGCGTTGATGTTGCTGCCGTAGACCGTGACGTTAGTGCCGCTGATTGCCGTGCGGTTCGCGAACATGTTGTTGACCGGTTGCCCCTGGGCCCATCCGGTGCCCAGCCATAACACGACGGGCAAAGTCATTCGGGTCAAAAGGGAACGAAGATCATATTTCATAAGGGCCTTTCGAATATGCGTGCCTGCACAACACACTGTGAACTCCTGGATTGCTAACCCCTGAGAGATTAGCCCCCTGCGCTATCGGGTCAAGGCTTTTTCCGCCATCGGAGCCTCGACCATTTCTACTCGTTATCTGCCGTTCAGCACGTGGGAATTTGTCAGTTGTTTATGCCGCCCCCCGTGTCTAACCTGTTTGGTGAAACGGCCCTGTTGCGGCCTTTAGGATGACCCCGACCCTGTTAATAGTCGATGATGAGAAAACTCAACGCGAGGGCCTGCGCGCCGCGCTCGAGGATCATTACGATGTATACCTGGCCGAGGACGTCAAGAGCGCGACGGAACTGCTCGAAAAGGAGCACTTCGATGTGCTGCTGACTGATTTTCGCCTGCCTTCGGAGGATGGCATGAAGCTGATCGGTCGGGCTAAATCACTTTCCCGGCCGCCGGTGTGCATCCTGATGACGGCCTATGGCTCGGAGGAACTTGCGGTCGAGGCGATGAAACGCGGCGCGGACGATTACATCGCCAAAGCGAAGCTGCAGATCGACGAGCTGGAGATGCGGATCAGCCGGGCGCTGCGGCAGCAACGTCTGGAGACGGAGAACGTGTCTCTGCGGCGTCAGCTCGACTCCAGGTTCCAGGTCGAGAATGTCATCGGCGAGTCCGCGGCCATGCGCGAGGTGCTTGAGATCGTGCGGCAGGTCGCACCCACGCCCGCCACCGTCCTGCTACAGGGTGAAAGCGGCACCGGCAAAGAACTCGTCGCCAAGACGATCCATCAACTGAGTCCCCGCGCGCAACAGCTCATGGTGACTGTTCATTGCGCCGCACTGGCTCCCACACTTCTGGAGAGCGAACTGTTCGGCCATGAAAAGGGCGCGTTTACCGGGGCTCACGAGAGACGCATCGGGCGTTTTGAACAAGCTCAGGGAGGTACTTTGTTCCTCGACGAGATCGGCGAGCTGGACGCCTCGACCCAGATTAAGCTGCTGCGTTTCCTGGGGGAACGCACCTTTGAGCGCGTCGGCTCCAACAAGACCATCACTGCGGACGTGCGCCTGGTGGCGGCCACCAATAAGAACGTGGCGGAGCTGGTCAAGTCAGGATCGTTTCGAGAAGACCTTTTTTTCCGGCTGCGCGTGGTTGAAATCTGGCTGCCGCCGCTTCGAGAACGCGCCGAGGACCTCCCGCTGCTCGCCCAATCGTTCTTGAGAGAATTCGCGCAGCAGACGGCAAAACCTGTCGCCGGCCTAACCGCCGACGCGCTGGAACTGCTGCTTCGCTACCAGTGGCCGGGCAACGTTCGCGAATTGCGCACGGCGATGGAGCACGCCGTGGTTATGTGCCGGGGCGAGAAAATCACAGCCCGCGATCTCCCGCCCTGGATTAGAAACGCTCCCGCCGCAAAACAGAACCAGACCGGCCCGTCAAACCAGGCGCTCACCCTCAAGGAAGCCGAGAAGGAACTCATCGTCCGAGCCCTCAAGGAAACCGACGGCAACCGCACCCTCGCTGCCCGAAACCTCGGCATGAGCCGCCGCACGCTTCACCGCAAGCTCAAGACCTACGTGATCGAGTAGCGTGAGACGGCAGGATCCCCTCCTGGCTCGGAGCGCCGAGTTGCACTCGGCTTAACAGCCGCCGTCCTCTCGCCTCAGCCGATTAGAAATCGACGCTCCTACCGATAGCTGGGGCGGTACAGACAGCGCTGGCTTCTAGTCGCCTTTTTGAGTAAAGGAGAGGGCGATGAACAATAACAAATTGTCGCGGCGCGAAGCGATCACCAGGACCGGGCTGCTCGTCGGGGCTGCGGCGGTATGCCACCAGCCCCAAAGCGACGCGGCCGGGGCCTCGTCAAATCCTCCCGGGGCCCGGCCATTTTGTTTTTCGCTCAACACCGCTACGTTGCGCGGGCACAAGCTCGGGATCGTCAAGGAAATAGAAATTGCGGCTGCGGCTGGTTATGACGGCATCGAGCCCTGGGTCGAGGCCGTTCAACAATATGAGAAGAGCGGCGGATCATTGAGTGACCTCAAAAAACGGATAAGCGACTCGGGCCTTAAGGTCGAAGGGGCCATCGGCTTTCCCGAATGGATCGTGGACGACGACGCTCGACGCGCGCAGGGCCTGGAGCGCGCCAAAGCGGAGATGGACCTGATGGCGCGGATCGGGGGAAAGCGATTTGCCGCGCCGCCGGCCGGGGCCACGAAATTGCCGAAGCTGGATCTGGTAAAGGCCGCGGAACGTTACCGCGCGCTGCTTGAAGCCGGCGACCAGATTGGCATCGTGCCCGAGCTTGAGCTTTGGGGTTTCTCCCAAAACATGAACCGGCTGGGGGAGTGCGCCGGGGTGGCAATCGAAACCGGCCATCCGAAAGCGTGTGTGCTGCCGGATATTTTTCATTTGTACAAAGGCGGATCGGATTTTCATGGCCTGGCGCTGCTGAGCTCGTCCATGGTTCAGGTCCTGCACATGAATGACTACCCGGCCGAACCGCCCCGGGAAAAAATCGACGACAGTTATCGCATTTATCCAGGTGACGGCACCGCGCCGGTGGTCGAAATCGTCCGTTTAATGAGCCAGACCGGCGGCCAAAAGGTCCTTTCCCTGGAGCTTTTCAACCGCAAGCTCTGGACCCAGGACCCTCTTGAAGTGGCCAAAACCGGGCTGGCAAAAATGAAAGCGGTGGCCGCGAAGGCCATCGGCTGACCCGAGGCTGCGGACCTTTCCACGAGCCTTCCGGGTAGCAGGGCGCTCTCCGCTTTTGTGGGAGAACATTCTCCACACATGTTCGCGCATTGGACCCCTGGCCCCTTGCAGCGCAAGCGATCGCCTGTTCCCCTCTCCTCGGGGAGAGGGGTAGGGGTGAGGGGGAATTTCTTGAGCTCGTTCATGGAAAGGGGACAGGGAAAAGGTGGCACTTGTTTTGGGTAAGGTCCCTGCCGCCACTGCGTGCGGCCAACTGAATTTCCTCGCCGTCTTCCCTCACCGGTCTGAGAATCATGCTCGTGAGCAAACACCGCTGGTTCAGAGTCTGCCTCCTGTTGCCAGCCCTGGTCATCGTGCTGGTGTGCGCTTGTGCGCAGCCCGCCCGACCGGTCAACCACAGCGAGAACCCAGCGCTGCGGCCCGAGGATTCTGCTCTCCGTCGTACAAACACCGGACAGACGCAGGGAACAGTCGTTCCTAACACCTCCGCGCTCGGCATGGAAGTCCGCTACGGCGCGGTCATTCGAGGCCCTCGTGATCGCAAGCGACTGGCGTTGGTATTCACCGGTCATGAATTCGCCGAAGGTGCCGAGTCGATTCTCAACCAACTGGCTCGGCATCGAGCGAAAGCATCGTTCTTCCTTACTGGCGATTTCCTGCGCAACCCGTCATTCGTGGGCCTGGTCGGCAGGATGGTGAAGGATGGGCACAAACTGGGCCCGCATTCGGATAAGCACCTGCTGTACTGCTCGTGGGAAAAAGACAGGAAGACACTGGTCAGCCGCGAGCAGTTTGAAACCGATCTGTCTGCGAACCTTAACGAGCTGCAAAAGCAGGCCCCGGAACAGTCATTCCGGTATTTCCTGCCTCCTTACGAGCATTACAACCAGCAAATCACCGATTGGGCCCGAACCCTGCAGCTCGTTCTTGTCAACTTCACGGCCGGGACTCGTTCGACTGCCGATTACACTGGCGAAGCCGACGCCAACTTCGTCTCCACCGCCGACATTTTCGAGAGCATTGTGCGGAAGGAGCGGCAGGATCCCGACGGGCTGCGTGGTTTCATCTTGTTGCTGCATCTGGGGGCTGGACCGGGTCGGGCCGACAAATTCCACGCGCGGTTCGGCGAATTGCTCGATTTCCTGGCGGCGAAGGGGTACCAGCCCGTGACTCTGCAGGAACTGCTCGAGTCGCAAGGCCTGAGGGGCCGCTAGCTCGGGTGGTTGCAGCGAGCATTCATAATTTCGGCACGTGGCCGATGACCTTGGCGGGGATGCCGCCGACAATGGCGCCGGCTGGCACGTCGCTGGTCACGATGGCACCCGCTCCCACGACCGCTCCGCGCCCCACGGTTACTCCTTTTAATACCATCGCTCGTGCGCCAATCCATACGTCCGGCTCGATGACGACTGGAGCCACCCCGATGCTCGAGATATCCAACTCGTGTCTTTTAACGGGATCCAGCGGATGGAAATCCGAATCGTAGACCGCGGCATCTGCGCCGATGAGCACCCGGTCCCCGATACAGACTCGCTTCGCCGCATAGAGGACGGCTCCGGAAATGCCTACTTCATCTCCCACTACCAGTTCAGCTCCGGGCAGACAGGCGCATAACGCGGTCCGATGCGATACGCCGGCAGGGTTCTCGGCGAGCTCGTTGGTGATGGAAACATTCCTTCCGAGCCGAATCACAGCCGACGGATGACGTCGAATGACCGGGGACGACCCGAGGCGCAATCCGGACCCGTACTCCACTCCGTAGCTGCGAAGCACGCGCCGCGCCCAAAAACCGCCCAGAGTCCAGCGGGCGCGGCGTGAGAGGAATATGAGACCGCGGATAAGCATTCAGTTGTGGGGGTTGATTCTGCCGGTGCGTTTCGTCAAAATCCAGCCCGGAGTGCGTGGAATATGAATATCGAGCCGGCGGCAATCCGCCGCGCCAACGTGCTCGGGGTTGGCGTCAGCGCGATCGACCTCGACATTGCGGCGGCAGTCCTGACCGCTGCCGCCGAACGCAAGTTGAAGGGCTACGTCTGTGTCACCGGCGTCCACGGCGTGAGCGAGGCGCAGGCGGACCCGGAGTTTCGCTCAATCCTCAACTCGGCTCTGCTCAACACCCCGGATGGCATGCCGATGGTCTGGATGGGACGGCTACAGGGATTTCGACAGATGAGCCGCGTCTATGGGCCTGACTTGATGCTGCGTCTCTGCGAGGCAAGCGCGGCCCAAGAAATGACCCACTTTTTCTACGGTGGAGCGGACGGGGTCGCGCCGGAGCTGCAGCAACGGCTCGAACGCCGGTTCCCCCGCCTGAAGGTCGTGGGCACCTACACCCCGCCATTCCGGCCGCTCACTGCCCGGGAGCAGGACGAACTTGTCCGATTGGTCGCCCGCCTCAGGCCCGACTTCTTCTGGGTCGGCCTCAGCACGCCCAAACAGGAAAAGTTCATGGCACAGTTCTATAAGAAACTGGATGCGACTGTGTTTCTCGGCGTTGGCGCGGCCTTTGATTTTCATGCCGGGCGCGTCAGGCAAGCACCGCGGTGGATGCAACGCAGCGGTTTGGAATGGCTGTTCCGAGTCGCCTGTGAGCCGCGCCGGCTCTGGAAGCGCTACCTCAAGAATAATCCGGTTTTCCTCGGCCGCGCCTTCTGCCAGCTAACCGGGATCAAGAAATACCCGGCTCCGGGCTAGCTGCGCGGTTCTTGTCCTGACTCAATCCTTGCCCTGCACTTTGTGCCGCCTCCGCTCGAAACGGGGCCAAATTGGGCGACAAGGTGAGAATTCCCCGAACTGTGGCTCCGCGCTTTGAAATCCAGAACCGGCCGAGTCCGTCTCCCTCTCCTCCACTGGAGGAGAGGGTCGGGGAGAGGAGGCCCTTTTGTTCTTCCGCAACGAGGTTTATGGAAAGGCGGAAGTTGTCTATGCCGGCCGAGCGGCTTCAATAGCTAAGATGCTCGCGTTCGAGCTTGAGGCTGCTCGTCGTCCCCCTATCATCCTAACGTGCAGCATCGTGTCGCGCTTACGTTGGGAGTAATCGGATTCCTCCTCGTCTCTGCCGCAGTTCTCCGGGCACAGCCCGCTTTCCAGGTCAGTGCCATCAGCTCGCCGCAACTTTGGCAACGCGCTGAGTTCCGTGTCACGAATCTGCCCGTGCCTTCGAACCCCTTCGATCCGGACGTGATTCGTGTCGACGCGACGTTCCGCCTGCCCTCCGGCGGTTCGCTGACGGTTCCGGCGTTTTGGTATCAGGGCTACCAGCGGAGTCTCGCGGGGGGCGTGGAGAGCCTCACCTCAACCGGACTCACGGAGTGGCGCATCCGCTTCACTCCAACCGAAACCGGCGACTACTCCGTCTCTGTAACCATCCGCACTAATAATCAGTTTTACGGGGATTCGGCCGCAGTCGGTTTTGCGGTGGCCTCAAATGCTCCACCCAGCGGTCGAGGTTACGTGCGGATCGCGCCTGACCGGCAGTATTTTGAAACCAGCAACGGCGAGCGCCTGCGGTTAATTGGCGAGAACGTTTGCTGGCCCGGCAGCCGAGGCACGTATGATTACGACACCTGGTTCCCGGCCATGCAGGCCGCCGGCGAAAACTACGCCCGGATCTGGATGTGCCCCTGGGCCTTTGGCCTCGAAACCGAACCCAGCTCACTGCTTCGCTACCGGCTCGACCAGGCCTGGAAACTCGACTACGTCCTCCAGTTGGCGGAGCAAAAGGGAATTTACCTGCTGCTTTGCCTCGATTACCACGGGATGTTCGAGACGCAACCGGATTACTGGGGGGGCAACAACTATTGGCCGCTGAACCCCTACAACACAACCAACGGCGGTCCCTGCCTGAACCAGAACGCCTTCTTCACCAACGGCACGGCCAAATCGATTTACCAAAAACGTCTGCGCTACCTCGTCGCGCGTTATGGCTACAGCCCAAAGCTGCTCGCCTGGGAGTTCTTTAACGAGATCGACAACGTCTACGCTTATCTGAACGCTTCCGACGTCGCTGCCTGGCACACCTTGATGGGCGGCTGGCTCCACACGAACGATCCCTATGGCCACCTGGTGACTACCAGTCTTACAGGCGGCGGCGACCGTCCTGAGCTCTGGAGCGCCTCCGCTCTTGATTTTGCCGCCTACCACTCCTACGGCGAATCGGGCCCGGCGGTGCGGCTCGCGCAGGTCGCGCAGTCTTTCCTGAGCCGTTACCGCAAACCGGTGATGATCGGAGAGTTCGGAACCGATGTCCGTGGGTGGAGTCGCACCAACGACCCCTATCTGCGCGGTTTCCGTCAGGCCCTCTGGGGAGGCGCGCTCGGGGGATCAGTCGGCACCGCCATGTCCTGGTGGTGGCAAGATATACACAGTGAGAATGTTTACTCCGCCTACTCGGCCCTTGGCTCAATCCTGAACCGCACGGGTTGGGGGCGTGCTTCGTCCACTAATATCGGTTTCCGGACTTCCGGCGCTCCACCGCCGAACCTGGGCGATCTCATTCCTGGTGGTCAGCCCTTCACTTCGTTTCTTCTCTTGAGCACCGCCTGGGGCGGCAGGCCCCTTGGCCAACTGGCCTTGGCAAACACTTCCTCCGCCGATTACGCCCCCTCCACTCTTAACAGCTTCGTCCAGGGAACCGCGCACCCTGAACTGCGGGTACCCTTTCGCCTGAATGCCTGGCTCACCAACTACGCCCGAATCGTTCTCCATCTCAACTCGGTCTCGGGCGGCGCGGTAATGGCGGTGCGGGTTGACGGAACGGAGTGGTTCCGTAGGGACCTTCCCAACTTGGATGGCACCTGGAGCGTCAACAACGAATATAATCTTGATATCCCGGTAGACCTTCCTTCGGGTCACCGGCTGATCGAGATCGCGAACGCGGGGGTGGACTGGTTCTATTTAGATTGGATACGGCTCGAAAATGTGCTGCCGGCCGAGTACAACCCGACCTGGGCGCCTTCGCCTGATGCTACCGGGCTCCGAGGATCCCACGAATCGCTGCTCTATGTCGTCGCACCCGGAGTGCCTTTCCCGGCCGGCGCAACCAACGTGAGCCTGCCTCTGCAACACGGCCAGTCCGTAACGCTGACCAACTGGCCCGTCGGACAGTTTTACGCCGAATGGTACGACCCGGCCACGGGGACCAACGTGGCCAAAACCCAATCGGCCACGACGAACAACATATTATCGCTGCCACTGCCGGATTTCCGTGAAGATCTCGCCGGCATCCTGTATTCGCCGCCTGTGCTTCGCGCGGTCGGGCTCGATGCCGGCAACACATTTCGCTTTCAGCTCGACTCCGAAACCGGTGGCCGATATCAAATCGAAGACTCCACCAACCTCACGGACTGGACCGCCTTCCGCTCGGTCACGAATACCTCGGGCATTTTGCTGTTGTCGGATCCTTCCAGCGCTACTCAACCCCACAGTTTTTTCAGGGCCCGACAGTCGCAGTGATGCGGGGCTTCCCTCAAGTTTGTCCAGGAAGGTGAGGTGCTCACTCTCAGCCCCGCAGCCAGCAGAAAGTGTTCGTTTTCCGCCCGGTCTTTGGATATTGATGGCAGCAGCTCAAGTATGAATCCAAAAACTCTCGGGCTGCGTGCTCTGGCTCTCTCCGGCCTCGCCTTGGCCTGCAACGCAAGCCCCAACAACGCAAACACCGATTGGTTCCACGACGCCAAGTACGGCGTTTTCATGCATTTTTTGCCCGCTGACGACAAGGGCCTCGCGCTGGTGGAGAAGTTCGACACCGTGAATCTCGCGAATCAACTCGCGGCTGGCGGCGCCAGGTATCTGGTCATCACGCTGGGACAAAACTCCGGGTACTATAACTCTCCCAACGCGACTTATGACCGCTGGACCGGTTACGCGCCGGGTGAAAGATGTTCCAAACGCGATCTTCCCATGGACCTTCACGCGGCGCTGGCGGCCCGTGGCATCAAGTTAATGCTCTATCTCCCCTGCCAGGTGCCGAACCAGGATGCGCGCGCGCAGAAAGCTTTCGGCCTGCGACAGGGAAAAGCGGACCAGCCTATCGACGTCGATTTCGCCAGGAAATGGGTCGAGGTAATCCAGGAATGGTCGGACCGGTATGGTGAGAAAGTATCGGGCTGGTGGTTTGACGGTGGTTATCAGCACATTCAGTTTAATGAGGAGATCGCCGCGATCTATGCGCGCGGTGCGAAACACGGCAATCCCAAGTCAATTGTGACCTTCAACCCGGGAGTGCGCGTTATCCACTACACCGCTGCGGAAGACTACACCGCCGGCGAATTGAATGAACCATTCGATCATGTGCCCGATGCACGCTGGCTCGAGGGTTCGCAGTGGCATGCACTGACTTTTGTCGGGTCCAACTGGGGACAGCGGAACACCCGTTTCTCCGCGGACCAATGGGCAAAATGGGTCAATGCGGTTGTCGCCAAAGGCGGCGTTGTCACTTTGGATATGGGGCCGAACTACGATCCTCAGGCCGGCCCAATCGGCTCGCTGGCGGCGGGACAACTGGAACAACTCCGGGCGGTCAGGAGCAGCGTCAGCCGCTGATATTGGCCGCGATGTCTTCTTTTCGCGCGATTCTCGTCGTAGGGCGGTTGGAGTTGCTGCCGACCATCTGGTCGAATTGTTTGGCGGGATGGTGGCTCGGCGGGGCGGGCCACCCGGCCCAACTTCCTTTGCTGTTCCTCGGCGCCACGCTGCTCTACTTCGGTGGCGTGTTCCTGAACGATGCGTTCGATGCGGATTTCGATCGCCAGCACCATCCGTCGCGCCCGGTTCCCACCGGCAGCATCTCCGAGGAGACCTTTTGGCGGATCGGCGTTGGGCTGCTCGTCAGCGGCACGCTGCTGTTACTCGTGGCCGGATTCGCTTCCGGCGCGCTCGGCTTGGCACTGGTGTGCGTCATTGTGCTCTACAATGCCGTGCATCGGGTCTTCCCGGTCGCGCCGGTACTGCAGGGAACCTGCCGTTTCCTGCTTTATGTGCTGGGCGCTTCCATTGCCGAGCGCGGGGTCAGCGGGTGGTCGATCTGGTGCGGCCTGGCGGTTGGGGCTTACGTGACCGGCCTGGGCTATTTTTCCGGCTGCCTGGCAGACACCGCGAAGCGCCGCGACTGGTCGTTGCTGTTGCTCGTCGTGCCGGTTGGCCTGGCGCTCGTGATGGACGTCGGCCGCTACCGCGAATCGGGACTGTTGCTCTCAGCGGTCCTGATCCTCTGGATCGTGCGTTGTTTGCGCCAGACCTTCTGGTCATTGGAGCCAAGCGTGAAGAAAACGGTTGCCGGACTCGCGGCCGGGATCGTGTTCGTGGATTGGCTCGCGACCTGCCCGGCTAACTTCGTCCACCAGTCCAACCGCGCCGCGCAGGAAATCAGCGTTGCATTTCTCGCGCTTTTCGGGCTCGCCATCCTCCTGCAGAAGCTTCAAAGGCATCCCTGAGCTCCGCCCTCCACTTTGTCCTGCACTTTGTCCTGCACTTTGTCCTGGTTCCGTTATTGGCTTGACAGAATGCACGGGGATCAACTTTCGGAGCATTCCCCTCACAAAGGACTCTGGTCCCGGCGGGAGCATTTTAATCCCTGACACGCTCGATGCGCTCCCGGTTTGCCAACTCAGTTTGCAGGCGCTTCGCACAGCAGGGCGCTGGGAAGGGTCAGACCATGGAAGAGCCCATGAATTCATTCAGACCGGGCCATTTGCAGGCCGGCTAGGCCGCTAATCTGGAGGCGACGAGCTAACGAGGCGGTTGGGGGTTGGGAGTAGGAGAGAGGAGAGCCGACAGGGTTTTCTCGTGAGCCCCCGTGAAGTTTTTTCGTCTCTCGAGCTCGTCGCCTGCATCCTGACCATCGGTAGGGACGAATTTGTGTGGAAACCGCCGGCTCGAAGTCGGACCGCAGACTGTCATTTGGCCTGCAGCAGCAGCACCCAGTCATTCACCCCGGTGCCATTGTCGCCGGGTGTGAGCAAACGGTGAGCGCCTTTGTTGGGCAGAACCGACACTTCCGCCGGGGTGACCCCGGCAATTGTCGGGTTGCACCACCGCACCGAGGCTGGACCGGCAAACCGTGAGGTGTCGACGGTTAACTCACGTCTCCCCGTGCCCGTTGAGGGCACATAAATAACGGAGAACTTTTGGTCGGGCGTTAGCGCGGTCAATGCGGTGGCGACGTCCTTCCCGTAGCCCTCTGTTACGATGGAATGCTTTTCCTCCGGCCGCAGTTGGTGCCAGGGCAGGCTTCGGAAGAGGCTTCCCAACCGGGACATATCGCCCGAACCCGGGGAGTCGAGCGCTTCCTGCCAGGTCTGCTTCACCGCGTATAGGCCGGGTCCATCAAAATGCCAGAGAGGGTTGTTGCCCAGGAACTGTCCGCAGGCTCCGCCCAGCATCGCCCAATAAGCCTGTCGCCGAATCAGGTCGGCGGTGGCCTTGTGCTCCCCTTCATACGTCGATTCAATCAACACGTACGGCCGCGCAGGTTTCGACGCATACTCCGCCAGCACCGGGTGGAAAAGCGTTCGTTCGTAACTGTAGACCGCGTCCACCGTCAGCCACGATTCCTGGCCATATACGGCCGCAGCCGAGTTTTCTGGCGAATTGTGGACCGTCATCAGGTGTCCGCCATCTCGGCGGCGAATCCCCTCCGCCAACTCCGTTACCGTCCACCGGTCAGGCGGGTTGGGAGTAAAGTCGCCGCCCAGCACCCAAATGATGTTCGGCAGGTCCTTAAAACGCTCTGCCACGAACGCTCCATAATCGCGCAGTCTCTGCCGGCCGCCGGCCTTGATGTCCTTGAAGAAACCTTCGTCGCCTCCCCCGCTGCCCAGATAGGCCGGGGCCAGCCAAACCACGATGCCCCGCTCGTTGGCCTTTTGCACCACCTCGTGGGCGAAGTCAAAGTACTGGCCGTTGGGCGTGGAGAAATCGCCCGGACGGTCGAAGGGCGCCAAACCCGACCTTGTCCTCGGCGGGTTACTGCAAAACTTGTGCTCGATCAGGTTTACGATGATTGAATTGAAACCGCGCGCGTGGCGATCGGCGAGATACCGCTCGATATCCGGCATCGCAGGCTGCACAATCAGCGACCACGGCGTATCACCCACCACCAGGAAAGGCCGGTCGTTCTGGTCCACGAGGTGCCTGCCATTGCTGCTCACTTTCAGCGGAAACAGGGCTTCGGTCTGCGGGGCGGCTTGGGCCGACATCAAAATGTAAGCCAGCACGATCCCCCCTGCGACACGCCTCCCCGGAAATTGGGCGAGCCTGAAGTTCATCCTGAAGCAGTTTTGTCCGGGCCACCGCGCCGATGCAAGCCCCATAAAAGCATTGACCCATACCCTCAAAAGACTGTGTCCTGATCTGGAACCATTCGATGAATCGACGCTCTTTTTTACTAAGCCTGGCAGTCGTTGCTGCCGGTGGTTGTAGCGCTAATCGCCTGAGACGGGCAGAAACACGTTCACTGCGCGTCCTCACTTACAATGTCCACCACGGTGAAGGCGTTGATGGACGTTTGGACCTCGACCGCATCGCCACCGTAATCCGGGCAGCAAGTCCGGATTTGGTTGCGCTGCAGGAAGTCGACCGCTACGCCCGGCGCACCGGCGGCATCGACCAAACCGCAACCTACGCCCGGTTGACCGGCCTGCACGCCTGGTTTGGCGCTGCCATGCCGTTCCAGGGAGGCGAATATGGACAGGCACTGCTCAGCCGCTGGCCGTTGCAGCAGCCAACGGTGCTGCCATTGCCAGGAACCCGGGGACGCGAGCCAAGGATCGTCGTTACCGCAATCGTTGATATTCCCCGACTGGGACGCATTCGGTTGGCCGGGCTTCATCTCGACGCGGGACAGGATGATGGAGACCGCTGGACGCAAGCTGGTGCCCTCCTGCAGGGGTTGAAAAGCGACAGTGTCCGGACGCTGCTCGCGGGCGACTTCAATGCCACCCCCGAGAGCCGCGTTATGCAACGTATTCTGGCGCCTGGCAACGGATGGGTAGACACCGCCGGTCAATGGGCGGCTCCAACTATTCCCGCCGAATCCCCAAAATCGCGTATCGACTTCGTGCTGGCTTCACCGCCGGCTGCGTGGCAAACCCTGAAATCGGAGGTGATCCCTGAGTTGGCTGCCTCGGACCACCGGCCGGTGCTTGTCGAGATTTCTTTGCCACAGCACTAGGCCGAACTAAGCCTCTCTAGAACAAGGCCGAGCCGTACCCCTCAGTCTTGGGTCGGAGCGCCGAGTTGCACTCGGCTTACCATCGGCCGTCGGCTCGCTTAAGCCGATTAGAAATCGGCGTTCCGATCCAAGACTGAGGCGATACGCCGAGCCGAATTTTTTTGCTGCAACGGGCCGAATGCAGGCGCATCATTGGGTGACTTTTCGTCATGGGCGGCACTTGCACAGTTATGTTCGCGGCCAAGGTGTCCCTTTCGGGCCACTGCGCCCTCCAACGCACCCCGACCCCATGACCGAGGCCGACACATGCCGCAAGTTCGTCGTGCCTCTTCTTCAGAAGGCGGGCTGGGATAACGATCCCCATTCCATCGCCGAGCAGCGTTTTTTCACCGCCGGCCGCATTGTTTCCCAGGGCCCGACGGCCCGGCGCCGCCCCGGCAAGCGCGCCGATTACCTTCTCCGCTACACCCGCGACCTGCCGCTCGCGGTAGTCGAGGCCAAGGCCGCCTACAAACACCCGGCCGATGGTCTTCAGCAGGCCAAAGACTACGCTCAGATTTTGGGCCTGAACTTCGCGTATGCCACCAATGGCACCGCCATCATCGAGTTCGATTTCACCACCGGCCAGGAACGCCAACTGACGGACTTCCCCACTCCGCAGGACCTCTGGGCCCGGTACGGCAACAAGCAAAACCTCACCGACTCGGCCGCCGTCGAGCGGTTCCTCACGCCCTTTAATCTCACCACCGGGAAGACCCCGCACTACTACCAGCGCATCGCCATTGACCGCGTCATCCAGGCCATCCTCACCCGCCGGCAAAGGGCCGACCGGGTTAAGAAACAGGAGGCCGCCTTCTTCGCCTACTACGTCCCCGAAGCACGCGAAATCCTGAACGACCTGCTGGAAAAATACGCGATTGACGGTGAGATCCAATTTACGCTGCCGGATGTCCTCAAAGTCGCGCCAATCTGGCGCCATGGAAACGTCGCCGAAATTGCCCGCAAATTCGGCGGCGTGGACGCGCTCCGCAGCGCCGTGAACCAACTGCAATCGCTGCTCTATGCCGCGTAGGTCGCCGTGCTGCTACATCATCGCCGGACCGAACGGAGCCGGAAAGACCACTTTCGCCACCGAGTTCCTGCCGCATTACACCAACTGCCGAAATTTCATCAATCCGGACCTGCTAGCGCGGGCGTTTTCTCCGTTTGATCCCGGTGCCGGGATGCTGCGCGCCGGGCGCACCGTCCTTGAGCGGATCGCCGAGTTCACCGGGGCCCGTGCGGACTTTGCCTTTGAAACGACCCTTTCAGGCCGCACCTACGTGCCGTTGCTTCGGAAAATGAGAGCAACCGGTTTTCGGCTGCACATGTTTTATCTTCGGATTCCCAGCCCCGAACTGGCGTTGCTGCGTATTCGCTATCGGGTCCAGAGCGGTGGACACGATGTAGCGGAAGCCGATGTCCGGCGGCGTTTCACCCGGACGCTCGCCAACCTGTTCCGGCTTTATCGTCCCTTGCTGCACACACTCAGCCTCTTCGACAATTCCTCGGAGACACCGCGGTTGATCTTCAAAGACGAGGCGGGCAAAATCACAGTTGAGGATCGCGCGGTTTACGAGCGCCTGTGCGACCAATTTGCACCGTGAAAAGCCACAAACAACCATCCTTGTCCGAAAAGGCCTTGCGGGCCTTGAGGCATGCCGTTGCCCAGGTTGTGGAAGACCATCGGCGGCGTGGCATACCGCTGGCGGTTTGGCGCAACGGCCGGGCAGTATCAATCCCCGCCGGACCTGCGACTGAGTTCCGCGAAACAGCCGGCTCTTACGGCGCCAAGTCCCATGGCCCAAAGAGTTGAATCGAGGGCTTATGTCAGCAGATCCGCCAGCCATACTATGCGCAAGAACAAGGGCCTCAATGGCGACCTCGACCGCCTGCCGCTTGCAGGTAGCGCAGGCGTCCTCGCCTGCGAGTTCGAGCACCGTCCCGGTGCGTGGTTCTGCAAGCGTGTGAGAGCGCTGGCCTACGATTATGGCCAAAGATAACCGTCATCTAGTTTCCGGGTTTCATTTCCGGGGTGTGCTTCCGCATCTGAAACGGGAAGGAGGCACTTATTTTGTCGTGTTCCGCCAGGCGGGGTCGCTGCCGAAGGATGTTCTTATTCGCTTGAAGCAAGAGCGGGAGGCGATCCTTCGGCAGGCAATGGCGGCCAAACGCCCGCTCACCTGGCACGAGCAGCAGGAACTCTTCCGCTGGTATTCGAGCCGCGTGGACCATTACCTCGATGCCGGGCATGGCGTTTGCTACCTTAGAGACCCTGAGCTTGCGCGGATCGTGGCAGAGGCCATCCAGTTCTTCCAGGGCCAACGTTACGAGCTGCACGCCTGGGTGGTGATGCCCAATCACGCTCATGTGGTCGTCTGGCCCATGCCGGGCTTCAGCCTGAGCCAGGTCCTGCATAGCTGGAAATCATTCACCTCGCACAAAATTAACGAACGACTGCCCACGAAAATAGTGCCCTTCTGGCAGAGCGAGTCCTATGAACATCTGATCCGTGACGATGACGATCTGCATCGCTGCTGCCACTATACGCTCATGAACCCCGTCAACGCTTGTCTTTGCACCCGTCCGGAAGACTGGACGTGGAGCAGCGCCCATGTAGCGCGGCCGTCCCCGGCTGCGAGTTCCGGCACCGTCCCGGTGCAGGAACCTCCACCCCAACCTCTCACCGGTGGCGGGACGCCACCACAACTCGCAGGCGGGGACGCCTGCGCTACATAGGCCGTGCCAACCCCCACCACCGCGCAATCCCTCGGCGCCCTCCTGAAATCCGCGCGGGACATCCTCCTTCGCCGAGCCTACGGAGGACAGGTCATGCTTCTTCCCCCTTTTAACTGCACAACATGAAGTCAAGTAGCACACCGACAACGGCGCAGTCTCTTGGCGCATTGCTCAAGTCCGCCAGGGATATAATGCGAAAGGATAAAGGTCTGAACGGGGATTTGGACCGCCCGCCGATGCTCACCTGGGTCATGTTCCTGAAGTTCCTGGACGACCTTGAAATCCAGCGCGAGGGCGAGGCCCAGCTCAGCGGCAAGAAGTTCAAACCCGCCATCGAGCTGCCCTATCGCTGGCGTGACTGGGCCGCCAAATCCGACGGGATCACCGGGGACGAACTTCTGGCCTTCATCAACAATGAGGAAACCACCCGGCCCGATGGCAAAAAAGGCGCCGGTCTGTTCCGCTATCTCCGCACTCTCACCAGTTCCAATGGCGATGCGCTCGTGCCGCCGTCGTCGTCCCCAACGGCACTCTGTTCGGCGACGGCGTCTGCGCCCGCATCAAAGAGGAGCTCCTTAAGGACTTCAACCTCCACACCATCGTGCGTACATGTTCAGCGAACGGAAGCAGATGACAGGGCAGGCAAAAGTTAACGCAACGAAACGGAAAGCGTTGCCAATCGCATTGCCGCCCCTTGCCGAGCAACGCCGCATCGTCGCCGAACTCGACGCCCTCCTCCCGGCCATTCTCGACCGCGCCTTCAAGGGAGGACTTTAATATGCCTCGGACTAAGCAGGCCAATTGGGCCACTAGATTCGCGACAGAGGCACCTGATTTCCGCGGAGCTGCGTTGGATGGCGAAGTCTTTTCCAACCTGGAGTTGCGGGAGCAGGATTTTCGTCGAGCAACTCTGCGACGAGCGGAGTTTATCGGCTGTGACCTGACGGCGTCGAATTTCACCGACGCTGATCTATCTGGCGCAAATTTCCGCGGCGCGAAACTGGAGAATGTTGATTTCACCGCCGCAAACCTTTCCAACGCGAACTTCCACCGCGCGAAATTGATCGGGGCTGTGTTTCTGGGCGCCAACCTGTTCGGCACGATTTTCAGGGAGGCGGAAATGGGCCAAACCGCCTTTGCGAACGTAGACTTGGATACTTGTGTGGGGCTGGAAACGGTACATCATCGGGCTCCCTCATTTGTGGGGGTTGAATGCCTCTATCGTTCTGGAACTAACCTGCCACTGAAGTTCTTCGAGGGGGCGGGGTTCACAAAGATACTGATTGACTATCTCCCTTCGCTCGTTGAGGCAGGAACTCCCATCCAGTTCCACTCCTGCTTCATCAGCTACAGTCACACGGACGAGGCATTCGCCCGGAAGTTGTGGACGGGCATGAGAAAAGAAAGAATCCGCGTATGGTACGCCCCCGAGGAGATGAAGGGAGGGCGCAAACTCTTCGAACAGATCGACCGCGCAATACAAATGCACGATAGACTCTTAATTGTCCTTTCAAAGGAAAGCATAGGTAGCAATTGGGTTCAGACCGAGATTCGGCGCGCTCGAAAGCAGGAGAAGCTACAGAATGAACGCAAGCTCTTCCCGATCCGGCTTTGCGACATGGACACGCTCAAGAGATGGGAGTGCTTCGACTCCGATACAGGCCGTGACCTCGCAGAGGAGATTCGGGAGTACTTCATACCGGATTTCTCAGGGTGGAGACGAGAGGAGCAGTTTGAAAACTCATTCCAAAAACTTTGCCGCGATCTGCGGCGGGAAGGCGTCACGTCAACTGGGGTGGTGGGATCAACCTGAAGGAATGAGAGCCAATGCATTCCGAGGTGATCGGAAAAGGCCGAGAGGCAAAGGTGGGCTGGCCGCCCTGCAGGCCAAAATCGCCGACGAGTTGGACGCATTGCTCCCCGCCGTTCTCGGCCGGCTTTCGAAGGAGAAGTGTCAAATGACCTTCAGTTCGCAATCAGAGCCTGAGTTGGACAAGAGAAATCTTGCATTGGCTCTTATACAGGTCGTACAGATGTGGAGCAATCCGCGGTATCAACTGTTCCTTAACTGCGCGCAACCAGGTGAACTCACGGACGACTGGTTCAGTTGGTTCGTGGGCGCTTGGAATGTCGCGCGCAATACCAAGGACGGCCGGAAAACAGAGGTGCGGAAGTACCTGGACTGCGAATTCCGGCAAGCTCTTTCGGTTGAGGATCCCGCTGAATGCGTGGATGACACCGCCCTTCACATCCAGCGGCAGGGCTGGACCTCACGCGGATGTTTTCCGGTTTCATTGGTTTCTAAGGTCGGGTTCTTTTTGCGTCCAGACAGGCTCGTGCCACTAGATCGATTCTCGACGCAGGGGCTGAACCTCTTGCGCGCCGTCAATGGCGGAGGAAAGCTGAAGCGCAAATCCTACAAGGCGTATCTGAACGCGTTTGACGAGGAATATGCCTATTGGGAGCGGCAGTTGGAACAGGGCCTGAGCGAGCCTTGGGTAGTCGAAATGGCCGATCGGCTGGGTTGTCCTCGAGTTGCGCTGAGTTCAGTCGCCATGCGCCGAAAAGTGTTTGACGACTATCCTATGCACACCGGCGGTTACGGAGCATGAGCACCACACACCCGCAATTCCGCGCCGGCTACGCCCTCCTCTCGGCCATCCTGGACCGCGCCTTCAAAGGTGAACTATGCGCCCCCGTCCCACTTTATCCTTTATCCTTTAGCCTTCAGCCTTTCCGCCCACCGCTGCCCGTCACGCTCGACTTTTCGCGTCTTCCGCGGTTGGTCCCTCTTGGCCCTTTGCTCCTCTTTGCAGCGGCCCTCACCCAAGGTCACCTATGAAAAACTTTTTTTCACTTGGACAGCTTTTGTCCATTATGCGGAGCTCCGCATAATGGACATTATGCTGAGGTGTTAATTATGCGGAGGTCACTGCGGCGGGTGTCTTTGTTTTCTTTTCAGTGG